>CAZYER010000004.1:43242-57904 GCA_964646525.1 uncultured Francisella sp. | reverse complement strand
CACTCAGTGTTAAGCCCAAGCTGTTAGAGCGCAAAGTGGTGTTACCACGTGTGCAAGACAAACTGATGGATTTTGTGGAGCTGTTTTACAACATTTAGACTCGCCGCCCGCCAGCTATCGCACGCGGGCTATACGGTGTTAAAGATTGCCCAGTCACCAAAGGTGACACGGCAAGGAAGTGCTTGTTGTGCTCAACAGTGATTGAGGCGCGGCTGAACTTTGTTAAGCAGCATGTTTAGCCTGAGATGTGTTGGTGAATGTTCGGCTTGTCAAAAACTTTTCTAAGTCGGATATCTTATATCTAATATTTCTACCAACTTTGACGAAAGGAATGGCATATCTGCCAGTTGACCTCCAGACTTCCAAAGTGCCTACCGTTACCCCTAAAAAGTCAGCAGCTTGTTTCGCTGTACACATCGAATTATCAAATAATCTTTCTATACTCATCATTACCTCCTTATATGTTTATCGAATGATAAGGATATGATAGCTACACGATTTAGACTTTTTGCATTTAATTGGCACGATTTTGTGCGATATAAAAGGGAGTTTGGTCAAAGTTTACAATGTAAAAGCGAGGATTTGGGATAATTTTTTGATCTGAATTTAGACTACTAATGATTTTAGATAAAGTTTTTATGAAAATAGGTTGTTAGATAAGGTGTTGAATTTATTAAGTATTTAATGGGGTGAGTGATGGGGATCGAACCCACGACAACAGGAATCACAATCTAATAAAATCAATAACATACAACATAAAGCAACACTAAATAAGCTATTAAATCAATTTGTTACGGTGTCTTGGTTTTTGTCTTGTGTTGTATCGTTACTGTTCTAAATTGCCCCTTAGTGTCACGCCAGTGTCCCACGGGACAGCAACTTTATTACCAATAAACCTCTTTACGGTGTGCCACACGCACCACTTCAATCACTAACCTATCATCTTCGATTCGATACACAATCCGATAATCAGAAACTCGCACCCTGTACATATCTTGCGTGCCAGTCAGTTTACGAACGCCATTAGGTCTAGGGTCTGTTGCCAGCGATTCAATGGCGGTGATTAAGCGGGCTATCATTGGCTTTGGTAGTGTTGCCAATTCCTTTTTTGCACTCGCCTTGATGATGACGTTATAACAAGCCATTGGCGGTAAGTTCTGCTTTAAGGCTTGATAGGCTTTGTGTTGGTTCATTCATGCGAGTGGCAATAGCCGCTAAGTCTGACAAGTCCGCTAGTAACTCCTGAAACTCTTCAAACGGTAATAACACCGCTGTTTTATGGCCGTCACTGTCTGTAACATATTGCGGGTGTAGGTCGATTGTTGCCATAAAGCCCCCTGTATTTAACGGTTAAATAATATCACACAACACATTATGAAACTTCTTGACACAATAAACCAGCATGAATTAGTCTATTGTCAGCTTCTAACACCATAGCAGCTTCATCCAGTTTGTAGTACTCCTTATGCCACATCATTTACCGCCTTTGCTGTTTTGTTGGTTTAATTCTGCTGCTACTTTTGCGGCCATGCGTTCAGCCACGTTTGCTGTGTGGTCGTGTGATAGGTGGGCGTAGCGTTTGACCATTTGTAGGGTCTTGTGTCCTGTACCCGCTGCAATTTCTGCTAGTGATGCGCCACTCATTGCCAGCTCAGAAGCGAATGAATGACGTAGATCGTGAAACCTAAAGTTTTCAATCTGTGCTTTGGCTAATAGGTTTTTCCACACATGCCCACTAAGGGTAACGTGCTGATTAACTTTGACGGGGCTAGGGAATAAAAACGCACTCGGTAATTTTTGCGGCTTTGTTTTCCAGTCGATAACAGCCGATAAAGCAGGGTCAACTAATGGCAAGGTTTGACGCTCGCCATTTTTGGTTTCTGGTAGGAATATGCACCGTCTATCAAGGTCGATTTGTTGCCATGTGAGTGACAAGATGTTTTCCTTGCGTGCCCCTGTAAATGCGGCAATCAACACAACGGGGTATAAATATGCGGGTGTGCTAGGGTCTTTTAATGCCGCCATTAAACGGCTTCTTTCATCGGTGCTTAAAAATCGAATGATGCCCGCTGGTTCTTTGCGCTTGCGTACCTTTTCCATTGGGTTATATTCCAGCCATCCCCATTCTTTGACACAAGTGGTAAGCACGGGGCTTAGTCCAGTAAGGTAACGATTTACACGGGCTGGGGATAGTAAGCGAATGGGCGCGTTTGGGTCGGGGTTCTTTGCTCTGGTCTTTACGGGTGTGTTGCTCAATTCATCCCGTGCTTTAGCCAATAGGTCGGCTGTTAGGTGGGGTAGGGTGTAAGCACCGTAGTTTTTTAGCCAATACTCTAAAATGCGCCAGCGATTTTCAGCATCTTTCAGTTCGGGTAGGTGTTCATTTTTGTAACGCTCGATTGCTTCGGCTAAGGTTTTGGCTTGAACAATGTTGCCAGTGAAATAACGCCCTTCACGAATTGCCGCTTCTGTTTGTGTTGCCCACTTCTTAGCGTCCGTTAATCGGTCGAATGATGCCGATTGTGTCGGGTGTCCTTGAGTCTAACCTCTACACGGTAGGTTGTACCTGAGTCGGTTTCTCTCTTTTCGATACTTGCCATGCTGATTCTTCTTTGCTGTTTTGGGTGTATTAATCATACAACACAACACGTAATAACACAATATAGGATGAATTTTCCTGTTATTGTTATGAATTTAATTCAATTAAAACAATGAAATAGAAATTAATAAAATGCTGAAAATAAGATTATGGGACACTATCGGGGCATTGGAGGGACACAATGGGACAATATTTTGATGTTAGCGAGTTGTGATGGTGGAATTAAGAGAAGGAAAAATGAGTGTGTTGGTGTTGTTTGATGATGTTTTGATTGCTTAGATGTTGCGGTTCAGTGTCCCGCTAGTGTCCCATTTTGAATAAAATGGTTTGTTTTAAGGGTTGAATTTTGATGTAAGTGCTTGAATTTAATGGGGTGAGTGATGGGGATCGAACCCACGACAACAGGAATCACAATCCTGTGCTCTACCAACTGAGCTACACCCACCATTGAAGGGGATTTTTATGTCCAAGTGCATGGCGCACCCGGCAGGAATCGAACCCGCAACCGCTCGCTTAGAAGGCGAGTGCTCTATCCGGTTGAGCTACGGGCGCGTATCGCAAAAAAGTGAATCGTTGGTCGGAATAGAGGGATTCGAACCCCCGACCACCTGTACCCAAAACAGGTGCGCTACCAGACTGCGCTATATTCCGAATCAACTCTTGCCATTATAGGGTTTATAGCAGGTTAGTGTCAAGTGCTTTTTAGCGTTTTAAGTGGTTGCTAACAATGCGTGCTTTTTCACGTTGCCAGTCCTTGTCTTTTTCACTTTGGCGTTTGTCGTGTGTTTGTTTTCCTTTAGCTAAGGCGATTTCGACCTTAACTAATGGCCCCTTCCAATACATTTTTAGACACACGCAGGTGTAACCTTGCTGTTGTACACGCCCCATGATTTTATGAATTTGGCTTCGATGCAATAATAGCTTACGAATCCGTTGCGCATCGGGATTGACATGGGTTGAGGCAGAAGACAGCGGTGAAAAATGAGCACCAATCAAAAAAGCTTCTTGATTACGGAACATAACGTAACTGTCACGCAGTTGAACGCGACCGTCACGAATACTTTTAACCTCCCAGCCTTCTAACACAATGCCAGCTTCAAAATTGTCTTCGATGCTGTAATCATGCAATGCCTTTTTATTTAAGGCAATGGTGGGGGATGAGTTTTGTTTTTTAGTGGCTTTTGTCATAATGAATATGATTATACGTTAAAACAGTGAGGATTGCGCCAATGGGGCGTATTCATAAAAGTCTAGTGATGCCTTATCGGGTAGATCAAATATACACTATCGTTGCTGATGTGGTTGCTTACCCTCAATTTTTGCCTTGGTGTGGTGGCGCTCGTATTCTTAAACAAGAAGGCGCTTTCGTTGAGGCCGAGATTACCATAGCTAAAGGTCCAGTTAAAGTCGCTTTTGCAACGCTTAATCAGTTAACCCTTAATGAACGCGTTGATATGCGTTTAGCAAAGGGACCTTTTAAGCAGTTGACAGGTGGTTGGGTGTTTGAGTCTCTAAATGAGGGTTCTTGCAGGGTGACGTTGGCGTTAGATTTTGAGTTTAATAATCGATTGTTGTCTATGACGGTGGGTTCGGTATTTGAGCAGGTTATTAGTTCATTGATTGATGCTTTTTTGCTTAGGGCAAAGGAACTTTATGGAAGCTAATATGATTGACATTGAGGTGGCTTATGCTTTGCCGCGTCAACAGTTTTTAATTCAAGAAAAGGTCGCGGAAGGGTGTACTATTGCTCAGGCGTTATCGCAATCTGAAATTCACCAACTTGTACCACACATTGAAATTATTGATGGCAAAGTGGGGATTTTCGGCAAGGTGGTTAAAATGAGCCAGATTTTGAAAGCGGGTGATCGGATTGAAATTTATCGCCCCTTAGTTAATGATCCTAAAGAGGCGAGACGTCGTCGAGCAACAGAAAAATAAAAGATTAACAGTGCTCAAAACAAAGTTATGAGTGCTTAGGTTTTGTTGTTGGTTGGCGTCGTCCAACGCGCGACATAACCTTGAGCGTCAAACTCAATTACTAATAGCTTAACCTTATCGGCTTGAAAGTTGGGGTCTGTTGAACGGAACACATATTCCCAACGGTTATTGCTGAAAGAAGACTGGTTTGACGGTGGTCCAAAAATACGTCGCACTTGATCTTGAGTGAGTCCTACTTGTAAGTTGTTTAAGCTAGATTGATCAATCAGCACGCCTTGATCTACCCTAACACGATGTGGGTTTATACATGCTGTGAGAGAAGCGATTAGTGCAATAGAAATGAGTATGCGAATCATGTTAACGAGAGCCTGTAACTGTTAAGGTAGGTGGTTTAGTCCTGCATATTAGGCTAAACTATACCGTAAACCGAATTGGAATACCATAAAGTAGGAAAGTTATTGTATGAAACAGACAGCAGATCTGCGCAAAGCTGGGCTTAAAGTGACACTTCCACGTGTCAAAATTTTGGAAATTTTGGAAAGCGCTGGCGATCAGCATCATTTAACTGCGGAAGATGTTTATAAAGTGCTTTTAGAGCAGGACGAAGAAGTGGGTTTGGCAACCGTTTATCGTGTATTGACTCAGTTTGAGACTGCGGGCATTGTGCGTCGATTGAATTTTGAAAATAATATTTCTACTTTTGAACTCGATACAGGCGACAATCACGATCATCTGGTGTGTTTGCAATCAGGATTGGTAGAAGAGTTTGTTGATCCTGTTATTGAGTCACGCATTAAAGCGATTGCTGACGAGCGAGGTTATGACCTGTCTTGGCACAGCTTGACGATTTATGGTAGCAAGAAAAACCAAGAATAATATCTGAGTATAGGTGAGTTAATGTTTGGAAATTTTGTTAGTGATTACGACTATCATTTACCTGAATCGTTAATTGCGCAGTATCCTTTGCCTGATAGAGCAGCCAGCCGATTGTTGCATGTGAGTTGTGATGGCACTTTGCGTGATGGGGTGTTTAGCGATATCTTAAAGGCGTTAAATCCCAATGATTTGTTGGTATTAAACAATACGCGGGTTATTCCTGCGCGCTTATATGGTCAGAAAGACAGTGGTGGTCGGTTCGAAATGCTCATCGAGCGGCTTTTGCCAGATCAACAAGCTCTGGTTCACTTACGTGTCAGTAAAAAACCAGCCATCCATTCGATTCTTGAATTAGAGGGTGGAGCCCAAGCGCGTTTTCTCGGCAGAGAGGGGGAATTATTCAAGGTTGAATGGTTGACTGACGAGCCTGTTCTCGAATTGCTTGATCGGATCGGACACTTGCCATTGCCACCTTACATTGCGCGACCTGATAGTGAAGCGGATGCTGAGCGTTATCAAACGGTGTTTGCGCAGGAAGCTGGTGCAGTAGCGGCGCCAACGGCGGGGCTGCATTTTACCAATGAACTGCTTAAGGCGATTCAGGCTAAAGGTGTCGAAACGGCAACATTGACACTGCACGTCGGTGCTGGCACTTTTCAACCGATTAGGGTTGAGCGTGTTGAAGATCATCATATGCACTTTGAGCGCATTCATGTCAGTCAATCCTTAGTGGATAAGATTGCGCAAACGCGTGCCAATGGGGGACGTGTTGTTGCAGTGGGTACAACGGTGGTGAGGGCCTTAGAGTCTGCGGCCATTTCAGGCGAGCTTAAAGCTTTTTCGGGTGAAACCGATATTTTTATTACCCCTGGTTTTGAGTTTAAGGTAGTCGATGCCTTAATTACCAATTTTCATCTGCCACAATCGACGTTATTGATGTTGGTCAGTGCGTTTTCTGGCTACAAGCGTGTCATGTCTGCTTATGCACACGCAGTAGAACATGCTTATCGCTTTTTCAGTTATGGCGATGCGATGTTGTTATCGCGGTGTACTGAGGATTCTTCCTAATGTCTCGACTTCTTTTTATGTTATCTGCTGTTTTAATGTTGCAAGCTTGTGCTAGCAATCCTTTGCCACCAGAAGCCAGTCAACAGAATTTGGGAAAGTTGACCATTCATTCGCCAATAACGATTGAGAGTGAAAGAGCCAGAGTTTCAGTGCAAGCAGGACGTGTCGTTGATCGCATTGATCGTAGTGAGCCAGTGTGTAGCTTTGAGTCTTGGTTAAAGGGCGACACCAGTCAAGTCATTCAAGTCGATAGTTTTCGTATTAGCCAGTTAGATGAGCGTCATGGAGATGTCAGTCAAGGCTTTGGTTTTTACGGAAGTAATGATGCTTCAATTGGCGTTGGTGTCGGTTTTCGTCTTGGCGGTGTGGGTTTAGGTGTTGGTCCTATGGGTTACCCCTACGATGTGCGTGAGGGTCAACGGGTAGCGCAAGCCTTGGTGCAAATGCGTATTGTCTCGTCTAAACAGCCCATGATTTACCGACTGACATGCTACAGTGCAGAAGGTTGGATGGGATCAGTTGATGTGCCGAATGAAGCACAAATTAACCAGATATTAAACGGCATTGCTACCGTTGAGCTAGTAAAACAATAAAAAATATTATGAGTAAAATGCAGTTTGCGTTGCTAAAGCAACAGGGTAAAGCGCGTCGTGGACGCATGGTTTTTGAACGTGGTGTGGTAGAAACGCCTGCTTTTATGCCAGTGGGTACCTATGGTGCGGTTAAAGGTGTTTCGTCCGAAGAGGTCAGTGATGTTGGTGCTCAAATTTTATTGGGTAACACCTTTCATTTATTTTTGCGTCCTGGCTTAGAAGTGATTGAATCGTTCGGTGGTTTGCATAACTTTATGAATTGGCAAGGTCCGATTCTGACCGATTCTGGCGGTTTCCAAGTGTTTAGCTTAGGTGAATTACGCAAGATCACTGAGCAAGGTGTTAAGTTCCAATCGCCCGTTGATGGCGCTAAAATCTTCATCGGTCCTGAAGAGTCTATGCATATTCAAACGGTGTTGGGTTCGGATATTGTGATGATTTTTGATGAATGTACGCCTTATCCTGCGACGCACGATCAAGCCCGTTTTTCGATGGAGTTGTCCTTGCGTTGGGCGCAGCGTTCGCGAGATGCTTACCAAGGCAAGGGTGCTTTGTTTGGTATCGTTCAAGGTGGTATGTACGAAGATTTACGCGACATTTCGCTCAGAGGACTCGTTGATATTGGTTTTGATGGTTACGCCATTGGTGGGCTGTCGGTCGGTGAACCTAAAGCCGACATGGCACGTATTTTAGATCACACCGCACAACAGTTGCCTAATGATAAACCCCGTTACGTGATGGGTATTGGCAAGCCAGAAGACTTGGTGGAAGCGGTGCGTCATGGAGCGGATATGTTCGATTGCGTGATGCCAACGCGTAATGCGCGCAATTGTCATATTTTTACTCGACGTGGTGTGATGAAGTTGCGCAATACGCGCTACAAGAAAGACACCAAACCCATTGATCCGCATTGCACCTGTTACGCATGTCGTAACTTTTCAAGAGGTTACTTACATCATCTCGATAAGCTCAGAGAAAGTTTAGGGGCGCGCTTAAATACCATTCATAATCTGCATTATTACCAGCAATTGATGCGAGATATTCGCAAGGCGCTAGATGAAGATCGATTTGATGCCTTTGTTGAACAGTTTTATGCTGAACAAGCTATGGGCGTTGATGCTCTAGATGTGGCATAATAGCGCAAATTTAACCAGATTTTTTATTTTAGGAAAGAGAGTACTCCCATGATCGACTTTTTAATCAGTTCAGCACATGCTAATGAAGCTGCGGCATCAACCGAACAGAGCATGATCAGTATTTTGATGCTGGTGGTATTGTTTGCGGTGTTTTACTTTTTGTTAATTCGTCCACAACAAAAGCGTGTGAAAGAGCATAAAGCACTGGTTGAAGGTGTTAAGAAAGGCGATGAAATCGTGACTTTTGGTGGTGTTCTGGGACGTATTACCAATGTGGGTGATGCCTTTGTTGATTTGGAAATTGCCAATAACGTAACGGTTAAAGTGCAAAAACAAAGTATCGCTAACATTATGCCAAAGGGTACGATGGCTGACGCTTAATCGTTTTGGTTTAAAAAAGGGGCAAGTTTGCCCCTTTCGTTTTTTCTGTCTTCCAGACAAAGGTTTAAGCTATGCTCGTTCAACCCAATGCCCGTTCTGTCAGCAATATCTATCCCATGTGGAAGGCGATATTGGTTTTGCTGTTCTGTTTTGTTGGTTTTCTGTATGCATTACCCAATATATACCCAGAAGATCCCGCCATTCAAGTTTCTTCCGTTAAAGGTGATCCTTTAGCAGAGCGTGAGTTGGGCTTTGTGCAACAAGCCTTAGCGTCTGCTGGTTACGAGGTTAAGTCCGTTGAGTTGGATAATGGGCAGGTCTTGGTTCGCTTTAACGATACCGAAACGCAACTCAAGGCACAAGACATTCTTAAAACCGGACTAGGGCGTAGCTTTATTGTCGCACTTAATTTAGCGCCTAGCACTCCGGATTGGTTGAGCAGCATTGGTGGTCGTCCGGCGCCTTTAGGTCTCGACTTACGCGGTGGTGTGCATTTTTTGTTCGATGTGGATATGGATTCGGCTGTTGCTGGTTATTATCAACGACACGTTACCGATCTAAAGCGTTTATTACGTAATGAGCAAATTCGTTATCAAGAGATCTCGCTGGATAGTGAAATTTTTACGCTTCAGTTGCGCGAAGGTCAGGACGTGAGTTTTGATAAGGTTCGTCAACTGATTGAGAAAAACCTACCCGATCTGGCATTGATAGACAATGAAGGTGTCACCAGTCGCTGGCAGTTTAACAAAACCGCCATTGCTGAATTTAAGAAATCGACGGTGCAACAAAACGTGACTACGTTGCGTAACCGAGTTAATGAATTGGGTGTTGCTGAACCTTTGATTCAACAGCAAGGTGAACGTCGTATTGTCGTGCAGTTACCAGGCGTGCAAGATTCTGCTCGTGCCAAAGAAATTTTAGGTGCGACAGCCACGCTTGAATTCCGTTTGGTCGATGAAAAAGGAGATGTTCAGGCGGCGATTGCGGGTCGTGTGCCAGCTGGTAGCAAGCTTTATGCTTCGCGTGATGGCCGTCAATTGTTGCTCAAGACTGACGTTATTGTCACTGGTGATTCCGTTACCGACGCTAAGTCTGGGTTGGATACTCAAAGCGGTTCGCCAATGGTGAGTGTCAACTTGGATGAAGCGGGTGGACGCAAAATGCTCGAAACCACTAAAGCCAATATTGGCAATCGCATGGCGGTGGTGTTTATTGAGTCACGATTAGAAAGTAAAGTGGTAGATGGTGAAACCGTTAAAACACGTGTTGTTACTCAAGATGTGATTAATGCTGCTGTCATTCGTGACCAGTTTGCTAACCGTTTCCAAATTACCGGATTAGATACGGTGCATGAAGCGCGTAATTTAGCCTTGTTGTTACGTGCTGGCGCCTTGTCAGCGCCGATGGAAATTGTTGAAGAGCGTACGGTCGGTCCTTCATTGGGTGCAGAAAACATCGAGAAGGGTGTGCTGTCGTTAATTGTCGGTTTTGTTGCGGTGTTGTTATTCATGCTTTGGCGTTATCGTTTACTCGGCTTATACGCCAATATTGCTTTGCTGGTGAACGTATTGCTCATTATGGCGTTGCTCAGCACAATGCAGGCAACCTTAACCTTACCAGGTATAGCGGGTATTGTCTTAACCATGGGTATGGCGGTCGATGCTAACGTATTGATTAATGAACGTATTCGTGAAGAATTGCGTAATGGTCATACTACCTTTGCTGCCATTCAAGCTGGCTTTGATAAAGCCTTTTGGACGATTGCCGATTCACACGTCACTCAACTATTAACCGCCTTGTTATTGTTTGCCTTTGGTTCGGGGCCAATTAAAGGCTTTGCCATCACGCTAAGCATTGGTGTGATTACCTCGATGTTCACCGCCTTAATGGTGTCTCGTTTGCTGGTGCATTGGACTTACAGCAATAAAAAAGTAACCCGTGTGTCGGTGTAAGGAGTTAGCTATGTTTGGTTTAAGTTTGGTTGACACTAAAATCCCGTTCATGAATTACCAAAAATATTGGATGTGGTTTTCGGCAATTTTAACGGCAGTGTGTTTGGCTGGTATTGTCACTAAGGGCTTCAACTTTGGTATTGATTTTACCGGCGGCTTAACCGTTGAAGTCGCTTATGAACAGCCAGTAGAGTTAGAACCTTTGCGTCAGCAATTGGCGAGTTCGGGTTTTGAACAAGCGGTGGTACAACACTTTGGTTCGACACGCGAAGTATTAATTCGCACCGCTTCTCAAGCCGATGTGACTGCACAAGCTTTAACGGAAAAATTGTTAGCAGTTTTGTCGGTCGATGCCAATCCTCATGTCATTAAGCGTACCGAATTTGTTGGTCCGCAAGTGGGCGATGAATTAGCTAGCGATGGTTTGATTGCCTTAATTGCTGCTTTCTTGATTATTACGGTTTACGTGTCAGTCCGTTACGAGATTCGCTTCTCATTAGGTGCGATTTTGGGTGTGGTGCATGACGTGATTATCGTTGCAGGTATTTTTGCTTGGATGGGCTGGTTGGTCGATTTAAGTGTGTTGGCAGCCATTTTGGCCATTATCGGTTATTCCATTAACGATACCATTGTGGTGTTCGATCGCGTGCGCGAAAACTTCCGTACCTTAAGAGGATATAGTCCGAAAGAAGTTATGGATGCTGCCATTAACCAAACTTTGTCCCGTACCATTATGACTTCATTTACGACCTTATTGGTTGTCGTCGTCTTGTTCTTAACTGGTGGTGAAGCGCTGCACTTGTTCGCTTTGGTACTGATTATTGGTATTGCTTTTGGTACTTACTCGTCGGTTTACGTCGCTTCGTCACTAACTCTGGCGTTGGGTATTACGCAAGATGATTTGATGCGTAAAGACAAAGGCAAAGATAAATCAGCAGTCGAAGAGGAATTGATTGCCGACTTTTTGCAAAAAGAAGCATCACGAGGTGCTAAATGAAGAAATCGCTAAACATCTTGCTTCACTTCGTTTTTAGCGTTTCTAGTTTATTTGTTGGCTGGTGGGAGGGTGTTAAATCAACAACTCACATTTTGATGTATGAAAACCCTTCCCCCAGAACCCCCAACCCAATAGGTTTTGGAGGTTTTCTATGAGCTGTGTATGGCAACAAGAAATTGATCGCCGTAGAACCTTTGCCATTATTTCCCATCCCGATGCGGGTAAAACAACGGTTACTGAAAAGCTATTACTGTTCGGCGGTGCGATTCAGTTAGCGGGTACGGTAAAAGGGCGTAAAGCAGCGCGTCATGCCACTTCCGACTGGATGGCGCTGGAAAAAGAGCGCGGTATCTCCGTTACATCATCGGTGATGCAATTTCCTTACCGTGATGCTATTATTAACCTGCTCGACACGCCAGGTCACGAGGACTTCTCAGAAGACACCTATCGCACTTTAACGGCGGTTGACTCAGCCTTGATGGTGATTGACTGCGCAAAAGGGGTAGAGGATCGTACCGTTAAGCTAATGGATGTATGTCGCTTGCGTGATACGCCGATTTTGACCTTCATCAATAAACTCGACCGAGAAGGGCGAGAGGTGTTAGACCTGCTGGATGAAGTTGAAAGCGTGTTGAAAATTCAGTGTGCGCCGATTGTGTGGCCGATTGGCATGGGTAAGCGCTTCAAAGGTATTTATCATCTGCTAAATGATAGCGTACGCTTATTTGAAAATAGCAGTAACGATAAAGCCAGTGAAGGTCGTGTTATTCAGGGTATTAACAATCCAGAATTAGACGAGATTTTGGGTGACCAAGCAGAAGAATTGCGTGCTGAAATTGAGTTAGTGCAAGGTGCCAGTCATCCGTTTGATTTAGAAGCCTTTATGGCGGGAAAACAAACGCCCGTGTATTTTGGTTCGGCTATTAACAACTTCGGGCTACAAGAATTGCTCGATGCTTTTGTCGATTTTGCACCTAAGCCGCATGGTCGCAATGGTTCAGAGCGTTTCGTCGCACCAAGCGAAGAAAAAATGACGGGTTTTGTGTTCAAGATTCAAGCCAATATGGATCCACAGCATCGCGACCGTGTGGCGTTTATGCGATTGGTTTCTGGACGCTACGAAAAAGGCATGAAGCTACTGCAAGTTCGTACGGGCAAGGAAATGAAAATTGCTCAAGCGATTACTTTTATGGCCAATGCGCGTGAAGGGGTGGAAGAAGCTTTTGCAGGCGATGTGATTGGTATTCACAACCATGGTACCATTCAAATTGGTGATACTTTTACACAAGGTGATCAATTAAAATTTACAGGTATTCCAAACTTTGCGCCCGAACTCTTCCGTCGCGCTCGCTTGCTCGATCCTTTAAAAATGAAAGCCCTACAAAAAGGCTTGACGCAATTATCGGAAGAAGGAGCGACTCAGTTATTCCGTCCACTGCTCAATAATGACCTTATTTTGGGCGCGGTGGGTATTCTGCAGTTCGATGTGGTCGCACATCGTTTGCAAGATGAATATGGTGTGAAATGCTTGTTTGAACCTGTCAGTATTGCTACGGCTCATTGGGTCGAAGGCGAAAAAGCCGAAGTTGAGAAGCTTTTAGACAAGTCGAAAGATAACCTTGCTTATGATGCAGCTGGTCATTTGTGTTATTTAGCTCCATCGCGTGTGAATTTATCACTGACAGAAGAGCGTTGGCCGAAATTACATTTCGCCGCAACGCGTGAGCATTAAGGATTTCTTGATTTGCATTTGTTGACGCTTAATCCTATTGCAGGTGATCGACCATCCGTTGTGACCATTGGTAATTTTGATGGCCTACATTTAGGTCATCAACAGTTATTAGCTGAAGTGCAAGCGCAAGCCAAGCAACTGAATGCCGCCAGTGCGGTGGTATTGTTTGAGCCTCAGCCATTGGAGTATCTTCGACCTGAACAAGCACCTCCGCGCTTAATGCGCTTAGGTGAAAAATTGGCAGGCTTGCATCGAATAGGCATTCAGCGTGTTGGACTGGCACGTTTCGATGCCCGCTTTGCTAGCTTAACGCCACGTCAGTTTGTACAGGAAGTATTAATTGACCAGCTTAAGTGTTGTTCTGTATGGGTGGGTGATGACTTTCGCTTTGGTCTTAAACGCCAAGGTGATTTTCAAACCCTGACTCAATTGGGTGCTGAATTCGGGTTTGATGTTGCGCAAACACCTACCTATGAGTTGAACGGGCGACGCTTGGCTTCGACTTGGTTACGCGAAGCTTTAGGTCAGGCCGACTTAGGGCAAGCGCAAGCCATTTTAGGGCATACTTACCAGGTAACGGCTAGGGTGCTGCATGGGCAGAAACTGGGTCGTACCATCGGTTTTCCAACGCTCAATTTGCTGTTTAAATATGCACCTGCACTAAGTGGTGTGTTTGTTGTGCAAGTTCAGGGGTTGGCTTCTGTTCCTTTATGGGGAGTAGCGAATGTGGGAAAACGACCCACTGTAGCGGGACAGCAACATAGATTAGAAGTTCATGTGTTAGATTGGCAAGGCGATGCCTATGGAAAATCGCTCACGGTTGAGTTTTTGCATCAGTTGCGTCAAGAGCAGAAATTTGCTTCTTTAGATGAATTAATGAAACAAATTCAACAAGATGTGTTAACTGCAAGGGCTTGGATTGGGCGAAACTAACAAGACGGCTAAAAAAAAGTAACATTTTCATCAAAAAAACATATTATCAAGGGGTTAATTAGGCTACACTAGCCTTAACGTTGAATGGAAATGATCCAAACGACACTGTTTCATTCGCTCGCATCGGTGAATAAACAGCTTTTCCCAGATGCAGAATGATGAGACTGAGATATGCAACTTTACGTAGGCAACCTGCCATACACCATTAGCGAAGACGATTTACGTGCACTATTTACTGCACACGGTGAAGTAACCCGTGCAACCATTATTAAAGACCGTGAAACTGGTCGTTCTAAAGGCTTCGGCTTTGTGGACATGCCAGACAATGCTCAAGGTGATGCAGCGATTGCAGCACTCAACGGTGCTGACATGAAAGGTCGCCCACTTAAAGTGAACGTATCTGAGCCTAAAAAAGATGGTCCACGTCCAGCTTTCCAACGTCGTCCTCAGTATTAAT
>CAZYER010000004.1:0-43142 GCA_964646525.1 uncultured Francisella sp. | reverse complement strand
TTTTTGAGCCTAATTCCATGACTGATTACAAATCGACGTTGAATCTTCCCGACACTCAGTTTCCGATGCGAGGTGACTTGCCCAAACGTGAACCCGAACGATTGGCTTCTTGGCAAGATGGCAAGGTGTATGAACAGATGCGTTTGGCTCGTCAAGGTCGCCCAAGCTTTGTGTTGCATGATGGTCCTCCTTATGCCAATGGGGATATTCATATTGGTCATGCGGTCAATAAAGTGCTGAAAGACATGATTATCAAATCAAAAGTCCTATCAGGTTTCGATGCGCCTTATATTCCAGGTTGGGATTGTCACGGATTACCGATCGAGCTAAACGTCGAAAAAGCCGAAGGCAAAGTGGGTGTTAAGCTGGATGCACGTGCTTTCCGTCAAGCCTGTCGTGATTATGCAGACGTACAAGTAGCGCGCCAGAAAAAAGATTTTCAGCGTTTGGGCGTGCTGGGTGATTGGGATCAGCCTTATTTAACCAAAGATTTCAGTTTTGAAGCCAATCAGTTACGTGCTTTGGCTAAGATTGTTGACAATAATCACCTCTATCTAGGGCTTAAACCCGTTTATTGGAGTGTGGGAGCACAATCGGCATTAGCGGAAGCGGAAGTCGAGTACGCGGACAAACGTTCGAATGCCATTGATGTGGCTTTTGCCTTGCCAGATGTGGGTGAAATTTTCACGCGCTGGAATGCAACCCATTTGCCGAAGCAAGGCGAGGGGCGCTGTTCGGTGGTGATTTGGACAACCACGCCTTGGACGCTACCTGCCAACGAAGCTGTCGCTTTAAATGCTGAGTTGGAATATGCCCTAGTGCAAATTCAACGCGATGGCGTGACGGAACGCATTATTGTCGCCTTGGGCTTGCTGGAAAGTATTATGGGTCGTTATGGCATTGACGATTATCAAGTGTTGGCTACGGGTACTGGTTCGGCTTTGGAAGGCTTGATGTTACAGCATCCGTTTTTAGATAAACGAGTTCCTGTCATTGTTGGTGAACATGTTACCCTTGATGCAGGTACGGGTGCGGTTCACACCGCGCCTGCGCACGGTGTCGAAGACTTCCAGGTGGGCTTGCGTTACAACCTACCGGTAAATTGTCCTGTTGATGGCAGCGGTCGTTATATTGACGGCACGCCTTTATTTGCGGGAGAGTCGGTATTAAGTGTCGATGCTAAGGTGTTGGAATTGTTGCGTGAGCAATCCGTATTGATTCATCATCAAGCCATTACCCACAGTTATCCTCATTGCTGGCGTACCAAAACGCCATTGATTTTCCGTGCTACGCCTCAATGGTTCGTTAGTATGGAGCAAGCTGGCTTGCGCGATCAAGCACTAGCAGCGATTACTAAAGTCAACTGGGTACCCGAATGGGGTCAAGGTCGTATTAATGCCATGATCGATGCTCGCCCTGATTGGTGTATCTCGCGTCAACGTCATTGGGGAGTGCCGATTGCCATTTTTGTACATAAGCAAACGCAACAAATGCACCCACGTACCAGCGAGCTATTGGAAGCTGTAGCGCAACGTGTCGAGCAAGAGGGTATCGATGCTTGGTACGAATTGGATGCCGCTAGCTTGCTTGGAGCAGAAGCCGATCAGTATGAAAAAGTACAAGACATTCTCGATGTCTGGTTCGATTCTGGTGTGACGCATAGCTGTGTGCTAGAAACCCGTGAAGGCGTTTCTCGTCCTGCTGACTTGTATTTAGAAGGTTCAGATCAACACCGTGGTTGGTTCCAGTCGTCACTATTGACCTCTTTAGCAATGGACGGCACAGCGCCTTATAAGTCGGTGCTAACGCATGGTTTTACCGTCGATAAAGACGGTAAAAAAATGTCGAAATCGAAAGGGAATGTGGTTGCCCCACAAGAAATTTGCGACAAATTTGGCGCGGATATTCTGCGCTTATGGATTGCGTCGAGTGATTACCGTTATGAGATGACGGTTTCCAGCGAAATTATCGCCCGTATTGCCGACAGCTACCGTCGTATTCGTAATACCGCGCGTTTCTTATTGGCCAACTTAAAAGGCTTTACGCCAGATCAGGCATTACCTTTATCTGAGTTAGTGGCATTGGATCAATGGGTGGTGCATCGTGCGCACAGCATTCAGCAACAAGTGATTGCCGATTACGATGCTTACCAATTCCATCAAATCGTGCAAGCGGTGCATCATTTCTGCGCCGTCGATTTGGGCGCTTTCTACCTGGATATTATTAAAGACCGTCAGTACACCGCCAAAGCGGGTTCACACGCGCATTGTTCCGTACAAACGGCACTTTATCATGTTTTACAAGCCATGGTGCGTTGGATAGTGCCTGTACTGAGCTACACCAGTGATGAAATTTGGCAAACCATGCGCACTGAGTTGGGCGAACTGGAAAGCCCTGTGGTATTCACCGCGCATTGGTACGATGGGCTAGCGCCTTTGTTAAGTGAACAATCTGCTTTAGATGAGCCCTTCTGGCAATCGATGATGGATTTGCGCGATCAAGTGAATAAACAGCTGGAAGTTCAGCGTACCGCTGGCACCATAAAAGGTTCACTCACCGCAGAAGTAACCTTGTTTGTTGATGATGATTGGCAAACTCGTTTAGCTCAGTTAGGTGATGAATTGCGTTTTGTACTCATTACTTCCGCTGTATCGGTGAAACCTTTAGCGCAAGCGACAGAAGATGCGGTCGTTTCTGAGTTAGCAGGCGTTTCACTTGTCGTAACGCCAACCGAACATGCTAAGTGCGAGCGTTGCTGGCACCATCGTGATGATGTCGGTACACACGAAGGACATGAAGGTATTTGTGGGCGCTGTGTCGAAAATGTCGCTGGTGAAGGCGAGGTGAGACACTATGCCTAATCCCATTAGCTGGAAGCAGAGCGGATTGGTGTGGGTTTGGGTGAGTTTACTGGTGATTGTGTTTGACCAACTCACCAAGCAATGGGCTTTAGCCAGTTTAACGCCTTATGAACCTGTAGCGATTATGCCGATGTTCAATATGATGTTGGCCTTTAACCCAGGTGCTGCTTTTAGCTTTTTGGGCGATCAAGATGGTTGGCAGCGTTGGTTTTTCATTGTTTTAGCTTGGGGTGTGAGTCTGGCATTAGTTGTTTGGTTAAGCAAAACTCACTTATCGCAACGTCGCTTGGTGCTAGGCTTAACCTTGGTGTTAGGCGGTGCGATTGGTAATGTGATTGATCGAATGGTTTATCACCATGTGGTTGATTTTCTTGATTTTTACTGGGGCGTTTGGCATTATCCCACCTTTAACGTAGCGGATATTGCTATTAGTGTCGGTGCGGTGTTACTGATTTGGGATGCATGGAAAAGCGATAAAGCTTAGAAAAGTCTCGAATTGACCTTCACTTATCTTTTTCTTTCCATTGACAAGGCATTTTAGCAGCGCACTGTTCACACTTAGGTGAACGCGCTGTGCAGACATAGCGTCCGTGTAAAATGAGCAGATGATGTGCATCTTTTAGGTGCTGCTTCGGTGTAATGAGCATCAGTTTTTTCTCGACATCCAAAGGGGTTTTACCGACCGCTAATCCAGTACGATTTCCCAATCGAAATAGGTGGGTGTCTACGGCAATAGTGTGATGTCCCCATAATGTATTCAATAACACATTGGCTGTTTTACGACCGACACCAGGTAGTGATTCTAACTCATCACGTGTTTGTGGCACTTCGCCGTTAAACCGATCTACCAGTAGATGACAGGTTTCAAGCAAATGCTTGGCTTTACTGTTAAAAAGACCAATGGTCTTAATCTGTTCTTTAATACCTTCTAATCCCAGTTCAATCATTGCTTGTGGTGTATTCGCCGCTGCAAATAAGCCTACTGTGGCTTTATTAACGCCAACATCGGTTGCCTGTGCAGATAAGAGCACAGCTGTGAGTAATTCAAAAGGGCTATTGAAGTTTAATTCGGTGGTCGGGTTTGAAATGGACTGAGCGAGTGCATCATAAAATGCCAAGGCTTGCGCTTTGGTCATTTGTTTACTGGGCTTGATGGCGTGTTGGGTCATGCCGTTTGACTATCTTTAATACCAATGTCGCTAATGGCAACACTGACCGTCTGTTGCGGCTTCTTTTGTTTGGCTTTAATGACATTCATGGCGGCAATCATCAAGCCTAAGCCAATAAAAGCGCCAGGCGGTAAAATGGCCATCAGTAAGCCATAGTCTAAGTCGAGTAATTGCAGCGTCCAGTCTTTGGCGATCGGGCCAAACAATAAGTCAGCTTGGGCGAACAAAGTACCATTGCCTAAGAGTTCGCGCATCCCACCAAGAATCACTAAGGCTAAGAGAAAGCCTAAACCAATGGAAAAACCATCAATAAGGGCTTTGTCGATACTGTTTTTACTGGCATAAGCTTCGGCACGCGCCAATACAATACAGTTGGTGACAATCAACGGAATGAAAATGCCGAGCACACTGTGCAGACTGGGTAGCCACATCGACATGAGTAAATCAACGGAAGTCACTAACCCAGCGATAACAGTAATATAGGCTGGGATACGAATTTCGGGTGTGATCCAGTGACGAATCACTGAAACGGCGCCGTTAGAAAGTGTAAGGACAAATAGGGTAGCAATGCCCAGTCCCAAGGCATTTACCACATTGTTACTCACTGCCAGTAATGGACAGAGTCCCAACAACGCGACGAGTGCATAGTTATTGTTCCAGAGTCCATCCATAAACAGTTGGCGATACTCATTCAGCTTAGTGTTCATGGTTGACCTTCTTTACTGTGGCTCGATAAGGGTGCATAAACTTCATCGGGATGTTGGCTTACCCAAGCGAGGGTTTTTTCAACCGTCGCGACGATGGCTCTGGGGGTAATGGTAGCACCCGTTCGATAAGTAAAATCGCCTCCGTCTTTTTTAACTTTCCAACGACTTACGGAGGTGTTTTGATAAGATTTATCGACAAATTGATGAATCCATTCGTCTCGTTCCACTTCAATATAGTCGCCCAGTCCAGGGGTTTCCTTATGTGCCAATACACGCACGCCTGCTAGTCGATTATCTGCCCATATCCCCACCAATAAGTGAATGTCACCAGAATAACCATTATGTGCAGTAACCGTTAATAGACTGGCAACGGGTTGTTGATCTTTTCTAGCACGGTAAATTGTTACCAGTTTTTTAGCCGATAAAGCCGGAATAGTGAGTGTGAGCTTGTCTTCGGTTAAGACATTGTTGTAATGCTCTGCTGCAACAAGCGTATTAAGCTGAAGTAATAGAGCTTTTTGTTGATTGAGCTGTTGTGCTGGTTGTGCAAACTGATAAATAACATAAAGCAAGACAGCCGCACCACCCGCAAAGGCAGCGAGTTTACTGGCTGTTATTAGGAAAGGCTTAATGGTGTTCATGCGCTTTACCTGTTGGTTTGTTCAGGTCGTGGCCATAAACTCTCGGAACTGTCATGGCATCAATCCAAGGAACCAGCATATTCATCATCAGTACCGCAAAGGCAATGGCATCGGCATAGCCACCCCAAGTGCGAATAATGTACACTAAAGCACCAATACCCATACCGAAATACAAACGTCCACTAGGCGTGGTACTGCCCGTCACAGGATCGGTAATGATAAAGAAAGCGGCAAATAGCGTCGCGCCAGATAATAAATGGAAGCTGGCACTGGCATAACGCTCAGCATCATATAAGTTAAAGCCTGTCGCTAAGAGGGCGATGGTGGCAATAAACCCAACGGGCATTTGCCAACGGATCACGCCTTTGTAAAGCAACCATAATCCGCCTGCTAAAAAGGTCATGCTTAACCAGAATTGACTGGTGGCAAAAGGCTGACCTGCAAAGACAATTTCATTGGCATAAATGCTTGAAAGGGGTTGGTCATTCAAAATACCCGTTCGTGCTGCTTCTAAAGGTGTTGCACCTGTTAGCGCATCCAGCGTCATATTGGGTGGTAATTGACCAGTAAAAATCAGTTGAATGGTTTGCCAAGCATCGAGTGGTACGGCAACCAAATGATGGGGTAAATGCCATACCGTCATCACCGCTGGAAAAGACAGCAACACAAAGGCATAACCCGCCATAGCAGGGTTAAAAATGTTGTATCCCAGTCCACCAAAAATATGTTTGGCAACCACGACAGCAAATAAACTAGCCAGTGCAATAATCCACCAAGGCGAGGTTGGCGGTAAACAGAAGACAATATCAATAGTGGTGAGAACGACTGACCAGTCGGTTAAATAAGGTTTGAGTGGCTTATCACGTAGCTTAAGCATGATGGCTTCGGCAGCCAGTGCGAAGGCTAAGCCAATGGCAATTTGTACTAAAATACCTATGCCATAAAAATAGACATGCACCAAAAGCGCAGGTGTGGCGGCCATTTGCACCTGCATCATCACCTTACGTACGTTTTGTTGTCCCCAATCATAGGGCGAGGCGTGGATCATGGCTTGTGACATCTTAGCTCAGTTCCTTGAGGGATTCTGGTGTTGGTTTTTCAGTCGATTCTGATGCTTCCGCAGCCATCATTGCAGCACGTTTAGCGGCTAGGCGTTCGGCTTTTTCTCGCGCTTCTTGTTCTTTCCGTGCCAGTTGTGCTTCGTGACGCTGTTTGGCTCTTTGTTTCGCTTCTTTTTCTGCTTTATCCTTTTTCACCGCTACTTTGGCGTGACGATAATACTGCACCAACGGAATTTGGCTGGGACAGACATAAGCACAACAGCCACATTCAATACAGTCTTTTAAATGTAGAGCTTCGAGCTTATCGAGGGCTTCAGCTTTGGCGTGCCAGTAAAGTTGTTGGGGCAGCAAATTAACTGGGCAGGCATCCATACAAGCACCGCAACGAATGCAAGGCAGTGTTTCAGTTTCTGGTTCGGGCAAATTAACCAAAATGCAGTTGCTGGTTTTTATCACGGGCGTTTGAGGGTGATGAATCGGTGTTCCCATCATCGGTCCACCCATCAGCCAGGGTGCATGTGGCGTTTGCAAGCCCGCCCATTGAACGAGGTGTTCAAACGGAGTCCCTATAGGCACTTCCACATTACAGGGGCGGTCAATAGCAAACCCCGTTACCGTGACAACACGACTCATGACAGGTTTGCCAATAATAACCGCACGGTACACAGCGGCAAGGGTAGCGACGTTAAACATCACTAAGCCTAAGTCGGTGCTATGGGCATCGCTGGGAATTTCATTTCCAGTGAGTTGGGTAATAAGTTGATTGGCACTGCCCATCGGATAGATGGTGGGCACTACCGTCACTTCAACCTGAATATGGGCATCACTTTCAGGCATAGGCTGATACTGACGCATTGCTAAAGCAGCTTCGGGTTTATTATCTTCGATACCAATAATGACTTTTTTAGCACCCAGGGCATGCGCGGTGATGAGTGCTCCTTCAATAATTTCATGTGGTCTTTCACGCATGAGCATATCATCACAGGTGATATAGGGCTCGCATTCGGCTGCGTTGACAATGAGTGTGTGAATTTGTCCTGCTTTGTTGGCAATTTTGCGGAAGCTGGGGAATCCAGCGCCACCCATGCCAATGATGCCAGCATGTAATAGAATCGCTTTTAAACTCTGAACACTATTAGGTCTGTCTTTTAGCTGAAAGATTTTTAACTCATGCAAACCATCGGGTTGTAACACAATACAAGGGCCAGGTAAAGCAGAAGGATGACTGGTGGGGTAGTCACCAATATCCAAAATTGTGCCAGATGTTGGTGCGTGTAAGGGAACGCCTAAGGGTGGCGCGCAACGGGCGATTAACTCACCACCCAAAACACGTTGACCCATTTCAACTAGGGGAATAGAGGCAGGGCCAACATGTTGCGTGAGCGAAATAATCAGTTTTTCCGCTAAAGGCGGTGTTTGAATGGGTTGATGCGTAGAAATCAGCTTGTGTTGTGCAGGATGCACACCACCATGAAAGCTCACGCCAGTGGTTAAGCGACTCAGCCATTGATCAAATTGTTCTATCCAGCGTCCAATCACTTTTGCTCACCCACTGCGCCTTTAGGCTTATCCCATTGCCAATTTTGCGGTGTTACGGGAATGTTTTCCATAATAATACAATCGGTTGGACAAACAGGAATACAGAGCTCACAGCCAGTACATTCATGGGCAATCACGGTATGGGTAAACTTAGCTGCACCCAATATGGCATCGACAGGACAGGCGGCAATACATTTCACGCAACCAATACAGTCTTCTTCTTTAATAAAAGCCAGTTGTTTCGGTTTTGCTTCAGCCGCTAGGGGCTTGACTTCTCGTCCCGTGAGTTCTGACAGAGCAATAACGGTAACTTCACCGCCAGGGATACACAAGTTGATGTCCGCTTCGCCACTGGCAACGGCATTGGCATAGGGTTTACAGCCTGGGTAGCCACATTGACCGCATTGGGTTTGCGGTAGCAGTGCATCAATTTTCCCAACCAGCGGATTGCCTTCAATGCGAAAGCGATGTGAAGCCCAAGCCAATAAGCCACCGAAGGCGAGTGCAAGTAGGGTAAAGAGCAGCAGTGCAGTCATTTCACCAGACCCGAAAATCCCATAAAGCCCATCGACATAATGCCTGCAGTAATGAGGGCAATGGCACTACCTTGAAAGGCTACTGGTACGTCAGCCACGGCGAGTCTTTCACGTAAACTGGCAAAAATTGCCAGCACCATGGCAAAGCCAACCCCAGCACCGAAGCCATAGAGGGCAGCTTCCAACAGCGTGTGTTGTTCCTGTACATTCAGCAGCACCACACCCAATACAATACAGTTAGTGGTAATAAGCGGTAGGTAAATGCCCAAAATGGCGTAGAGCACAGGAGAGAGCTTATGCATCGCCATTTCGGTAAAGCCAACCACGGTAGCAATGGTTAAAATGAACGCCACCGTTCTGAGAAACTCAACATCGAATGGTACGAGTAGGTAGGTATGAATCAGGTAAGATAGGATACTGGATAAGGTGAGCACAAAAGTCGTTGCTAAGCCGAGTCCCAGCGCACCATCGGTTTTTTTCGACACTCCCATAAATGGACACAAGCCCAAGAACTTCACCAGTACGAAGTTGTTGACGAGAACCGTACCAATTAAAATGGTGAGAATGTCGGTCATAGTAATTCCAACTGTAAGTTCGAGAGATTTGAGCGACGCTTCATTGTTGTGCTACTAGCAAGTAACGATAGTTGTGATATTGAATTCATTTGATTATCGTAGTCAAACGGATTGTTTGCTGCATTAGTTTCAAAACGGTTTTCGATACTGTTTAATAAAGAAATTAAACTTCTTCCCATTGCATAACCTAAATTAACAGGTACAGCATTGCCGATTTGTTTGTATTGCGCTGATATTGGTCCACAAAACTTCCAATCGTCAGGAAATGTTTGAATGCGAGCATATTCACGTACCGTCAGAGGACGATTTTCAGTTGGATGGCAGCGTTCGGTTTGCTTTTGTGCAGGTGCGCATGTCAAAGTTAAACTGGGTAAGTCGTAGGCTAGACGTCTCGCCATTCCTGTTTTGCCGCCTCCTAAATGATAGCTTCCTTGCATATACTCACGCTGCAAATCATCGGGCAGGTCTCGCCAATAACCCCCTTCAGGAATTAATGCCATAATTTCTGCTTTGCGTTTGGGATAGGTTTGTCCTTGTGATTCGGGTACATCAACAGGGTAAAGATCACCTGCTTTGAGCGCATCTTTCAATGTCATAATACGTTTGTATGGGCTAGGCCATGAAAATTGAGCATATTTTACGAGGTCATTTCGAATCCCAACTAGCATAATGCGTTCGCGTTTTTGTGGTACTTGATAAAATATGGCTTTGAGTACTTTCGGCTCAATTAAGGTATAACCAAGTTCTGCAATAACCGATTTAATAGCAGCCATTGTTTTTCCATCATCATGGTCAAGAAGTCCTCGAACATTTTCCCCTAAAAACACCTTAGGTTGTGTTTCTTTAATGGCACGCGCGAACTCAAAGAATAATGTACCACGTGCATCTTCAAAGCCTAATTGTTTGCCTGCATAACTAAATGCCTGACAGGGAAAACCGCCAGAAAGAAAGTCGATACCCTTAAAAGGCGTAAAATCAATCTTGCTAATATCACCTTCTAAAACATGCCAATTAGGACGATTAGTACGCAGGCTATTACAGGCGTGCTTATCAAGCTCATTCAGCGCGATGGCTTCAAATCCCGCTTTTTCTAAGCCAATTGCCAAGCCACCAGCACCCGCAAACAACTCTATGGATGTAAACTTTCTAACAGGTCGAATGTTAAGCTCTTCATCCCAAGTCGAATCTAGCATAGCCTTAACGGTCGGAAAAGCAGTTAATTCGCTTAAACGATAAAATGATTGACCGTTTTTTTGTACAGGATTAATCCTACCACTTTTAGCCCATTTAGTAACGGTTGTTTTTGACACAGACGTAATATCCGCCAATAAATCGGCATGAATTAGGTCGTTATCAATAGTGTTAGACTGTGAAGTCATCGAAACCTTCATAACGTGCAAAAGATAACAGATAAACGCTTTTTAATAGGTTTTCATCTATAGCTTTAAGCTCTTTAATCACGGTATTAGATGCTTTATTTTTCTTAAGTGACAACACAACGTCTTCAATAATCGTTGGCAATGCTTCACATAGTTTTTTAAAGGCTAGTGAGTCACCCGTAACAATCTCATAAAATTTGTCGATTGAAACACGACGAATACGCTCGTTTGCCATCGGTTGTTTATCAACGGTAACACTCCAAACGCGATTTTGACTAGCTTGAGCAATCACTTCGACTAAAAAACAGGTCGCATTTGCGTCTAATAATATAGTGTTTTGCATGCGCATATAGGTTTTCTGAGAAGATGATGAGTTCATCGTGTTGTGCTTGTTTTTCATTTCGACATAAATGTGCAATTGTTCATTCGCGACATCGTAGCCTTCTTCAGGGCAATACCAATCATTGCCCAACAGATTAAAGATATTTTGATGAAAGTAGCCAATATGGTTCGTATTGCTTTTGTCTATTTGACGAAAGACCTCATCTTCAATAACCGTTTCTACTTTTCTCTTGTAGACCTTAGCATCAAATGTTAGCTTGATTGGATCAACAAGATTATGACTAAAATCAGCTAAATCAATATTGAAACGATATTTAAGAACCGTTGCCTTAACATGCTCAAAAATCGCTTCATCAGAGATAAAGCCTAGCTGGTATTTGCTTTCAACAGTCATTATTGTGATTTCCTAGGGTTTCTACTTCACACGCATCCCGGGTTGTGCGCCCGAATCAGGGGTGAGTAAGTAAAGACCACCGTCACCGCTGCCTGCCAGTACCATGCCTTCCGACATGCCAAAGCGCATTTTACGGGGTTTCAAGTTGGCGACCATTACCGTCATGCGTCCTTCAAGTTGCTCGGGGCTGAAGGCTGATTTAATGCCCGCAAAGACTTGACGTGTACCGACACCGATATCTAGCGTTAATTTCACCAGCTTATCCGCTTCAGGAACATGTTCTGCTTTGACGATACGTGCGACGCGTAAATCAATTTTCATGAAGTCTTCAATGGCAATTTCTTCACCAATGGCTTCTGCAACGAATTCGGTTGTTGTCGGCACAGGCGATGTAACTGTTGCAGTAACAGCTGGGGTGATGGTTGCTTTTTGTTGGGGTTGCGCAGCAACGGCTTGAGCGTTTTCAGTCATCATTGCCTCGACTTGTTTCATTTCTAAACGGGTAAATAAGGCAGTATAAGGGGCAATGGGGTAATTTTCTAATGCCGTCTGCGCACTTCGCCAATTCCAGTCTTTTTCTTGTAAGAAAGCGCGTGCTTGATTCGCCATGTCTGGCAGTACAGGACTGAGATAGACCATGAGGGTACGGAACAAGTTGAGGGCTAAACTGGCGGATTGATGCAGTGCCTCACGTTTTTGCTCGTCTTTAGCCAGTTGCCAAGGAGCGACTTCGGCAATCCAAGCATTCGCTTGGTCAGCCAGTGCCATAATTTCACGCATTGCTTGACCAAATTCACGTTGCTCATAAAGACGAGCAATTGACTCGCTCGCATGTTGGTAAGGCTGTAACAAAGCAATATGGTTATCATCAAGTTGTGCCAGCTTACCATCAAAAAACTTATGAATAAAACCTGAGCAACGGCTGGCAATATTCACCAGTTTACCAACCAAGTCACTGTTGACCCGTTGCACAAAGTCTTCCGTGCTTAAATCGATGTCTTCGACACGACTTGACAGTTTAGCGGCGAAGTAATAACGCAAAGCTTGAGGGGGTAAGTGATTCAAATAGGCTTCAGCGGTAATAAAAGTGCCGCGAGATTTAGACATTTTTTGCCCATTCACCGTCAAGAAACCATGAGCGAATACAGCGCTTGGTGTGCGATAGCCTGCTGCATGCAACATTGACGGCCAGAACAGCGTGTGGAAGTAAACAATGTCTTTACCAATAAAATGGTAGAGTTCAACGTCACTGTCGGCTTTCCAGTAGTCATCAAAATTGATGCCCGTTTTGTCACAATAAGCCTTAAAACTGCCCATGTAACCAATGGGTGCGTCTAACCAGACATAGAAAAACTTATCGACGGTATCGGGAATTTCAAAACCGAAGTAGGGCGCATCACGAGAAATATCCCAAGGTTGTAAGTCGCTTTCAAACCACTCATCGAGTTTATTTACTAGCTGACTGGGTAGGCGACCTTCGCTGCGAATCCAATCCGATAACCACGTTTGCAATTTTGGCAGTTCAAAAAAGTAGTGACGAGATGTTTTGGCAATCGGAGTAGCGCCGGTAATGGTCGAAACGGGATTTTTCATGTCCAACGGGCTGTAAGTAGCACCACAGTTTTCGCAACTGTCACCATACTGATCGTGAGCGCCACATTTCGGGCATTCGCCTTTAACAAAGCGGTCGGGCAGGAACATACCTTTTTCAGGATCGTAGGCTTGTTCGATATCTTTTTCGCTGATTAAGCCTGCTTCGCGTAGTTTGATGTAAACACCTTGCGCCAAGGTTTTATTTTCATTGGAATGGGTGCTATGGTAATGGTCAAAGCCAATACCAAAGCCTGCAAAGTCGCGTGTATGTTCTTGCCAAATGCGACCAATCAGCATTTCAGGCGTAATACCTTCGTTTTGCGCGCGTAGCATAATCGGTGTGCCATGAGCGTCATCGGCACAGACATAAATACAGTTATTCCCCTTCAATTTTTGGAAGCGTACCCAAATATCCGTTTGGATATATTCCACCATGTGACCTAAGTGAATAGGGCCATTGGCATAGGGTAGAGCACTGGTAACCAGCATGCGACGCGAGGGTTGTGACATAGTAACTAACTTTCCGAAAAATTGATGACATGACCCACCATTTTACCTGATCGCCATTGTTACGAGCAATGCACCAGAGTTCAATCGCTATAATTTGTTCTGGCTATTGCTTTGTCAGATTGATTGAGGCATATTGCGGAATTAGACAAAAAGCCCTAAATAGGGCTTTTAATATTGAGCTGGTTATCATTTGAACAAGTGCTTTTTTAGTGTTTCATGTGTCCCATATTGCCCATAGGTTTGACAGATTTAACTGGTAGTTCGAGCTGTTTTTCACTGCCATCTTCAAACTTAAGGGTGACAGGTACCATTTTTTCTGATGATAAAGGTGCTGTTAGATCGATTAACATAATGTGAAGCCCGCCTGGTTTCAGCATGGCTTCACTGCCAGCAGGTAGGTCGATTTGTGGAATTTGACGCATTTTCATCATGCCATTTTCATGGGTATGAGTGTGCAGTTCAACTACCTTAGCGGCTGGTGACTTGGCACTCACGACTTTATGATCACTCATGTCATTATTCTGTAAGGTCATAAATGCGGCTGAAATCGTTTGGTTGGGTGGAACTTCACGCACAAAGCCATCTTTAACCGTAATTTGCTCACTGACAGCGGCTTGAACGCCTAAGCTTAGCGACATGAGTAGGCTAGCCGTTAATAGATTGAGTTTCATAAACACTATCCTTTAATTTAGATGTTTCATTCACTTTAGTAAAGAGCGAATGGCGACCACAAACTCTTCACCAGAAGTGTCATGCGGTAGTTGAGTGACCAAAACGCCTTGTTGATTAATCAGGTAAGTAAAAGCCGAATGGTCAACAGTATAACCCAACGCACCTTCTCCAATCGCTGCCTTTTGATAAACCGCACCATACTGTTTGGCTACTTGAGCGATTTGTTCAGGCGTTCCAGTTAGCCCCTTAAAGCTAGGGTGAAAGTAGGGCAAATAAATATCCATTTTGGCTTGATCATCACGTTCTGGATCAACGGTAATCATCAAAACTTGCACCTTGGCTTGTTCTTCAGCGCTGAGTTGATTCATCGCGGAAGCTAAATGTGCTAAGTTGGTTGGGCAAATATCAGGGCAAGTGGTGTAGCCAAAATAGAGTAGCACCACTTTGCTAGAGAAGTCAGTCAAACTGAGTTTGCCATGCGTTCCCATTAAGGTGAAGTTGCCGCCACTGGGCTTTTCATCACTCACTAGGTGAGCGATGGTTTGCTCATTCGTTGAGTGCTCATCCGTCCAGACATGAAGAATAAGCAACACGCTAACCACAATAATCGCTGCAATTGCACCCAGATAGGTATTTTTCATGACCACTCGCTAACTTGATTAAAATTTTGCGGATAGTTTAACCCATGCAGAGCGTCCAGGTTCATAAACATTGTAAGTAGCACCTGTTGTATTGTCTACACGTCCAACGTGCTGATAGTATGCGTGATCAAACACGTTATCAACACCAGCCATAACTTTAACTGTTTTGTTAATGCGGTAGCTACCGTACAAATCTAATACCGACCATGCAGATGTTTCACCCACATCTAAGCCACTAGCCTTATCAATGGCAGTTTGTTTGTCTTGGAAGCGGAAACGCGCACCCATGCCTAAATCACCCGCTTGTTTGTTTAAGGCAACATAACCCGATAAAGGGGGTGTTTGTGCAATATTGCGATTGTCGCTGTCGTTATGACTGCTAACATAGCTTAAACCACCCGCGAGTTGGGTATTCCAAGCAAAACCCGTGTAACCTTCTAATTGTGCACCATAAAGGATTGCATTGACATTACGGTAGGTGGTTATGCTTGTGTTTCTGATTCCAGCATTGTTAACATACTTATCACGCAAAATGTAATCTTCAACGGCATCATAAAATACTGTAGCACGCCAGCCGTATTGTTCGGTTTGTTTGTTCAATCCGGTATCGATCTGGATATGCTTTTCGGGATTTAAGTTGGGATTACCAACCCAGCCATTTCCAGTTGCAGCGCCAGTTGTTCCTCCAATGTTATTACCATTAGCAAAGAAACGCTCTGTTTCATCTGCAGTTCGCATGGTGCGGCTAACGCCTGTAAACCACGTTAAATCTTTAGCCAAATCTAACTCGTAACGAGCTAATGCACTCCAATGATCTTCATTGATTTTGCCATCACCTTTATAGCCATAAACACGGTCATACATTTGTGCCGGCGTAATGGCCATAGGGTTTGCTTTTGCATTCAATAAATCGGCTTCAGCTGTTACTTTATCGACACGAACACCAGCCTTAACACGACTCTCGTTTGTTAGCTTATGCAGTGCTTCAGCAAACACGCCGATACGATCCGTGCTGACATTTGGCCAGTTAAACGAAATATTGGTTTGTGGTAAGGGCATGACGCGCACTAAATCGGCTTTGCGATTAACATTTTGAATGTTAAGACCATATTCAACTGATGTGGAGGAGGTTAGCTTACTGGTTAGTGCCAATTTTCCCGACAAAGTATTGGATGTCGTCGGTGACTTCATGCGCATAGCTATGTTTGGACGTAAGCTGTAGTTATCCATTAAATGCTCATCAGCGGCGTAAGATAAGTCAGCTTTAATGCCTTCAACAAAACCAAAACCGTTGCTGCTACGATATTTCAAACGCATGATGTTCATTTCGTCGTAAGGCGCATCCATACCAGAACCTTGGAACAGCGCATTGTGCGTAACGATTTTTTCGGCGCTCATTTCGATGCGTTCGCCCGCTTTGGGTGTTAAACCTGCAATGACACCATGATGCTCGGTGCTGTAGCTGGCACGAACGGTGTTGCCGTTACCGTCCTTGTAATTGCTACCATCTTTATTAATTGCAAAGGCACGAATGTAACCTAACTCACCACGAGTCGATACTTCTGCATTGGCTGAACTTTTGTAAGCATTATCGCCAGCGCCAACTTCAACCTTGCCATGAGTACCCATTTCAGGAATGCCACGTTCGAATAAAATCGTACCACCTGTACCGCCAGTTCCGTATTGTAAGGTTTCAACGCCCTGAATCACACGAACGCTGTCATAACTTTCAATATTGGCAAAGGACGTTGGAGGATCCATGCGGTTAGGACAGCCACCATGTAGGTATGCATCATCCAAAATAACATTTAATTGTGTTTGTCTTTGTCCACGAATAGTAGGATCTAATCCATGCCCCCCCATGCGAGAAGCATCCACACCCAGTGTACTGCGTAAAATTTCACCACCTTCTTGTTTGGCGGTTAAACGAAAACTTTCTGCACTGCGACTATCGCTTGCCATGGGAAGTGTATTATCGGTCACAACAATCGTGCTTAATGTATTCGCAAAAATAGCGGGAGAAAAAGCCATAGCAACAGCAATGGCAAGCGTTGTCTTAGTCATAGGTCATTTCCTGTAATGCGAGTTTGTGACGCATATACTAGGATAAATAGCGGTTCATTAACATGCGACATATTGTCGCACCCATGCGTAATCAGGCTTCATCTGCTAAACTGTACAAAATTCACCGTCGGAAAGTTTCATGCCACAACGTTTGTTAAAAATGGTTTTGCGCGCTCCAGTCTATGATGTCGCTCAAGAAAGCCCCCTAACCTATGCACCACGTTTATCGAGTAAATGTGGCAATCGCGTTGTGTTAAAGCGTGAGGACTTACAGCCTGTTTTCTCGTTTAAATTGCGCGGTGCTTACAATCGTATGCTGAATTTATCGCCACAGGAACGAGCGCAGGGCGTTATTGCTGCTTCGGCGGGTAATCACGCACAGGGTGTAGCTTTGGCTGCTAGAAAATTAGCCATGAAAGCAACGATTGTTATGCCGCAAACCACACCTAGTATTAAGGTTGAGTCGGTCCGTCGCTTAGGTGGTGAGGTGGTTTTGCATGGCGATAACTTTAATCAAGCCGCTGAATATGCTCAATTTTTAGTGGCTCAAACGGGGGCGACTTTCATTCATCCTTATGATGATTGGGAAGTGATTGCTGGACAGGGAACCATTGCTTTAGAGCTGATTCGTCAACATACAGAACCTATGAAAGCGATATTTGTGCCTGTTGGTGGGGGAGGTATTATTGCTGGTGTGGCAGCGGTGATTAAGTCTATTCATCCCGAAACCTTGGTGATTGGAGTTGAGCCAGAAGATGCGGCTTGTATGAAAGCAGCACTTGAAGCAGGCGAACGGGTTGTTTTGTCGCAAGTAGGTATTTTTGCTGATGGTGTAGCGGTGGCACAGGTGGGAGAACGTCCTTTTATGGTGGCACAGCACTATGTGGATGCCATGGTGACAGTAACCACGGATGAAATGTGTGCTGCCATTAAAGATGTTTTTGAAGATACCCGTTCAATAGCTGAGCCTGCTGGCGCATTAGCTGTTGCGGGATTAAAAAAATACGCCTTAGCGCAAGACTGGAAAGATGAGTCACTGGTAGCGATTGTCAGTGGTGCTAATATGAATTTTGATCGGCTGCGTTACATCGCAGAACGAACGGAAATAGGCGAGGGAGCAGAAACACTATTGGCGGTAACGATTCCGGAAAAGCCAGGTAGTTTTCTTCATTTCTGTCGTTTGTTGGGCAATAAACGTGTTATTACTGAGTTTAATTATCGTTATGCCGATGCTAGCCAAGCGCAAGTATTCGTTGGTATTCGCTTGAATGAAGGTCAAAATGAAAAGCGCCTAATTATAGATGAGTTACAAAAAGCGGGCTTTGCCACGGTTGATCTTTCAGCCAATGAAATGGCGAAATTGCATCTGCGTCATATGATTGGTGGGGTAGGTGGAAAAGCCTTAGATGAACAGCTGGTTCGATTTGAATTTCCCGAGCGCCCTGGTGCTTTGCTTGCGTTTCTATCTTCTATGTCATCTGGCTGGAATATTAGTCTGTTTCATTACCGCAATCATGGTGCAGCCGAAGGAACCGTATTGGCGGGAATTCAAGTGCCAGAAAGAGAATTGCCTGCCTTTAATGCCTTTCTGGAACAGCTTGGCTATCCCTATACCTCAGAAAACGATAATCTGGCTTATTCATTATTTTTGGCTTAATTACGCGCCATTTTGCCGTATCCATGAAGGCTAAAATTTGCTATAATTGTGAAAATTTTTATGTGCTCATAAGTGAATGTCATGGCTAAGTTTGTATTTGTGACTGGTGGTGTTGTTTCCTCGTTAGGTAAGGGAATTGCGGCGGCTTCGTTAGGAGCGGCTTTGGCGGCTCGTGGATTAAAAGTGACCATGTTAAAAATGGATCCTTACATCAACGTCGATCCTGGTACCATGAGTCCAATGCAACATGGTGAAGTGTTTGTCACCGACGACGGCGCTGAAACTGACTTGGATTTAGGGCATTACGAGCGCTTCATCGACCGTCGCATGGGTCGTAATAACAGCTTTTCAACAGGTCAGGTTTACGATTCTGTGATTCGCAAAGAACGCCGTGGAGATTACCTAGGTGGTACGGTACAAGTTATTCCCCATATTACCGACGAGATTAAGCGCCGCATTCATTTGGTTGCTCAAGACATAGATGTTGCCATTGTTGAAGTGGGCGGTACCGTAGGTGATATTGAATCTTTGCCTTTTATGGAAGCCATTCGTCAAATGGGTGTTGAGTTAGGGCGTGAGAATGCACTTTTTGTGCATCTAACCCTGCTTCCTTATATTGCCGCTGCGGGTGAGTTAAAAACCAAGCCAACACAGCACTCAGTACAACAATTGCGTTCGATTGGCATTCAGCCAGATGTGCTTTTATGTCGCTCAGATCGTCCGATTTCTGATGGCGACAAACGTAAAATTGCGCTTTTCACCAGTGTTTCAGAAAAAGCGGTTATTAACTCACTCGATGCGCCAAGCATTTATGCGGTTCCTCGCATGTTGCATGACCAAGGTTTCGACCAAGTGGTTTGCGATCAGTTACGCTTGGATGTGCCGCCAGCCGATTTGACCGACTGGGATGCGGTGGTTAAAGCCATTGCTAACCCTGAGCATCGTGTTCGCATTGCCTTAGTCGGTAAATATGTTGAATTGACTGAGGCCTATAAATCGCTCAATGAGTCTTTATTGCATGCGGGAATTCACGCTAAAGCAAAAGTCGATATTACTTATATTGATTCTGAGCGTTTAGAAACTGAGGGTACAGCCTTGCTTGAACAGCATGAAGCCATTCTTGTTCCAGGAGGTTTTGGTGAGCGTGGTGTCGAAGGTAAGATTTTGGCCGTTACCTATGCTCGTGAGCATAAAATTCCTTATTTAGGTATCTGCTTGGGTATGCAGGTTGCGGTGATTGAAGCAGCGCGTAACCTTGCTAAACTGCCCGAAGCACATAGCACGGAATTCCGTCCTAAAGCGCGTCATCCTGTCGTTGCCATGATTACTGAATGGGTAGATCCCGATGGTAAAGTGCAAGCGCGTACCGAAGATGTTGACTTAGGTGGTACCATGCGCTTGGGTTCGCAAGCTGCTGTGTTAGAAGATGGGTCTTTAGCGCAAGCGATTTATGGTAAAGCGGTTATTTGGGAGCGCCATCGTCATCGCTATGAAGTGAATGACCATTATATTCCACGTCTGAATGATGCGGGTTTGGTAATCGGTGGACGCTCTGCCGAGGGCGGCTTGGTTGAAACGGTTGAATTGCCAACATCCGTTCATCCATGGTTTTTTGCTTGTCAGTTCCATCCTGAGTTTACCTCGACACCGCGCAATGGTCATCCCTTGTTTTCGGCCTTTATTCAAGCCGCTCTAAATCATCAACAAGGAAAATAATATGAAGCTCTGTGGTTTTGATGTTGGTATCGATCAACCCTTCTTTTTGATTGCGGGTCCTTGTGTTATCGAAAATGAAGCCTTGGCGATGAATACGGCTGAAACCTTGAAGCGTATGACTGAAGACTTGGGTATTAATTTTATTTTCAAATCTTCATTCGACAAAGCCAATCGTTCATCCACAACCAGTTTTCGCGGCTTAGGGTTGGCGGAAGGGCTGCGCATTTTAGACAAGGTTAAGCGTGAAATCGGCGTGCCTGTATTAACCGATGTACATGAAGATACCCCTTTTGATGAAGTCGCTGAAATTGTCGACGTATTACAAACACCCGCTTTTTTAGTACGTCAAACCAATTTCATTCAAGCGGTTGCTCGTGCTGGTAAGCCCGTTAATGTCAAAAAAGGTCAGTTCATGGCACCTTGGGACATGAATAACGTGGTGCAAAAATGTCACGAAGCAGGTAATCAGCAGATTATGGTCTGTGAGCGCGGCGTTTCTTTCGGTTATAACACACTGGTGTCTGATATGCGCTCTTTGGTCATTATGCGAGATACAGGTTGTCCGGTGGTTTATGATGCCACTCATTCGGTACAGCAACCCGGTGGATTGGGTACGGCATCAGGCGGGCAACGTGAGTTTGTTGCTTCCTTAGCGCGAGCTGCGATTGCCACGGGTGTGGCAGGTATCTTTATGGAAACTCATCCTGATCCCGCCAATGCACTTTCTGATGGTCCAAATATGTGGCCTTTAGCCAAATTGCAACCCGTTTTGGCAACCATGAAAGCACTGGATTCGGTGGTGAAGCAATCGGGTTTTATTGAACATGAATTGATGGGCAAGTAGTACTTGCCTATTTTTTTGACTTTTTTTGAGATGTTATTTGTTGTTAGGAGTTAAGTAAATGAGCAATATTCAGCGTATCTGGGCTCGTGAAGTAATCGATTCTCGCGGTAATCCAACAGTTGAAGTGGATGTTACCCTAATTGATGGTAGTTTTGGTCGTGCTGCTGTGCCATCAGGTGCTTCTACGGGTAAACGCGAAGCCTTAGAGTTGCGTGACAATGATAAAGCTCGTTTTGGTGGTAAAGGTGTTTTGACAGCAGTTAACAATATTAATACTAAAATTGCTCAAATCTTGGTAGGTCAAGATGCCACCAATCAGGCTGCGATTGATGCAGCGATGATTAAACTGGATGGCGATGCCAATAAAGCAAACTTGGGTGCTAACGCCATTTTAGCGGTTTCGATGGCAGTGGCTCACGCTGCAGCTAAGTCAAAAGGCTTGCCTTTGTTTAAATACGTTAAAACAGACACTTTCCGTATGCCAGTTCCTATGATGAACATCATCAATGGTGGAGCTCATGCGGATAATAGCGTGGATATGCAAGAGTTTATGATTGTGCCAGTGGGTGCGCCTTCATTCAAAGAAGCGGTACGCTATGGCGCGCAAGTGTTTCATGCATTGAAAAAAGTATTACATGATAGAGGCTTAAATACGGCTGTTGGTGATGAAGGCGGTTTTGCGCCTGATTTAGCTTCTAATGAAGAAGCGATTACCGTAATTTTAGAAGCCATTAAAGCGGCAGGCTTTGAAGCAGGTAAAGACATCATGATTGCGATTGATGCGGCAGCGAGTGAATTTTATCATGACGGTAAATATGTGTTAACTTCTGAAAACCGTAGCATGACGTCTGAAGAAATGGTTGATTACTTTGCCGCTTGGTGTGATAAATACCCTGTTATTTCAATTGAAGATGGTATGGCAGAAGAAGACTGGGCTGGCTGGAAATTAATGACCGATAAATTAGGTAAGAAAATTCAGTTGGTTGGTGATGATTTGTTCGTCACTAACAGCAAAATTTTGAAAGAAGGTATCGACAAAGGTATTGCTAATTCAATCTTGATTAAAGTGAATCAAATTGGTACTTTGACGGAAACCTTTGATGCGATTGCGATGGCCAAAGCAGCGGGCTACACTGCCGTGATGTCTCATCGTTCAGGTGAAACTGAAGACACGACCATTGCTGACTTAGCGGTTGCGACAGGTGTGGGTCAAATCAAAACGGGTTCTATGTCACGTTCAGATCGAGTGGCTAAGTACAATCAATTGTTACGTATCGAAGAAATGCTGGGTGCTGATGCGATTTATCCAGGCGTGTCTGCGTTTAAACATTAATTACGTTAACTCTGACCTTTATAATGCCCCATATGGGGCATTATAATTTTTCTTAATAGCATGAAAAAACTCTTCTTTGTTTTTGTACTTGCCATCATGTGGCTTCAGTATCGACTTTGGTCTCCTGATGGAGGTATCAGTGAGTGGTTGCGGCTGCAAAATGAGCTTGCTTTAGCGCAAGCTCATATTAAACAACTTGAGACGAGAAATGAATCATTAAAAAACCTGGTTTTGGATTTGCAAAATCATACTGATGCGATTGAAACTCAAGCTCGTGAGGTGTTGCATTTTGCACTGCCCAATGAAACCTTTTTTCGCGTGATTAGTGTACCCAACCAGAAAATGGAAAGTTACGTGCCTAATTTGCCGCGTACTAAGCTTTCGGCACCAGAGAAAGAAGGCAATATCGCTGATATTGCAGCAGAAGCTCCGCCTTAAGTGTGACCGTTTTACCTTTTTCATTCGTTCTCGGCTTTTTGTTTAAGCTCGTATCTCTTTTCATCACATCCGTGTCTTATTTTCCCATTTCCTAGCCAATCCACTAGCCTTATTAGGTTTCTTTATAGCATAATAATAGCCTTGTTTAATCTTTAGGCGTGTCTCATGGATTCTGTGTATAGTCCCAAGGAAATTGAAAGTCGTATTCAACAACAATGGCATGATGCCAATGTCTTTCAAGCAGTAGAAAATCCAGATAAAGAAAAATTCTATTGTTTATCGATGTTTCCTTATCCTTCTGGTCGTTTACATATGGGACATGTGCGCAATTACACCATTGGTGATGTGATTGCACGTTACATGCGTATGCTGGGTAAAAACGTATTACAACCTATGGGATGGGATGCATTTGGTTTGCCAGCTGAAAATGCCGCCATTGCCAATAAGGTAGCGCCAGCCGCTTGGACTTATAGTAATATTGATTATATGCGTAATCAGCTTAAGTCTTTGGGCTTAGGTTACGACTGGTCGCGCGAGTTAGCGACTTGTTCGCCAGATTATTATAAGTGGGAGCAGTGGTTTTTCTTGCAACTCTACAAGAAAGGCTTAGTGTATCGCCGTTTATCTGTGGTTAACTGGGATCCAGTAGACAATACGGTATTGGCGAATGAGCAGGTTATTGATGGTCGCGGCTGGCGTTCAGGTGCTCTGGTTGAGCGTAAAGAAATTGCCCAATGGTTCCTCAAAATTACGGCCTACGCTGACGAACTGCTCGATGATTTGGATACCTTAACCGAATGGCCCGAGCAGGTTAAAACCATGCAGCGCAACTGGATTGGTCGTTCACAAGGATTGGAAATAGAGTTTCCATTAGCGGAAGATACCTCGCAAAAGCTCAAAGTCTTTACGACACGTCCCGATACGCTAATGGGGGTCACTTATGTGGCCATTGCTGCTGAGCATCCCTTGGCGAAGCAGGCGGCGGCTTCACGCCCTGAATTAGCAAACTTTATTCATGAGTGCGCGCAGACAGGTACATCCGAAGCGGTTATCGAAACCATGGAAAAGAAAGGGATCGATACGGGGTTGCGCGTCACGCATCCGATTACGGGTGAATTAATTCCTGTATGGGTAGCTAACTTTGTCCTAATGGGATATGGTACGGGTGCAGTCATGAGTGTGCCAGCGCACGATCAACGCGACTGGGAGTTTGCAAAGCAGTATCATTTGCCGATGAAGGCTGTGATTAGCGTCGATGGTGCAGAGCCAGATATTAGTGCCGAAGCCATGACCGAAAAAGGTCAGCTTATCCATTCGGGTTCATTCGATGGGATGAATTTTGATGATGCCTTTGAAGCAATCGCAAAAGCTTTAGAAATTAAAGAGCTGGGTAAGAAAACGATTAACTATCGTTTGCGTGACTGGGGTATGTCACGTCAGCGTTATTGGGGTTGTCCGATTCCGGTTATTTATTGTCCTGACTGTGGTGTTGTGCCTGTACCAGAAGATCAGTTGCCAGTCACCTTGCCCGAAGATGTGATTCCCGATGGTGGTGCTTCACCGTTAACTCAGTTAGAAAGCTTCACTCACTGTACTTGCCCGAAATGTGGTGGCGAAGCAAAACGCGAAACTGATACCTTTGACACCTTCTTTGAGTCGAGTTGGTATTACGCACGTTACGCCTGCCCTGATAATCAAGAAAAAATGCTGGATGAGCGAGCCGATCATTGGTTGCCAGTTGATCAATACATTGGTGGTATTGAGCATGCGATTTTACATTTACTTTATGCGCGCTTCTTCCATAAGTTAATGCGCGATGAAGGTTTGGTTAAAACGGATGAGCCCTTTAAGCGGTTGCTAACTCAAGGCATGGTGATTGCCGATACCTATTATCGTATGGGAGAGGATGGGCGTAAGCAATGGTTTAATCCTGCCGATGTTCAATTGGAAACTGATGAAAAGGGTAAGCCGCTGAAGGCGATTCTTAAATCGGATGGTCTGCCGGTTGAGATTGGTGGTACGGAAAAAATGTCGAAATCAAAAAATAACGGCGTTGATCCGCAGGCGTTGATCGAGCAATACGGAGCGGATACCGCACGCTTGTTTATGATGTTTGCAGCACCACCAGAACAGTCACTGGAATGGTCGGATGCGGGTGTTGAAGGGGCTTCACGCTTCTTAAACCGCGTATGGCGCTTAGTCCAGAATCATGTTGAGCAGGGTGTTGTCGTTGAACTCGATATCGCCGCACTTTCAGAGGATGACAAGGCAGTGCGTCGTAAAGTTCATGAAACACTCGCCAAAGTGACCGATGACTGGGGACGTCGTCAATCATTCAATACTGCCATTGCTTCTTGTATGGAATTGTCGAATACGCTGTCGCGCCATAATAGTGGAAGCGCTCAAAGTCGGGCTGTGTTGCAGGAAGGGTTGATGATACTGACGATGATGTTAGCGCCAGTTGCGCCTCATATTACGGAAGTCATGTATCAAGCTTTGGGTGGAAGTGGGCTGTTAGCGACTGCTGCTTGGCCAAAAGTCGATGAGTTAGCGTTAAAGCGGGATTCAATAGAGCTCATGGTACAAGTGAACGGAAAACTAAGGGGCAAGATTAGCGTTGAGCCAGACGCGACACAAGACAAGGTAGAAGCCATGGCGTTAATGGATGATGGCGTGCAAAAATATACCGAAGGTAAAGCGATTACTAAAGTGATTGTGGTACCAGGTCGTCTGGTTAATATTGTGGCCGTTTAATTGAGTGATGTTGAACTAACCCTATGATGCTTTCTCGTCGCCACTGGTTACTGAGTGCCTTATCTTTGGTGGCATTGACTGGCTGTGGCTATCAGCTTAGAGGGGTTTCTAATACTTCTGAACCTGCTTTACCTTATCGTATCTATTTCGTTAGTGATGGAGCCGATGGTGAGTTAGTTGTGCAGACGCGCCGCGCTTTACAATCCTTTGGTGCTGAATTGGTGGCCGAGCGCAAGCAAGCCGACCTCATTGTCACCTTAGGCGCAACGACTCAACAGTCTGTGATTTCGGCGATTGGTTCTTTTGGCGAAATTTCAGCTCGCTTGTTCGTTATGACGCAAGCCTTACGCGTTACTAAGGTCGGTGTTGAAGCACCGCTCATCGAGACCGTGGTGCGTCGTTCACGAGAGGTTGATCAAAGTTTAGCGACTCAGATTGGTGGACTAGGAGCAGAGCGTCCTTTGGCCATTACGCGTGAGTCTGTTGAAGTTGTGCAAGACATTAGAGCGAGAGTCGTTGATTCGATTGTTCGTTTGTTACAAGGGTTGGTTCCCTTGGGGGCGTCATGATGATGACGCCAGAACAGCTGTTGTCCAGATTAGATCAAGGTTCATCTTTACCACCGGTTATTTTATGTTGTGGCGAAGAGCCTCAGCGAACCTTGACGAGTGTTGATGCCATTAAGCATAGCTCGAAAACGGTCGGTTTTTTAGAACAACAGTTGATGGTGGTAGAGCAGGCAAGTGACTGGGAATTAGTATGGATGCACTACCAAGAGCAATCCTTGTTTGCTAGTCTTAGGGTCATGCAGGTGTTATTCTCCACTAAGTTAACAGGCGCGCAATCAGAAATATTACAACGTCATCTCGGTAATCCTAATCCTGATGTGTTGTTATTGTTGCGTACTGGTGAGGTGGATAAGCAAACACTGGAATCTAAATGGGTTAAAGCGATTGAAGCCAACGGCTGGGTTGTTCATAGTAAAACACTAACTGGCAATGCGCTGAATCAGTGGATTGCGCAAGAAGTGACGCAGTTGCAGATGAGCATTACGCCAGCTGCGTTAGCCATGTTGGCAGACTGGTCTCAAGGCAATTTGATGGCAACAAGGCAAAGCTTGTTGCGTTGGCAGTTAGAAGGTGTATTAAGGTTAGATGAGTCATTATTAGCTCAAGACCAGCAGGATTGGGCAAGGTATGATATTTTTGCCTTATCTAATGCTTTGACGGCACAACAAGCCGAAATAGCGTTAAGGATTTTACATCGCTTACGCGAGACGGGTGAAGAGTTGGTATTGCTACTCTGGGCAGTGAGCAAAGAGTTGCGCTTATGGCAGAGTTTATGTGTCGCGCAAGGGCAAAAACCTTGGACACAGTTAGCCAATGAGTATCGTTTGTGGGGTGAGCGTTCAAGCAGTATGCAACGTTTGCTTAGGCAGATTTCGTTAACGCAATTAGCCCATTGGCAACAACTGGCATTGCGGATAGATCGACAGATTAAAGGGCAACTGAGTGGAGATCCATGGATTGAGCTCATGTGGCTTGTTGCTGATATGTCGAGTGTGGGGAAAAGGTTACCTCTTCGGGTTGCTTAAGTGAAAGATAAGTCAGCAGGCTAAAATAAAGTGAAGCGCGTTTTTAGAGATTCACATAACAGGAGATGAAGCATGCAAGTTAATGAGTATATGAACGAGTTAGGACAGCAAGCTCGCCAAGCGAGTCGTGTCTTGGCGGCAGCCTCTACTGCTCAAAAAAATGCTGCTCTTCATCATATTGCTGAACGTTTATTAGATCGATCCGCTTGGTTGATGGATGAAAATGCTAAAGATATCATGGCAGGTAAAGCCAGTGGCTTGGACGAGGCGATGCTGGATCGTTTACGCTTAACACAAGCGGGTATTGAATCGATTGCCAAGGGCGTACGTCAAGTGGCAGACTTGCCTGATCCGGTGGGTGAGATCACCGATATGGCTTATCGTCCTTCTGGTATTCAATTGGGAAAAATGCGCGTCCCTTTAGGCGTGGTAGGGATTATTTATGAATCTCGGCCGAATGTCACGGCGGACGCTGCGGCACTTTGCCTGAAATCGGGTAATGCCACCATTTTACGCGGTGGTTCGGAAGCAATTCACTCTAACAAAGCAATCGCTCAATGTATTCAAGAAGGATTGCAAGCGGCTGGTATTGACCAGTATGCGGTTCAATTGGTTCAAACAACAGATCGTGAAGCGGTTGGACAGATGATTACGATGCCAGAATATATTGACGTGATTATCCCTCGTGGTGGTAAAAGCCTGATTGAGCGTATCAGTCAGGGTTCTCGGGTTCCTGTCATTAAACATTTGGATGGTATTTGTCACGTTTATGTGGCAGCTGACGCGGATATGGAAATGTCTTGGAAGGTGTGCGATAACGCTAAAACGCATCGTTACGGCGTTTGTAATGCGATGGAGACACTATTAGTGGATGCCTCTGTTGCTGCACACTTTTTACCTAAGATGGTCGCTATTTACCAAGCGAAGGGTGTTGAGTTGCGTGGCTGTGAAAAGACGCGTGCGATTTGCGAAATGAACGCAGCGAACGAAGCAGATTGGTCAACCGAGTATCTGGCTCCCATTCTTTCCATTAAAGTGGTAAACGGTTTGGATGAGGCGGTAGCTCATATAAATCAGTATGGCTCACATCACACCGATGCTATTATGACGCAAGACTATGCGATGAGTCGTCGTTTTTTAGCTGAAGTAGATTCGAGCTCGGTGATGATTAATGCTTCTACTCGTTTTGCTGACGGTTTTGAATACGGGTTGGGTGCTGAAATTGGTATTAGTACCGATAAGTTTCATGCACGGGGTCCAGTGGGATTGATTGGGTTAACATCACAAAAATACGTAGTATTTGGTTCAGGTCAAATTCGTTCTTAATCAATTAATTAAAGTTGGAAGTGAAATATTATGTCAAGTTATGTCAATATTATTGAGCGTTACCACGATTATCGTGGCATGATTCAGGAAATGTTGCACTCCATTTTATTAGGATTGAGCGATGCGCACCTTTTTGAGAGCCCTGAACGCACGTTAGAAACGCTAGATGAGTTAACCACACATTATCCATTTATTGATATTGTTTATACTTTGGACAAGAACGGTATTCAGGATAGTCCCAATTATTGGTTTCGAGATGGTAAAACGCGTACCGATTTTTCTAATCGCGGTAACGATCTAAGCCAGCGTCCCTATTTTGTGATGGCTAAAGCTAAACAAAGCGTGGTGTTTACTGATCCTTATTTGTCCGTAACCGACAGGGTGTTGTGTTTGTCGGGCGCTATTCCGATTACTAACAGTGTTGGTATCGTTTCAGGCTATTTAGTGATTGACCTTGACTTGGAAAAGACAGTGAGCTTTTTGATGGGCGATAGCTTACGAACCCGTTTTGAGCCATTTTTCAAAGCAGTTTATTCCACTATTTCAATTGGATTATTCTGTGTGGTGGGTATTTTACTTTATTCGGGTTTCTCTGAATTACTAAAAATGTTGGAAGAGCCATCGCATATTGAATCTATCCGACCATTTAGCTCCATTATCTTCATTACTCTGGGCTTAGCAATTTTTGACTTAGCAAAGACAACCTTAGAAGAAGAGGTGTTGATGCATAAAGACATTTTCCGTCATAGTTCAACACGTAGAACCATTACGCGATTTATGGCGGCAATTATGATTGCTGTATCCATTGAAGCCTTGTTGTTGATGTTTAAATCAGCGATCGGTGCAGGTGATTACCTCACTAGTGCTACTTGGATGATGCTTTCAGCTGTTGCCTTAATGGTCGGTCTAGGGCTTTATGTCTACCTAGGAGCTAAGGCTGAAAATCTATTGATGACGGTCAAACGTCATAAGTTAGGTCATTACTACGATGCGGATGAAACCGTTAACGAGCATCAACGTGGTAAGTCTTAGTTCAAAAAAATTAATCAAGTAGTGTTTGAGTTAGGGAGTCAGTTTGTTTACTATGCTGGCTGCCATCATGTTTCTAAATTAAGGTAAGCATTATGTCAGATGAAAAACCCGTTATTTCACTCGCTTCGCGTAAAGTGATTCGACGTCCTCCTCCCGCCATGTCGTCTGCAACAATGGATCACCATCAGTATCTGGTGCTAGATGAGTCGGTCGATTTTATGGAGATTCGTCGTGCAACTATTGCCCTAGCGGAAAATGGCCTGTGGGCAACCCCGGTGTTGGTGCGCATGTATGTGGGTAAGATGATGGATTTACCTACTGTAGCTGATGTCTTGAAAGAGTTAGAGTGATCGATCGGCTTCTCTGAACTAAGCGGTGCTAAAAGCTATCTTCAAAACCTAACAGGATGGGTGTAGTGGAAGAGCTGGATGATATTTTTCTGTAACATATTGACTTAATGAACTTCTTCCAATCACAAAATTAAATTGGGAAGTCTAATAAAACCGCGAAGCAAGGTTTTTAGAAGCTTTCTAAGCTGTTGGCGTCAGGATTGTTGGTTCAGTTACACTTAATTGATGGGGGTAATCAATAATATAGTGTAAGCCACGACTTTCTTTACGGCTTAGTGCTGAGCGGACAATCAGTTCAGCAACCAAGGCAAGATTACGTAATTCAATAAAGTCAGTATTTAGATAGTATTGAGCGTAAAACTCTTCAATCTCTTCACGAATGACTAAAATTCGTTTCAGAGCACGTTTAAGTCTCTCTTCCGTTCTAACAATGCCAACAAAGTCCCACATAACCCGACGAATTTCATCCCAATCATGGGCAATAAGTACTTGTTCTGGGCTAGGGTTGACCTGACTTTCATCCCAGTCGGGTAAGGTAGGTGGGGCAATGAGTTTGCCCTCGGCTTGGCGCATTAAGATGTCTTCATAAGCAGCGTTAGCGAATACAAGTCCTTCTAATAATGAATTACTGGCTAAACGATTAGCGCCATGCAGACCGGTGTAGGCCACTTCACCGACCGCATAGAGTCCTTTTAAATCGGTTCGGGCACGTAAGTCGGTAACGACTCCACCGCAGGTGTAGTGGGTCGCTGGCACAATCGGAATCGGCTCTTTCGTAATATCAATTCCTAGGCTTAAACAACGTTTGTAAATGGTAGGGAAGTGACTAGTTACAAAATCGGCGTCTCGATGACTGATATCTAGCCACATGTGATCACAGCCGATTTTTTTCATTTCGGCATCAATGGCTCTAGCAACAATATCGCGTGGGGCAAGTTCGAGGCGCTCATCATATTCGTGCATAAAGCGTGACCCATCGGGGCGCTTTAGGTAACCACCTTCTCCACGTACTGCTTCCGAAATTAAAAAGGCCCGTTCACTGGCATGATAGAGTACGGTTGGATGAAATTGCATAAACTCCATATTGGCGACACGACAGCCTGCTCGCCAAGCCATAGCAATACCGTCACCAGTAGCCAAATCTGGGTTGCTGGTGTAAAGATAGACTTTGCCAGCACCACCGGTAGCGAGCACCACGGCAGGTGAGGCGAGTGTAGAAATTTCGTCTGTGGCTTGATTCAGTGCATAAACACCAACACAACGATTTTCGCGTTGAATCAAGTCAACAGCAGTATGGTGTTCTAATAATAAAATATTGGCGTGCTGTCTGATTTTAAGTGCTAAACTCAGCTGAACTGATTGGCCAGTATGATCGGCGGCGTGAATGATACGCCTATGGCTATGACCACCCTCGCGTGTCAAATGAAAAGGAAACAAATCACAATCTTGCTCATCATCAGCCTGACAAGCGGTAAAGGGAACGGAAAGCTCAATGAGTTCTTCAATGGCTTGGCGACCGTGCGTAGCAGTAAAACGAACCGCCGCTTCGTTGCAGAGCCCATCGCCAGCGATTAAGGTGTCTTGCACATGTTCTTCAATACTGTCGTTTGGATCTAGCACAGCGGCAATGCCACCTTGTGCATAGAGGGTATTAGATTCGAGCAAACCGCGCTTAGTTAACAAGGTTACAGGATGATAATTGGCCAGTTTGAGTGCTAATGACAGCCCAGCAATGCCGCCACCAATAATCAGAATATTGTTGGGATGATGAAATTTTAACAAGCTGAGTTACCACTTCCCTAGTATGAATGTTGGTTTTATTTTAAGATATGATCTTAGTCATTGATATAAGTAGTTCATGTTACCATGCAAACTGATTTAGATGAAGTTAAAACATGGGCAGTCGTGCGGGCTATCGAGCCAGATGGTCAGCTGTTACTGGATGTTCGCGATCAGAGTGATTCGGTTTGTCATAGTGGAAGCTGTGGCGCAGCTGGGCTCGGTTGTCAAACCAATGCTTTTGCTCGTCTGCTTAAAAGGGCTCCTGCATTAAAGCTTCGGTTGCCCTTAACTGAGGCAGTTAGTGTGGGGGATAGGTTGTTGCTCTCCTTATCTCAGCAAGCGTTAATTAAGCTTAGTGTGATGGCTTATGGTGTTCCACTTTTGGCTTTATTGGTGGGAATGGGTTTAGGGCAAGAGCTTGCCGATGACCTTGGAGCACTGCTTTTTGGGGTAGGAGCACTCTTGTCGAGTTGGTATATGGTTGGTAAACTCACACTGACTTGTACGCCAAGCGTACACGAAATTTACCGTTTGACTCACTAACATAGGAAGGCAGTATGCTGATTAATAAGCCATTTTATATGTTTGTTTTGTTGTTTTCATGGCTATGGTTTGTGCCCGTAGTGCAAGCTCAGTTACCTGATTTTGTCCCCTTAGTTGAAAAAAATGCACCAGCAGTTGTGAATATTTCAACGGCCTCTAAAGTGAAGCCGCAACGTCGTGCTGACTTAAATGGTATTCCCGAAGAATTATTACGTCGCTTCTTTGGTGATGCTTTCCCTATGCCACCAGGGCAGGGCGAAGCGCCGCGAGGACGGGGTGATGATAGTAAAAAAGAGATGCAGTCATTAGGCACGGGCTTCATAATTTCTGCTGACGGTTACATCATTACCAATCATCATGTGATTGCGGATGCGGATGAAATTACCGTTCGTTTTAGTGATCGCAAAGAATTATCAGCTAAAGTGATTGGTAGTGATGAGCGAACCGATATTGCGTTACTCAAAGTCGAAGCTAAGGGATTGCCGACAGTCACCTTAGGACAAACCAGTAAACTTAAAGTGGGTGAGTGGGTGTTGGCTATTGGTTCGCCCTTCGGTTTTGAAGCAACTGTTACGCAAGGGATTGTTTCAGCGAAAGAGCGTACGTTGCCAGATGACACCTACGTGCCTTTTATACAGAGTGATGTGGCTATTAATCCTGGTAACTCAGGTGGTCCCTTGTTTAATCTAGCGGGTGAAGTGGTGGGTATTAACTCACAAATTTACAGTCGTAGTGGTGGCTTTATGGGCTTATCCTTCTCGATTCCGATTGAAGTGGCGATGAATACGGTTGATCAATTGAAGCGCAATGGCAGAGTGATACGAGGGTATTTGGGTGTTAACGTTCAGGAAGTGACTTCTGAGTTATCTGAATCGTTTGGTATGGATAAGCCTAAAGGTGCGTTGGTGGCGGAGGTTTTTCCCGACACGCCAGCGGCTAAAGCGGGTATTAAAGCGGGCGATATTATCCTTTCCGTTAATGGTCGTGAAGTCAATAAGTCGGGTAGTTTGCCGCCTGTGATTGGTATGACACCGGTCGGTCAACCTGTAGACATCAAACTGTTACGTCAAGGACGTTTGATGAATATGACAGTGGTGATTGATGCCCTGCCTGACGATCAAAAAGTAGCGAAAAATAACAAACGCGGTGGCAGCAAAGAGCAAGCTGTTGGTAAAGTCATTGAAGGTGCTCAGTTAACGCTATTAGATGATACGATCAAGCAAAAATTAGGTATAGATTTTGGATTGCGTGTAGGGGCTGTTGATGCGGGTGCTTTCAGTCAAGCTGGCGTGCGTGAAGGTGATATCCTGCTAGAGTTAAATTATGTTCGTTTGGATTCTGTTGATTCAATGCAGTCTCTGTTACAAAAGCTTCCGAAAGGTCAGAAGATTCCAATGCGTATTCTGCGTGGAAACCGCGCAATATTCTTGCCGATCGTCATTCAATAAGTTAAAGTAGCTGATTCTTAGTGGGGAGCCATGCTCCCCGTTTTTTGTTTGTTTAGCGGTTTTAGGTAAGTACTGAATAATTTGCTTCGCTTTTTATTCATACTTTCTAGTTTTTTGTTGGATGGTGGAAGGGTTTTCGATCAGGGTGTAACATATTACTTGTTTTTAACCCTTCCCCCATGCCCCCATCCCATTTATGTGTTATGGATGTTGCTTAGGTATTTTATGGCTCAAGAGTTGGATTTAATTCGTAATTTTTCGATTATCGCGCACATCGATCATGGCAAATCAACCTTAGCTGATCGCTTTATTCAGTTTTGCGGCGGCCTGACCGATCGAGAAATGTCGGCACAGGTGTTAGATTCGATGGATTTGGAGCGTGAGCGTGGCATCACAATCAAAGCGGCCAGCGTTACCTTGCATTACCAGTCGGACAATGGAAAGACTTACGAATTAAATTTTATTGATACACCGGGTCACGTTGACTTTTCTTATGAAGTCTCGCGCTCATTAGCGGCTTGTGAAGGCGCTTTGCTGGTAGTGGATGCTTCACAAGGTGTTGAGGCACAAACAGTTGCTAACTGTTATACCGCTATTGAGCAAGATTTGGAGGTCTTGCCCGTCTTAAATAAAATTGATTTGCCTGCTGCGGATCCTGAGAGGGTTATTGCCGAAATTGAAGAAATTATTGGTATTGACGCCACCGAAGCTGTTCATGCTAGTGCCAAAGCAGGGGTGGGCATTAAAGAAACCCTAGAAGAAATTATTGCCAAAATTCCTGCCCCTCAAGGCAATCCTAATGGCTCTTTGAAGGCCTTGATTATTGACTCTTGGTACGATAATTATTTAGGTGTTGTTTCATTGGTTCGTGTTATGGATGGTTCTATTCGTGCTAAAACCAAGATGAAAGTCATGTCAACAGGCGATGTGCATGAAGTCCACGAAGTAGGTGTCTTCACGCCAAAACGTACTAAACGCGATGCTTTGTATACGGGCGAAGTGGGTTTCGTCATTGCGGGTCTGAAGGAAATTGATGGTGCGCCTGTTGGTGATACCCTTACCGATGCGGCTAATCCAGCAATTGAAATGCTACCTGGATTTAAGCCAGCACAACCGCGCGTATTTGCGGGTATTTTTCCGATCAGCTCTGAAGACTACGAAAATTTACGTGAGTCCTTACGTAAGCTGCGCTTGAATGACGCTTCTTTGTTTTTTGAACCAGAAACATCGACGGCTTTGGGTTTCGGGTTCCGTTGCGGTTTCTTGGGTTTATTACATATGGAAATTATCCAAGAGCGTTTAGAACGTGAGTTTAATTTAGACTTGATTACCACCGCACCAACGGTAGTCTACGAAGTTCTGACTACGCGTGATGAAGTGTTATTAGTGGACAATCCAGCCAAGCTACCTGAGTTGGGCAGCATTAAAGAAATTCGTGAACCTATTATCCAAGCTAACCTACTGTTGCCGCAAGATTATGTTGGTGCAGTGATGGGGCTTTGTATGGAAAAACGTGGTGTACAAAAAAATATGGTGTACGCTGGTAATCAAGTACAGCTACAAATGGAGTTGCCGCTCAATGAGGTGGTATTAGACTTTTTTGATCGTCTCAAATCCATTTCGCGTGGTTATGCTTCTATGGATTACGAGTTCTTGCGTTTCCAAGCAGATGATTTAGTGCGCATGGATATTATGGTCAATGGAGAAACGGTGGATGCGCTGTCGATGATCGTTCACCGCAGCACAGCCCAATATCGTGGTCGTGATGTCATTGATCGCTTGAAAGAGCTGATCCCGCGTCAAATGTTTGAAGTGCCTATTCAGGCGGCCATTGGTGCCAAAGTGATTGCTCGTACTAACATTAAAGCCATGCGTAAAGACGTGTTGGCGAAATGTTATGGTGGCGATGTTTCTCGTAAGAAAAAATTGCTAGAGAAACAGAAAGAGGGTAAGAAACGGATGAAAACCATCGGTAGCGTTGAAATTCCCCAAGAGGCTTTCTTGGCGATTTTACACGTTAATAAAGACAATTAAGAAGTTGGCTATTTCATGTTGTTTGAAATTATTCTAACTCTAGCGGTTGTTATCGGTGGTATTCTGGCGGCTATAGATAAATGGGTGCTTGAACCCAAACGTGCCACTGATGCGTCTATGCCCGTGGTGATGGATTATGCGCGCTCGCTTTTCCCTGTGTTATTGATTGTGTTAGTGTTGCGTTCTTTCGTTGTCGAGCCTTTCCGTATTCCTTCAGGTTCTATGTATCCGACTTTGCATATTGGTGATTTTATTTTGGTCAATAAAGCCAGTTACGGAATTAAGTTGCCTGTTGTTTACACAAAAGTGATTGATACTGGTGCGCCAGAACGTGGTGATGTGGTTGTCTTTCGTTATCCAGTTGAACCAGATAAAGACTACATTAAACGCGTCATTGGCTTACCGGGTGATCGAATTAGTTATATCAACAAGACATTAATGATTAATGGTGAGTTGGTTAAACAACAATCAGTTGGTCGCTATGAAACCAGTGGTTCGGGTGCGGTGTTGAATGGTGCCTTGGAGTTGTCAGAGGATTTGTTAGGTATTCAGCATAACATTCTGATTGATAAAGATAGACCGGCTTCTGATCTGATTGAAGCGGTTGTTCCCGAGGGTCATTATTTCATGGTTGGTGATAATCGCGATCACAGTTACGATAGTCGTTACTGGGGCTTCGTGCCTGAAGAAAATCTCAAAGGCAAGGCTTTCTTTATTTGGATGCATTTTGATGGTGGCGTGAATGGAGATCGTATTGGGAGATCCATTCAGTAATGAAAGTCGATGAGCTTCGTCAGCAACAAGAGTGCATGATGCGCATTGGGCATCAATTTAACAATCCAGACTTGCTTTGGCAAGCATTAACCCATCGAAGCTATGCCAGTGCGCATAACGAGCGGTTGGAGTTTTTAGGTGATGGCATTCTCAATTTTTTAGCAGCAGAAGCACTTTACGCTCGCTTTCCCAAACAGCCTGAGGGTGTGCTCACGCGGATGAGAGCACGCTTGGTACGTGAAGAAACTTTGGCAGAATTTGCTACAGAGTTACGTTTGGGTGATTGTTTAAAATTGGGTTCAGGTGAGTTAAAAAGTGGCGGTTTTCGCAGGGCGTCAACTATTGCCGATGCTTTTGAAGCGGTGATTGCTGCTATTTATTTAGATGCGGGCATGGAAGCAACACGGGATTTTGTCTTGCGTTATTTGTTGCCGCGTTTTGATACCCTGGAAGAAGTGGCAACGGAAAAAGATCCGAAAACACGTCTACAAGAGTGGTGTCAAGCCCGTAATAAAGCCTTGCCTCAGTACGAGCTGTTAAAACAAGCAGGTGAGGCGCATGCATTGGTCTTTACCGTGTCTTGCCAAGTCACGGGATTTTCACCCACACAGGCGACGGCGAATAGTCGTCGCAAAGCAGAACAAGCGGCGGCGTCATTGATGCTAGACGTTTGTGAGGAAAAGCCCCATGACTGATTCAGCTTTTCGCTGCGGAACCATTGCCATTATTGGACGCCCAAATGTGGGTAAATCTACGTTAATGAATGGTCTTATTGGTCAAAAAATTAGCATTACTTCGCCTAAACCACAAACAACGCGTCATCGTATTCACGGTATTTTGACTCTAGATGAAGCACAGTTGGTATTTGTTGACACCCCCGGTATTCATCTGAATAGTGGCAAGGCACTGAATCGTGTTATGAACCGCACGGCTTCCAGTGCGCTAGAAGGGGTTGATGTGGTGATGATGTTGGTTGAAGCGGGTCGCTTTACCGATGAGGATGCACGTGTTGCTCAGTTGATTGCTCATGTCAAAGTGCCTGTCGTTTTGGTCATCAATAAAGTAGATAAAATTCAGCCGCGAGAGAAATTGCTGCCCTACTTAGCAGAGCTGGGACAAAAGGTGGTCTTTACCGAAAGTCTTCCTATTTCAGCTTACGATAAAAAACATACACAATTAGTGATTAATACGCTGATTAAACACTTACCTGAAGGTGAGGCTATGTTTGATGAAGATATGGTCACTGATGCTTCTTCTCGCTTCCTAGCGGCTGAAATGGTGCGCGAAAAATTGATGCGACGCTTGGAAAAAGAAATTCCTTACGGTTTAACTGTCGAAATCGAGAAGTATGAGGTAACACCTGAGCGCGTTATCATTGATGCCTTGATTTTAGTGGAGCGCGAAGGTCAGAAGCGCATTGTCATCGGTGAAGGCGGAAGCATGTTGAAGCAAGTTGGTAGTGAAGCACGTCAAGATTTAATGCGAATGCTGGATAGTCGAGTTCATTTACAATTATGGGTTAAGGTTAAAGATAACTGGTCAGATGATGAGCGCGCCTTAGTCAGCTTGGGTTATCAATAATTCATTAGCCAGGCTGTTAATGTCATGTTGTTACAAGACAGAGCCTATTTATTATTTGCTCGCGCTCAGGGCGAAACCAGTTTGTGGTTAAGTTTGCTCACTGAGCGTCATGGACGTGTGCAACTGACGTTTAAAGGTGGACAGAAAAAAAGTGGGTTATTACCGCCTTTTACTGAGTTAGCCATCACTTGGCGCATGGGCAAGCAATCGGGTGGCTGGATGAGTCAGTGTGAAGCGGTGAGTTATCAAACTCCTTTACAGGGTATGGCCAACTGGAGCGGTCTTTATGCTAATGAGCTTCTTCATCGCAGTTTATTGGTAGAGCAGCCCATTGCACCTTTATTTCATGCCTATGAGCAGCTTGTTGGACTGCTTAGATCGGCTGGAAGCGATCGAGTTCAGATGGCATGGGCATTAAGACGTTTTGAATGGGTATTTATTTCAGAAATGGGTTACGGTTTGCCACAGCAAACGCATGAGTTTCATCCCTTAAAGGCAGAAGCTCATTATCAGTGGCAAGCAGAAGGATGGCAGCAATGCGAGGTTGGTATTCAGGGAGCAGAGTTGTTGGCACTGATAACTCAAGCACCCTTGGGAAAAACCAGCCGAGCCTTGCGTGAATTTTTACAATGGCGTTTGCTTCAAGCAATGCCCAGTCAAGCCTTGTCGATGCGACAATGGTGGGAGCAATTACAATGATCGCACTCGGAATTAACATTGACCACGTTGCAACCTTGCGTCAAGCACGTGGAACGCGCTATCCAGATCCCGTTCATGCGGGTTTATTGGCCGAACAGCATGGGGCTGATAGTCTCACATTACACATACGAGAAGACCGTCGTCATATTCAAGAGCGCGATTTAGTGCTACTCATGCCAACACACCAAACAAAAATTAATTTAGAAATGGCTGTGACGGAAGAAATGATTGCAATGGCGTTGAAATACTTGCCGCAAGATGTCTGTTTAGTGCCTGAGAAACGCGAAGAGCTGACCACTGAAGGTGGCTTGGATGTGGTCGGACAGTTTGAGCGAGTTGAGTACGCCTGTCGTCGTTTGGGTGATGCAGGTATTCGCGTTTCTTTATTTATTGAAGCTGATCAAGCGCAAATTCGCGCTGCCAAAGCTGCTGGCGCACCCGTAGTGGAATTGCATACAGGACACTATGCAGAATTGACTGGTCAAGCACAGTTAGCGGAATTAGCTAAAATCAGTGCGGGCGCTACACTGGCTGCGAGTATGGGCTTGGCGGTTAATGGTGGTCATGGGTTGCATTATCATAATGTGCAAGCCATTGCCGCTATTCCAGAAATGGAAGAGTTGAATATTGGTCATGCCATCATTAGTGAAGCGATATTTAAAGGCTTGCCTGTTGCGGTGAGTGAAATGAAAGCGCTTATGTTGGCTGCGCGAGGCTAACTTCATGGCCGTGCTGGGTATTGGGGTGGATTTGTTGTGTGTAGCCAGAATGGAAGCGACTTGGCAACGACATGGTCAACGACTGGCAGAGCGCATTTTACATACTGATGAATTAGCCCAATTACCTGAAGGCGCGAAGATAGGGCGTTGGTTGGCTAAGCGCTGGGCGGTTAAAGAAGCCGCTGCCAAGGCTTTAGGTACGGGGTTTCAGCAGTCGGTGCGTTTTTCTGACTTTTGTTACCAGCACGATGCTTTAGGTAAGCCTTTGTTAAGTCTATCGGGGCAAGCAGCGTTGATTGCGCAACAGACACAACGTCATGTCTGGCATGTCAGTGTTAGCGATGAGAAGGATCATGTGATCGCTATGGTCATTGCTGAAAGTGGTTGAATGAATGCTATGAATTCAAGAGGAAAAAACAGTGAGTGATACTCCAGAAATTAAACCTGTCCACCCGATGCGTTTAGCCATGAACCATGTATGGCAGTGGCGATTAGCAAATGCTAGCGAGATGACGGCTGAGAATGTGGGTCGCTCCATGGCATTCATACCACTATCAGCATTATTGCTGGGTTTATTGCTGGCGACGATTGCTTGGTTTTTTAGTGGATTTCAAGCAGAAATTAGTGCTGCTTTAGTACTCATTGTTTGGGCTAAATTGAGCGGCGCCAGCACCTTAGATAGCCTAGCACAAGTAGCTGATGCTACGTTGAGTAAAGAGCCAGAAGCGTTACAACAATTCAAATCAAACAATCGCTTAGCTTTAGGTAGCATGGGTATTGTCGTTTTGGTGCTGACCTTGATTTTGAAGTGGTCATTGTTAGTGACACTCATTCGTGCCGAGTGGTGGACGGTGATTGTTTTGATGCCGATGGTCGGCTGGGTATTTGCGCAAATGGTCATGACGGGTTCTCGTTGGGTAAACCGTCACGACAGTCTTCCTGAAGGTTGGCGTGAAAAAGTCGAATTAAGTTGGTTATGGCCACAATGGTTGTTGTTACTAATGGCTTTGGCCTTAGCGTCTGGTTGGACGCTAACCTTACTAATTTTGAGTACTTGGATATACATTGTTTGGTGGCGCAAAAAAATTGGCGGCATTAGTTACGTCATTTCACTTGCTTGGGTAGAGCTAAGTGAACTGCTTTGGCTGATCGGATTAGTTTGGTTATTGTTGCCAGGTTAATTGAGTTGCAAAAAAGGTTGCCATTTCCAGTAAAGCGACCATAGGCTAGCATACTCCAAGGGTGATTGTTGCATGAGAGGTAGTGCTTGTTTTATTCGTTGTTCAGCTTGTTTGACTAGTATGGGGTGTCTTGATTGCAGGCAAGCCTCTATCCAGACACTGCTCGAAGAGATGAGGGCGGTATCAGCAAAAGCAGCTTCTCTGGGCAAAGAAAAGTCACCCACGACCGCTTGAGCAATAAAACCAGTATCATTTACAAATAGTGTCTTACTGCGTTGTAATAGCGCAATGGACAACTCACTGGCATCGCCATCGCCAGTTATGATGGCATAGTCGATGAGCCCTTTAGCGGCGAAAGCATAACCTTCTAAATCTGCTTCGGCCAGCGTTTTGTTGCCATAGCTTCCCTGAGATAATTTCCCTTCTTGCCAAGATTGCCGAATGAAGTTGAACAGTTTTGTTGTGATGGGGTTAAGATTTGGCTGACTTTTGAGCTGTTGAGATAGCAGTGATAACATCATGCCATTGTAACTCACTAAGTGTTTTCGATCGGTATCGATGCTGACGGATGCCCGAACCTGCTGTAAACGCTCGTAAATAGCCTGTCGTTGCTTATCGGGTCTAGAATGGTCGCCCCAGATTGGCAGATAGCCAGCATCAAAGCTGGGTGGATAAGCCAGTTGCCAGTCTTGATTGACCAAGGCCAGCTGTGCTGGTGATAGCTGTTGGCGCAGTTGCGCTAGCGTCCATAAATAATGCCCACCTTCATGTCCCTGGTTATCCAGTGCTGAAAGGCTGGTAAAAAATGCGCCCTTTTGTGCATCATATAGGTAGGTCAGCATAAAATTGAGCGTCTGTTCAGCAATCATTCTCCATTCAGTGGAGACTTCTCTTTGCGCTAATTGGGTATAAAGCTGCCATAGCTGTGCATTATCAACGAGCATTTTTTCAAAGTGTGGGATTCTCCATTCACTATCCACCGTATAACGAAAAAAACCTCCGTTGACCGCATCATATAAGCCATTATTGGTCATTTGCGATAAAGTTTGATTAAGCCATGCTGTAAGTTCAGGTTCGGGGGTATGGCGTAGATAATGAGCAATCGCTCTTAGTTGCGGGGTTTGTGGGAATTTACGAGTGCCAATAAAACCACCATTCAAATGGTCAATTTGCGACAATGCAGACTGAGCGAACTCTAGCGAATTGGGTTTATTGATTAGTTGATTTTGGCTTAATTGAGTCGGCGAAACTAGGTTGGTTGATGTTATTGCTGAGGTAGTCCGTTGATTCGCTGCTAGCCGAGCGGTTAAAGATGGTGCATCTAAATAAACATGAGCATCAAAAGGTCGAGCATCGGATGTTAGGTAAACATTGAGAGGCCAACCAGCAACGCCAATACGTGATTTAGCATAACTGAGCATGGTTTGATCTAATCCGGGCTCTAATTCACGGTCAATTTTAATGGGAATATAGAATTCGTTAAGTAGGTCGGCTACGGCATTGTTTTGGTAGCTTTCTTGTTGCATAACATGACACCAATGGCAGGCATAATAACCAATCGACAACAGTATTGGCTTTCGTTGTTCTTTTGCTAAAGCTAGGGATGCGGGACTCCATGTTTGCCAGCGCACCTTGTCTTGAGCGTGTTGTTGTAGGTAGGGCGAGGGTGCATGTGTCATTTGATTGACCAAAGGAGTCGCTACCGATGTTACAGGTGAGCTTAATGCGAATAGGATAGTCATTGTTACTAGGTATTTCATGCCTTAGCACTCCCGATAACTGATTACAAACTGTGACGGTAAAGCTATGTTAATATGAATCACCAGCCAACGATCGAGATCATACTATGAAAACTGCAGTTACCCTAATTGGTTTGATGCTTTCGCTATTGACTATTTCGTCAGCCAAATCGGATGTGATCATATCCGGCATTGTGCAGACGGTACTCAGTGGCGATCAATTGGTTGTGGCTCATCCTGAACTTGGGCAACAACCGATTCGGTTGGCGCAGATTGATGCACCAGAGTTAGCAATGGGTGCTTGCAAAGCACAGCCTTGGGCTGATGTGGCTCAAAAAGTCTTAAGCCAGCAACTTCAAGGAATGAGTGTTCAAGCCAGTTGTTTAGAGCGACTCGACAGTGAAGGCTTTGCTGTGTGTCAGGTGGCGGTTGATGGAGAAAATATGAATCAATGGATGTTATCTCAAGGCCATGCTTGGTTTGATCGTTCTTTAGGTAACAATATTTGGTTACAACAGCTCGAACAAGAAGCAAAACGTAAACGACAAGGATTGTGGGGTAATGCTGCTAATGCTCAAGCGCCTTGGGCGTATAAGGCGCAATGCCAATCGGCAAGACGTTAAGCTAGGAAATAGACGTTATTTGCATAAATCATGATGTTTTTTGGATAAAGGTATTGCGTTATTTCGGCTTATCGCTTATTATTATCTTCTCGTTACGGAGGAATGGCAGAGCGGTCGAATGCGGCGGTCTTGAAAACCGTTGAGGGTAATACCTCCGGGGGTTCGAATCCCTCTTCCTCCGCCAACGAGAAAAAATCACTCTATCGCGGGGTGGAGCAGTCTGGTAGCTCGTTGGGCTCATAACCCAAAGGTCGTAGGTTCAAATCCTGCCCCCGCAACCAATAATCTACA
>CAZYER010000003.1:0-59925 GCA_964646525.1 uncultured Francisella sp. | reverse complement strand
ATTGAAGGTGAAGCTCGTCCCATGCCAGGCATCAAAGTAGGTTACTTACCGCAAGAACCTCAACTCGATCCGACAAAAACCGTGCGTGGCAATGTTGAAGAGGCACTGTCACACATCAGCGATGCCCGAGCAGAGCTAGATGCCGTTTATGCTGCCTATGCCGAACCCGATGCCGACTTTGACGCTTTGGCTATTCGTCAGGCTGAATTAGAAAATATCCTACAAGCCAGCGATGGACATAATCTGGAAAATCAACTGGAAATTGCTGCCGATGCCCTTCGCCTCCCTCCTTGGGATGCCGATGTCACCAAACTCTCTGGTGGTGAGCGTCGTCGTGTTGCCTTATGTAAGCTATTACTTTCTCGTCCCGATATGCTATTGCTAGATGAACCTACCAACCACTTGGATGCTGAATCCATTGCCTGGTTAGAGCAGTTCCTACATAATTATTCTGGTACCGTGGTTGCTGTCACCCATGACCGTTACTTCTTAGACAACGTCGCTGGTTGGATTTTAGAGCTTGACCGTGGCATGGGTATTCCCTATGAAGGCAACTATTCTGCTTGGTTGGAAGCAAAAGAACGTCGCCTAGAGCAAGAATCTAAAGCTGAACAAGCTCATATCAAAAGCATGAAACAAGAATTAGAATGGGTGCGCACTAATCCGAAAGGTCGTCATGCCAAGTCTAAAGCACGTATGGCTCGCTTTGAAGAGTTATCGAGCGTTGAATACCAAAAGCGTAATGAAACGAATGAAATTTTCATTCCTGTTGGCGAACGCTTGGGTAATAAAGTGATTGATTTCGATAACATCAGCAAAGGATTTGCTGATCGTCTGTTAATTGACAACTTCACAGCCAGCATCCCTGCTGGAGCGATTGTTGGTATTATTGGTCCTAACGGTGCGGGTAAATCCACTTTCTTCAAAATGATTACGGGCGTTGACCAACCCGATACGGGCAGTGTCACCATTGGCGATACGGTTCAGTTGTCCTACGTCGATCAAAGCCGCGATACCTTGGCTGACAATAAAACCGTATTTGAAGAAATTTCTGACGGTTCAGATGTGATCACTGTCGGCAAGTTTGAACTTTCGGCTCGCTCCTACTGTGGACGCTTTAACTTTAAGGGTGGAGATCAAGGTAAGTTTATTAAAGACTTATCGGGCGGTGAGCGCAATCGTGTGCATTTAGCTAAAACGCTGCGGACGGGTGGCAATGTGCTGTTACTTGATGAGCCTACCAACGACCTAGACGTTGAAACCCTGCGTGCATTAGAAGAAGCGCTACTGGAATATCCTGGTACGGCTTTGGTCATTTCGCATGATCGTTGGTTCTTAGACCGTATCGCCACACACATTATTGCCTTTGAAGGCGACAGTCATGTCGAATTCTTCCCAGGTAACTACTCCGACTATGAAGAAGACTACAAACGACGCAAAGGCAGTGATGCTGGTCCTGTGCGCATTAAATACAAACCAGTTATCCGCTAATCTATGATGAATGGATTCACATCCACTTTGGGCGCTGTTCAACAGCGCCCTTTTATTGTCGGTTTAACGGGCGGCATTGCCAGTGGCAAAAGCACGGTCAGTCGTTATTTAGCCGAAACCCATTCTGTTCCTATCATCGATACGGATATGATTGCGCGAGATTTGGTAAAGATGGGAAACACCACACTAGATGAAATCCTAAATCACTTCGGCGAATCAATTGTTGACAAACAAGGTCATCTTGAACGACGTAAGCTTCGCGAGATCATTAGTCAGCATCCGAATGAACGCCTCTGGCTCAATGCACTCATGCATCCGAAGATATACGATGAAGTGATGGCACAAGTGAATCAACTTTCAGCTTCACCCCATCCCTACATTATGATTGTCATTCCATTACTGAGTTCTGACAGTCCTTACCTAGACTTACTAAGCGCAGTTTGGGTCGTTGATTGTGAGGAAGAACGCCAAAAACAGCATCTCATCGCACGCGATCAAATGAGCACCACAATCGCACAACAACTGATTGATGCTCAACCCAGTCGAAAAGAAAGACTAGCCTTAGCAACAGTCATTATAGAAAACGATGGTACAACCGATGCGCTGTTAGACAAGACAGAGCAACTGCACCAAAGCCTCATAAACAATCACTAAGGTTTTTCAGCCAATTGCTGTACATCGGAAGCCTTACGAATCCAAGGGCTCACCCCCAACTCCAACTTCAAACGATCCGAGGCTTTACGCGCTTCATCACGTGAAGTAAAACCACCATAGGTAAGCACATAGCGCGTCGAACCATTTGCCGTTACGGGTAACACACGAGCCATTTCGGGTTGTTGACGAATCTTTTTCATCATCTCACTAAATGCATCCGCTTTGACACTGCTGCCCAATTGAATAACCAGCGCATCTTTAGGCAAGTCAAACAACCACTGATTAGGGTGTGAGTCTTTAGTCACTGTTGCCGAGTTGTTGCTAGACCCAACCGCCATCTCGGCAATGACAGGAGCTATTGGCTCAGTTACTGTCGGTGCTTGCAATGGTAAGTTAGCCATTGCACTGCTGGTTGTTAAGGGAGATATCGGTTGCACAGGCACTGGCGACTGCACACGCATCCGCTGATCCAACAGCTCAATGAGCTGTTTAAAACGCGCATCTAGCAAACTTTCGACCGAACTTACTGGTGGATTGGTCGCCTGTTTCGTAGCTACATCACTAACACTATCTACTGCTACAGCAGGTGCAGCTGACTCACTTGACGTGACTTCACTTTTGTTACTGACTTTTTCAGCAACTTCAGCCAATTCTTTTAAATTGGTTTCTAATTCGGCCAACTTTTCTTTTAAGGCAGCATTTTCACCACTCACACTTTGTACTTGCTGATTGAGCTGGTAAAAGCCAAACCCACCTACCCCAGCAAGCGTAAGCAGTAATGTCCCACCAAGCAACACACTCACCATCGTTGACGATGATGAACGTCCTTCACCAGCAGTCATTGACATGGGTTTTACCGTTGGTTTTTTTACTTCTGGCATAACTTCCTCCGCGGCATTGAGCCAGTCACTTAACCGATGTTGATTTGCACCACGCGCCATTGACATATTTTTAGCCTGCTCTTCAATGGCTTCTAAAATACGATGACGATCATCATCTTCAAAAAAATGTTCATCTTTAGCTTGCAATTGTTCGATCCTCACCTAGCATCGCCATGATTGTCGCTCATTCACACTAATATCTCCTATAATAGCCTATTGGACTAGACATCACAAACGGGGGTTCTCGATGGAACAACTCTTACAAGCTTTGGGGCTAACGGCTCTCTTCACCATTGTATCGATTAGCGTCGTCGGATTACTGATGTGGTTACTCTACCGTCATTTTAACCGTTATCTACCAAAAGAGGACGAAAAACCATGAATGAATTATGGTATCAACACATGGAAAACCAAGGCGCTGTTTGGCATGAAGATCAACAAACCATCGCGCATTTTGGCATTCCAGAAATTGAACGTCATATTATGAAGCACGGTGCTGTAATGACTAGCCTAGCGCATACTGGTCTGATTCGCTTCAGTGGCGAAGACGCTAAAACCTTTTTACAAGGTCAACTAACACAAGATATCAACTTGGTTAGCGAAACTCAGGCGCAATTAGCGAGTTATTGTGACCCACAAGGCAACGTATTAGGCTTGGGACTCTTATTCCTATTTCATGGTGCCTATTACTGGCAAGTACCACGCAATAGCGTGCTCCCGTTACTCAAACGCCTGAAAATGTTCATTATGCGTAGCAAAGTCGATTGTGAAGACTTTTCAAACCTGCTACCACGTTTTGGCTATGCTGGTATTCATGCTGCGCAAGACATTGTCGTGTTACTCAATGAAAAGCTAGATGAAACGGCTTATGGTCAACATTATTTACAAGCAGAAGAATTTGCTGATATTGCCATGATTCGCCTACCAACGGCTCATCCTTGTGCCCTATTTGTTGGCCCTTTTCCTGCCATTGGCATTTTATGGGACAGACTAGAAACGAATGGTACGAAAGTGGGAACAGACGACTGGAACCTAATGGACTTAGCCTATGGACTGCCTAAAGTAACTGCCGAATTACAGGGAAAATTTAATGCGCATCAACTCAATCTCGATCGCATCGGTGCCGTTAGTTTCAAAAAAGGCTGCTACCCTGGTCAAGAAGTGATTGCGCGTACCCATTATCGCGGCAAGCCGACCAAACGCCTGATGCGGTTTCACACACCTGCTAACATTCAACCCATGATAGGCGAAGAACTAACGGTAAACTACGGAGAAGATCGCACGCAAACGCTGACTGTAATTGCGTCAGGTCCTGATCTTAACCAAGGTTCATTAGTGTTGGCTATTGCCAGTATTAAAGGCGTTGATGATGCCGATGGTCAATTTCAACTGAATTCAGGCGAACCATTAGTGATGGAACCTATGGGCTATCGCTTAGTCGATTTAGCCAGCTCTTCATAACACAAACAGCTCGTAAAATCAGCCTACTCTCACCCCACAAAAGACATCCGTGGGGTGAGAGCTGCCTGTTTTATTGAACTTTGCTCAGCCAGTGCGCTAATTTATCAGCTAAAATCGTCGGATTCACTGGCTTAGCAATATAATCATTCATACCTACCGCATAACAACGGGCATCATCACCTTGCATAGCATTGGCTGTCATGGCGATAATCGGTACTTGCTGGTTAATGCCAGCACTGGCACGCAGTTCTAGCGTCGTATCAAAACCGTCTTTGACAGGCATCTGGCAATCCATTAACACAAGATCATACGGCTGTTGTGCCAAAATAGCTAACGCCTCCTGACCATTGTTCGCCACTGTTGCAGTCAGCCCCTGTTTTTTTAGTAGCGCTAACGCCAATTTCTGATTAATCACATTGTCTTCAACCAGTAAGATTCGTGCATGCTCAGATAACGCAACTCGATCAGCAGGCAATGATATGTTATGAATACCAGCGTCAGCCTGCTGGGTTGTTAATTGGAACGGCTGTACCCAATGAGCTAAACTACCATATTTCAATGGCTTAATACGCATTTTGAGATGCAGATGCTGCGCATGCTCTCGCCACTCACTAGCCTGTTTATGAGTGACAAATAAACTGACATGATGATATTGCACTTTCACATCATTTAATAAACTTAGTGGGTGTTCAACGAACATTAACAGTGAGTCCAAATCAAGCCAAACAGGTGTGTTAGCTTCAATACCCGATTCAGTGAGTAACATCAAATCTTCAAACACTTGCACCTGAATATTCAGTGAAGCCAACTGATCCACACAACGTGACATTAACGAAGAAGGACGCATAACGCAAACCAGCTTAGTGGGTTGCACTAAAGGGGCTAAACAAGGTGTTTTATCCAACACTCGACAAGGCAAGGTAAAACTGAAAGTCGATCCCTCTCCAACTCGACTAACCACCTTAATTTCGCCACCCATTAAAGATACTAACTGTTTGGAAATGGCCAATCCCAAACCAGTGCCACCAAAACCTCTCGTTGACGAACCATCTACCTGAGAAAAAGCACCAAAAAGTTTTGCCTGCCCTTCTGCCGAAATACCGATTCCTGTATCAACCACATCAAAACGTAAACTCTCTCCTGACGAAGCAACCTCAAGGTACACCTGACCCTGCTGCGTAAACTTAATCGCATTTCCCAGTAGATTAAGCAGTACCTGTCTCAAACGCACAGCGTCGGTTTTAATCACTTTAGGTAATTTAGGTTCTATAAAGTAAGCTAATTCTAGCGACTTAAGCTGAGCCGAAGACGCGACCATATCCATAATTCCATCAAGCAGTGGTACCAATTCAACAGGGTCTTCACTAACTTCGAGCTTACCCGCTTCAATTTTAGAAAAATCTAAAATATCATTGATAATCGACAACAGAGACTCTGAACTGGCTTTAACAGTCTGTGTTAATTCTTTCTGTTCTTCTGTCAAAGGCGTATCGAGTAGCAAACCTGTCATGCCAATCACACCATTCATGGGTGTTCTAATTTCATGGCTCATGTTAGCCAAAAATTCCGATTTTAATTTAGCCGACTCTAATGCTTGATCGCGGGCCAGCTCTATCTGACGTTGTGCCGCTTCACGCTCGCTAACATCCCGAATCACACCGGTGAAGCAACGTGCTCCCTCTTGCAAAATTTCGGTCACAGCAAGATCAATTGAAATCAACTCACCCGATTTTTTAACCGCCTGCACATGACGCGTGAAACCAATCACGCGTGGATCACCCTCTTTCAAATAACGCTGCAAATAACCATCATGCGCGCTATGATGCGGCTCTGGAACGATTAAGCTAATATTGCGCCCCACTAACTCTTCAGGTTCGTAACCCAATACACGAAATACAGCACGATTGGCTTCTAAAACAATACCCTGATCGTTAATAACAATAATAGCATCAACGACTGAATCCATAATGCTCTGTGTTTTATGTTGCTCTGATTGCGCCTGAGATATAGCTAATTTATTACGACGAATGACAAAACCAAGCAGTAATAAAGCCAATAACGCAATACCTACCATAGCCAAGAAGGTTTGCCATGCTTGTGCTTCATTTTCTAAATGTAAACTAGAAATGGGACGAATGACTTCAAGCACCCCGCGAACCTCGCCCTCTTTCCAATCTGTCTTTGGTGTACCAGGATAACTATTATGACAAGCAACACATGTGGCTTGTAATTTGTCAGCCACTGCATACCTGAGTACTTCTTTGCCCTCAAACACTTCATAACGCGTAAAAAAACCTTCTGGATTATCGCGCAAATACGTCATCGCTTCTTTTTCAAAACTATCACGAACACCACCATTTTCTCGCCAACTAAAGGGCATATCACTGTATAAGCGCACGCGATAATCACTGTTTTGAGACATCTTATCGCCAAAATCAATGGCAAACGTAGCGGGTAACGGAACAGCACCCGGAATTTTTAAATAGTCGTGGGTAATGGGAATATTGTGCATCCGTACAGCAGGAATAATCGTGCTGGCGTAAAAATTACGAAATTGAGCTACCGACTTAGAAAAATTGCGTACATCATCAACCGCCACTTCTTTCATGTGCGTTTGAGAGCGCTCATAATGCCACCAAAAAACAGAAGAAATACCCAACACCAGTGCAAAAGCAATCAGTGGTGAAGCATAATCAACCAGCCAAATCATGAATCTTTTCATACATTTCCTTTATACTCTGCTAAGCGACGAGTAGAACCCTTGGTTATTGCATTGGATTTACTGAACTTGATAATTCAGCATGGAATTATTATACACTAAGTTCATATAGGTAACTTGTTGGGACAATCAAAGCGATTTCACTTATTCAAACAGCCAACAGACAATAAAAAAGCCAGCAATTACGCTGGCTTACAACACAAAACGAGATAATACAAAATTAATAGTGTTCTTCGTGACGCATTTGTGGGAAAAATAACACATCGCGAATCGAAGGTGCGTCGGTTAGTAGCATCACCAAACGATCAATACCAATGCCTTCACCAGCAGTGGGCGGCAAGCCATATTCTAAGGCACGAATATAATCCGCGTCATAATGCATGGCCTCATCGTCACCGGCTTCTTTGGCTTTGGCTTGATCTAAGAAACGCTCTGCTTGATCTTCCGAGTCGTTTAATTCAGAGAAGCCGTTCGCAATTTCACGTCCACCAATAAAGAGTTCAAAACGATCGGTCACTTCTGGATTTTCATCATTACGACGCGCTAAAGGTGATACTTCCGCTGGATACTCGGTGATGAAGGTTGGTTGAATGAGTTGATGCTCAACCGTCTCTTCAAACAAAATGGTTTGCACCTTACCTAAGCCCGAACCAGGTAATACCTTAAATCCTTTAGCTTCAACGATGCGCGTTAGGACATCAATATCTTCCAAATCGGTTGCAGTCACATCGGCATTGTATTTCAGAATAGACTGCTTAATGCTTAACCGCTCAAAAGGTCCAGCAAAGCTGATCTGTGTCCCTTGATAGTTAAGCTCGGTTGAACCTGTCACATCTAAGGCCAACTTCGATAACAAGGCTTCCGTCATATCCATCAGATCGTTGTAATCGGCATAAGCCCAATAAAACTCCATCATGGTAAATTCAGGATTGTGACGCGCCGAAAGCCCTTCATTACGGAAGTTGCGATTGATTTCGAAAACCTGCTCAAAGCCACCGACAACCAAACGCTTCAAGTAAAGCTCTGGAGCAATACGCAAGTAGAGCGGCATATCCAAAGCATTGTGATGCGTGACAAATGGCTTAGCAGCCGCACCACCCGGAATGGGGTGCATCATCGGCGTTTCCACTTCTAAAAAGCCACGCTCAATCATAAACTGACGAATACCAGCAATAATCAATGAACGGCGACGGAAAGTCTCACGACTGTGCTGATTGACAATCAAATCGACATAACGCTGGCGATAACGCACTTCGGTATCGTGTAGCCCGTGGAATTTATCGGGTAGCGGGCGTAAACTCTTGGTCAATAACTCGGCTGAAGTGGCATGAATACTCAATTCACCCGTATTGGTACGGAATAAATAACCCGTAACGCCAACGATATCGCCCAAATCCCAGTGTTTGACTTCTTCGTAGAGACCTTCACCAATATCCTGACCACGTAAATAAACCTGCATTTGCCCGCTAACATCTTGCAGTGTCAGAAAGCTGGCTTTACCCATGACACGTTTGAGCATAATACGACCCGCCAAGGTAGCGGTTACGGGCGGCGCTAACTCAGCCAAAGCAGCCTTGTCATAATCGGCATAAGCAGTATGCAACGCTTGTGCTAAGGTGTCACGCTTAAAGGTATTCGGGAAGGCATTACGCTGCTCGCGAATGTGTGCTAATTTAGCACGACGTTCGGCAATCACATGATTTTCATCATGATGTTCAACTGCGCTAGTTTGTTCGCTCATTATTTAATCCTTTTTTCTTGTTCCGAGTAAGCATGATAAGCTGGCAAAATGGCTAGGCGCACGCCACACAGAAAAAGGAGAGTATAAGCGATACATGACCTTTTCGAGTAGCGCGCAACAACGCCAGATGTCAGCAAAATTGCTTACAACCCAGCTTTTAAGCTAGCTTCAATAAACTGATCCAAATCGCCATCCAACACCCCTTGAGTATTGCCGACTTCGACATTGGTGCGTAAATCTTTAATGCGTCCAGAGTCGAGTACATAGGAACGAATCTGACTGCCCCAACTCACTTCCGATTTGGTCTCTTCTAAGGCTTGTTTTTCCGCATTGCGTTTGAGCATTTCCAACTCATATAACTTAGCACGCAACTGCTTCATTGCTTGGTCTTTATTTTGATGTTGCGAGCGTCCTGCCTGACATTGCGTTACTGTATTGGTCGGAACGTGGGTAATACGAACAGCTGACTCTGTACGGTTAACGTGCTGACCACCAGCGCCACTAGCACGATAAACGTCGATGCGCAAATCAGCTGGGTTAATGTCAATTTCGACGTTATCATCAATTTCAGGCGTAATAAAGACAGAAGCAAATGAGGTGTGACGCTTGTTATTTGAATCGAAAGGAGATTTACGCACCAAGCGATGCACTCCAGTTTCGGTACGTAACCAGCCATAAGCATAGTCCCCTTTAACCGAGATAGTGGCACTTTTAATACCAGCCACCTCGCCCTCTGAGACCTCCATCAACTCTACTTCAAAGCCTTTACTTTCAGCCCAACGCAAATACATGCGCAAGAGAATGTTGGCCCAATCCTGAGCTTCTGTACCACCTGAACCCGATTGGATGTCGATGTAGGCATTATTCGGATCCATTTCACCGCTGAACATACGAGCAAACTCAAGCTTTTCAATGGCAGCTTGCGTGCTAGCAACATCTTCGATCACGGCATTAGCTGTATCTTCGTCATCTTCTGCCTCTGCCATTTCGAGCAATTCAAGCTGTCCCGTTAACTCTTCTTGAATGCGGTCAAGGTTGGTAACAACCCGCTCTAGGCTAACGCGTTCTTTTCCTAATGCTTGTGCTTTTTCTGGCGTATTCCAAATATCGGCGCTTTCTAGTTCTCGCGTGACTTCTTGTAACCTTTCTGACTTACCTTCGTAGTCAAAGATACCCCCTAAGCGATTCGCAACGGTCGTTCAGGTCACGAATGCGGGCAAAAACACTGGCTAATTCCACCGTGCTCGTCCTTTATAACATAATATCAAACCGCATATTTTAGCGCATTTTTTACCCATATATGAAGGATAAAAGCAAAAGCTGATAAAATAGACTTTTATAAAGATGCGCTTTGCGCTAGACTTTGGGATATTACGTAACCATTATGGCTTAGGAGTCGTTTTTATGTCGAAACATTGTCAGGTGTTGATTTTAGGTTCAGGCCCTGCCGGATACAGTGCTGCTGTTTACGCTGCGCGTGCCAACTTGAAACCTGTGATGGTAACAGGAATGCAACAAGGCGGACAATTAACGACAACCACTGAGGTCGATAACTGGCCGGGTGATGACCAAGGCGTCGAAGGGCCTGCTCTGATGGAACGCATGCAAAAACATGCCGAACGCTTTGGTACAGAAATCATTTTTGACCATATTAACGCTGTTGATTTATCTCAACGTCCCTTCACCCTAAAAGGCGATGTGGCGGAATACACGGCGGATGCATTGATTATTGCCACAGGTGCTTCTGCTAAGTATTTGGGCCTGCCTTCCGAAGAAGCTTTCAAAGGTAAGGGTGTTTCTGCCTGTGCGACTTGTGATGGCTTTTTCTACCGCAATCAAAAAGTAGCCGTAGTGGGTGGTGGTAACACAGCGGTTGAAGAGGCGCTGTATTTGTCGAATATCGCTAGCGAAGTTTACCTGATTCACCGTCGCGAAACCTTTAAAGCCGAAAAAATTATGATTGACCACCTGATGGATAAGGTGAATAACGGCAACATTAAGCTGGTATTAAACAGTCAGGTCGATGAAGTTTTAGGTGACAATACAGGCGTAACGGGTGTGCGCGTTAAGAAAAACGACGGCTCGACGGAAGAGATCGCCACGCAAGGCGTGTTTATTGCCATTGGTCACAGCCCCAATACGGGAATTTTTGACGGCCAATTAGAGATGATTAATGGTTACATCAAGGTACAAAGCGGTATTATGGGCAATGCAACCGCCACCAGCGTTGCAGGTGTGTTTGCTGCTGGTGACGTTGCCGATCAAATTTACCGTCAAGCCATTACTTCAGCGGCTTCGGGCTGCATGGCAGCTCTAGACACTGAGCGTTATTTAGCCGAACACGCTTAATCTTCAGGTTTATTATGTCGGGTTGGGTGGTGTTGAATAATGGCGCGCAAGTGCATTATCAACACCCCAACGCAAAACCAGCTTTTCCCCCCATCGAATGTTGCTTAACTGATCCTGAAGGGTTAATTCAAATCGGTGGCGCATTAACGCCTGAATGGTTACTCGCTGGCTACCGACGGGGTATATTTCCTTGGTTTAGCGAAGGTGATCCTATTTTATGGTGGTGTCCCGATCCTCGCACTATCCTCATTCCCAGTGAATTCAAACAATCTCGCAGTTTAAGCAAGGTTTTGCGTAATGCGGGCTTTTCCGTCACTTTCGATCAAGAGTTTAGCGCTGTGATTCAACATTGCGCTCACACTCGTGCTGAAACTTGGATTATGCCCAATATTATCGGGGGTTATACTGCATTACACGAACAAGGCTATGCACATTCTGTCGAGGTTTGGTTAGGTGAGAAGTTGGTTGGGGGGCTATATGGCGTTTCTCTCGGCGGAGCTTTCTTTGGCGAGTCGATGTTTAGCCTAGTGAGTAACGCTTCAAAAGCGGCTCTTGCTAGCTTGTGTCAGCGACTCACAGACTGGCAGTTTGACTTCATCGACTGCCAGTTCAGCACCGATCATTTATTGTCATTAGGTGCGAAATCCATACCGAGAGAGGACTTTTTGATCTTGCTCAACCGTGCTGTTGATAGGCTGGATCGTTTGGGTCAGTGGCAATAGGCTTTCATTAAATAAATACTGGCGCATCATAGTCTTCTGGCTCATCGCTATAAACGCAAACATTCCATCGCTCGATTAAGCCGTCTTCAGCTTCACAATAGTTAGCAAAAAACTCAACGATTTCCTTACGCTGACAATGTGCGTTAAAAGCAGCCTCATCACGCCAAATTTCGTTAAAGACAATTGGAAAGCTTTGACCATCAGCGTTCGGGTTACTGACAAGACGAGTGACTCGGTAACTAATACACCCATCCTCTCTTAAAGTATTAGGCTCTAAGGCTTGCAACAGACGAAAAACTTCTTTCTCTTTACCCACTTTGGGCAAAAATTGAGCTAAACAATAAAGTTGACGAGACATAACTTAACTTCCTGTTTTTCTATAGATGCTTGCGCCCTAAAATTTCCTGACTGAAGCCCAAAGCATCAGCATCATCTCCAGGAATCCATCCCAAGCAGCTTCGTACTTTCATCGACTGATAATTACGCCAAATCGGCATAACAGTCACAATACCCCAGAGCTTTTGTCCACAACTCCAACCCACTGGCGATGGATGCGCAGCCCACCAATCGTTATTCACACCAAAGTGCTTGGTTTTTAATACCAAATGAATAGCCAGTTTCCAATAACGACGCGTAAATGCAATTCGCGTTGATAATTCACTCATTAGGGTTTTGCCTCAATTTCAATCATTTTCATATTTTCATGGAACACGGTATCGCCCAGTTGAACCCAGAGCTTGGTCACCACCCCATCGACGGGCGATACTATCTCGTAATAAGCCAATTTAGCTTGCGCCTCATTCAACTCCGCACGCAAGGCATCTACTTTAGCTGTCGCTCTATCCTTGAACAACAGCGATGCTTCGAAACGACGTTTAGCCGTAGCACTCTGATCGAACAACGCTTTTTCTGCTTCAAAATCGACTTTGGCATCTTTAAGCTCTAATTCAGCCAAGCGCAATTTGGCTTTAATTTGTGCGAGCGACGCCTGCAATGCACGCGAATCAATGGACAATAATGCCTGACCCTTGTTGACCTTGTCACCCTCTTTAACCGAAAGGCTGGTAATTTGTCCATCCACTAAAGCACCAATCGTTGCAGCTTGACTGGGCATAACACTGAATAGTCCAGAACAGCTAGTGACGAATAGTATGTGTTTCCAGTTCATGATTTATTCTCCTAAAAGCTTCGCTAGACTATCCCACAACACAGCTCTATCTCGCTGTAATTGCAGTGCTTCAAATTCAGCACGGGTAACTCTAACCAGGGCATCACCCAAATCGGTTTTACGTTCAAATTGATACTCGGTACGACTTTTGTCTAAATAGCGCTCAGCAAAATCCCCGGCCACCTTAACTTGTGCTTCTCGTGTTTTCAGTCGCTCAATCGCTAATGCCGTTTCCAGTACCGCCTGACGTGTTTGTCGTTCTAATGCCAATCGCAACGCCCGTTGTTTGTTAAGTTCTGCTTTAGCTTTATCCACTTCAGCATCTTTCAGACCACCATCAAAAATAGGCATCGAAATGGCTAAATCGGCACGCCAACGTCCCTCATAAAGGGTTTCAACCTGACTGTGCCAACCCGCACGACCAATGGCATCAATGCGTGGCATATTGAGCTTTTCAGCCGATTGTAATGACAATTCCGCTGCTTCAATCATCAGTTGGGCAGCTTTAAGTTCGGGGTTGTTATCCAACGCCTTAGCTTGCAGAGTTTTAGGATCGTCTAGCTTACGTTTAGCCAGTTCTGATTGCTTTGGTGGCACTAAGGTTTCAGGAAGTTTATTAGGAAATCCCAACAATTCAGCTAAAGCGGAACGGGTGTTGCGTTGCTGACTTTCAGCCAGTGCTCGTCTCACTAGCGTACGTTGGTAAGGCTCATCTAAGGCAGCAATATGCAGCTCCGACAATTTACCGACAGCGAGTTCCTCTTTGGCATTATCTAGGGCAACATATTCAATCGCTAACTGTTCATTTTCAACAGCATAAGCAGCATCGGCTAACAATACATCGTAAAAAGCTTTAATCACTGACTGTCGATAATCACTCACTGCCAAACGTTCTAAGGCTTGCTCTGCTTGGTATTTCGTTTGAGCTGCTGATTGCGATAATGCGGTACGGTTAAAATCGTAAAGTTGTTTTTGCAGCGTGAGATAGGCATTGTTAAAATCTTCTTCACGCCCATTAAACTCTCGTCTAACCAAACCACCATTAAACTGCATTTTGAAACTATCCAAACTGGATAGTGCGGCCAGTTGTGCATTAGCTTGCTGACTTTTCGCTTGCGCTAACATGACGCGAGGGTCTTGTTCAGCAGCAATGGCCAGTGCTGCTTCTAGTGTTAGCGGTTCGGGCAATCGTTGTTGAGCTGTTGGGGCTGACCATGCGACATGGCTAATCGCAACCAAGCCAAGCAACCAAACAGAAGGTTTCCATGTTTGGCTCATTAGGATCACTCCTTGGCTTGACGTTTATACTGTTCAAAACTCATTTTTTCGTAGTGTTTTTCCACCGCAAATTTACCCAGCAACAACAATTCCTCTTTATTACGCGTTGCCCCTGTGTAACGCGCTACCGGCTTACCCGTTAAATCAAAAAACATCATTACTGGTGTGGCACGTACACGAAAATCTTTCTCAGCAATTTCTTTTTGCTTTTTAGATTTACCATTAAAATCAATTACTTCAACATCTCCTTCAATATCAAACACGAAGGTTGCAAAATGTTGTTTAAAATAAGCCTGTACTTCAGGTTGTGACAAGATGGTTTTTTCCATCTTGTCACAGAAAGGACATTCATCCATCATAAAGAACATAAAAACGCCCGCTTTACCCTCTTGCTTGGCTGTTTTAAGCTCTTCCTGATAATTACCAAAACTTTCTTGGAAAAATCCTTTCGATTTATCGGCATAAGCAACCGAAATAGATAGACAGGCTAGTAGTGCTGTGGTTAATAATCGTTTCATCATGGTTACCTATTTTCGGGTTTTGATCATTCTTGCAAAGCATGAATATGCGCTTCCTTGCTTATTCAAACCTCTCTAAATTGTATGGTTATTTTTTACTATTATCGCTAATAAACTTCTCTAACACTGCCTGATCGACTAAACCTGTTCTAGCGGCTACCACTTCTCCTTCCGGGGTAACCATAAAAGTCGTGGGTAATCCTTTTAAGGTACCAAAAGGTGTACCACTACCCAGTTTTCCCTTACTGCGTACAACAGGATAGTTAACAAAACGCTCATCGGCAAATTTTTTTACCTCTGCAACAGGGTCTTCTTGATGATTAACACCTAAAACCACCGCATCCTTCTTGGCATGAGCTTCATGAAAAGAAACCAACTCGGGAATTTCTTTGACACATGGCGGACACCAAGTTGCCCAATAATTCACCACCACCCACTTACCTCTAAAGTCGGATAGTTTGACTGTTTTACCGTTCAGGTCAACAAATTCAGCATCAATAGGTGCAGCCATCACGGTTGACGAAAGCAAAAGAGAAGCTGCCACTAATAGAGAACGCAACATGAATAACTCCTAAATTAATTTGAACCCATTGTATAAGAAATGAGCGCCAAGGTCATGCTCTCCTTAGGACTGCAACAACAGCTTTTTCGCAAAAGGTAAAGTAATGGGATGTTTTAATGTCATGGAACCATGATCTAAATAAGCTAAGACATGCATCAACTGTCCAATATCCTCGGCGTAATGCTTCATCAGCCAGTTAGTCACCTCTTTGCTCAGCTGAATGCTACGCTGCTGCGCTCGTTCGAGGAGCAGTTGTCGTTTTTCAGCGTCATTACTTAAGGCAACCAGCGAGAAATTCAATCCTAACAGCTGGTCATAAACCGATGCGGTTCTTTGTACCAATAGAATCATACCACCTGAATCACGCATTAAACTCACCAGCTGTTGAATCGCTGTCCTCCATACTGACTGAGCCAATAAGCGATCCGCGTCATCAATACAGATCAAGGAAAGTTGGTCCATGCCTTGTAAACGTTCTGGACGCAAGCCTGCACTATCCTTAGCTGAAATAAAAGCACATGGCAGCCCTTGCTCGCTGTGTTGCGATAGTATGGCCTGCGCCAAATGGGTTTTACCAGACGAGGCTTCACCCGTGAGGTAAGAAACAGTGGGACTCGCCGCTTGTAACCAAGCAGTTAACTGTTGCAGTGTTTTTGTATTCTCACCAACAATGAAACTGTCTAAAGTTGGCCATAATGGCGCAGATAAGGTAAGTACGCCCTGAACTAATTGAATCGGAGCAATCTGTTGTTCTGCCATTTAGTACCAAACACCTATAAAAAATTAAAAGATTAATGAGCAATGAATGACATCATGATTGCAAAGACTCAAGACAGCAGCCAATACCTTCACAGCTTACCCCGATAACGCATCATACCCACATAAAGTCGTTCAACCTTCTCCCTCGCCCAGGCAGTTTTGCGTAAAAAAGCCAAACTCGATTTGACTGAAGGGTCATGGGTAAAACAGCGAATCGGAATACGTTCGCTTAACTCATCCCAGCCATAAAATGTCACCAACTCTGTGACGATGGCTTCTAGGGTAACGCCATGTAATGGATTGTTTTTTTGCGCTTCCATGTTAGCCTTTCCAACCATTGGTGATGGGCATACGCCAATCTTTATCGAAACTGCGCGCGGTGATTTTAATGCCTGGTGCTGCTTGTCGACGCTTGTACTCACTCAGTCGCATCAAGCGCATACTGCGATTCAGTAGCGCATCATCGCTGGGCAAGTGCGCCGATTTTGCCAACTGTTCGATTGACTGACCTTGCTGCATACGCTGCTCAATCCAAGCATCCAGCGTGTCGTAGGGCGGCAAGCTATCTTGGTCAGTTTGATCTGGACGCAACTCTGCTGAAGGCGGACGATCAATAACCCTTTGCGGAATCACTAAACTTTGCTGGTTGCGCCAATTAGCTAAGGCATACACCCAGGTTTTGGGCACATCTTTTAAGGGCGCAAAACCACCATTCATATCGCCGTAAAGCGTTGCATACCCCATGGCCGACTCACTTTTATTACTGGTCGTGAGCAATAAAGCGCCCGTTTTATTCGATAGTGCCATGAGCAGTAAACCACGAATACGCGCCTGTAAGTTTTCTTCAGTCACATCGGAGGCTAAGCCTAAAAATCGGTCGCTTAATGTCGCTTCTACCGCTTCATAAGTCGGCGCTACGGGGAGTTGTGTGTAACGCACACCCAGTAAGGTTGCTTGTTCGGCAGCATCGAGCTGACTGATTTCACTGGTATAAGCAAAGGGCATCATCACCGCTTCAACCGCTTCTGCGCCCAAAGCATCGACCGCTAAAGCTAGTACTAGCGCCGAATCCATACCACCAGATAACCCCAAAAGCACCCGTTGAAAGCCATTTTTACGCACATAATCACCCAAGCCGAGTGTCAACATCGACCAGATCGCTGCCCAATCAGTGCTAGACGGCGGCGTCTGCGTTAACCACGACGTTCCTTCGCAGGTGAAGCCTGACTCAGACCAAGTCACTTGTGCCTGTAGCGATTGAGCAATGGGTAAATAACGACAACCCTGAGCATCGAACACACAAGACCGCCCATCAAACACCAGCCCGTCTTGTCCACCCACTTGATTGACATAAACGATGGGTAATTGCGTTTCAGCAAAGCGTTGTTGAAGAACTGCGAGACGTTGATGCCACTTACCCACTTCATAGGGCGAAGCGTGCAAACTCAGCAACACTTCAGCATCCATCTGTTTGGCTAAGGCGGCCGGCTCTGGCTGCCATAAATCCTCACAAACCAATAAGCCTAAGCGAACACCCTTCCAGTCAAGAACACGAGCAGCACTACCCGCACTAAAATAGCGTTGTTCATCGAACACGCCATAATTCGGTAAAGCTTGCTTGGCATAACGTGCGAGTATTTTGCCTTGCCCCAGCGCGATGGCTTCATTGGTTAAACGTCCTTGCGCGTCACGTCCGACCGACCCCACCAGCCACAGTAAACCATCTTCGGTTTCAGACGCCAACTGCGTTAACATGGCTTCACACTGCTCGATAAAAGAGGGAAACAACAATAAGTCTTCCGGTGGATAACCCGTCAGCGATAGTTCAGGAAAAACAATCACCTCTGCACCAGCCGACTGGGCACTTTTCGCTGCTTGGCGCATTAACTCAGCATTAGCAACCAAATCACCGACTAAAGGATTCAGTTGGGCTAAAGCAATTCGTAATCGAACCATCATATTAAAAGCCATAAACTAAGGTTAAGGCAGTTAAGGTGTCTAGATTCTCTCGTCCCACCAATACCTTAGAATTATGTTTTAAGGTGTAACTCGGCTTCAATGCTAGCGATTCAGTCATCTTAACTTTAATGCCACTTACCGATTCACCATGCGTATTATACTCACCGGCATTCACCAATAAGTCTTGTGAAATCCCTAGTTGTGCATTAACCGGATAACGCAGCTTTAATGCTGTTCTGAGAATAGGATGCGACTGCTCTGCCTGGTTTTGTAATCTATCAACTTGATAACCCGCACCCACTTCAAGATTGAATACCTCTGTTTTCGGTAACCAAAAACGACGACCGATACCACCCGTTATGTTGGTTTGATAATCGTAACCACTGAATAAGTCTTTGTCGTAGCGTAATTTGCCGAAGCCATAGTAAAACTCTGAAAAGGTACGTGATGCTTGACCATCGAGCAAATAGCGTTCGCGCGTATTAATGCCTTCATTTTGTGCCGAAACAGTGCTTAAATTTAGGCTGTGCTCCCAATCCGCCAGTAAATAATTGATGCCCAACTTGGCATTCAAACTACTACTATTACTGTTACCAGCGGTACTGTTATAACCCAATTCACCTTCACCATTAAACTCTCCTGATTTGGGAGATTCCGCTGCGTAAACACTTGCCGAAAAAAGGCTGAAAACGACCAACAATAAATTGGGGTAGCTTAATTTAGCACTCATGACTTTCCCTAATCTAACTTTATTATGGAGCTATTATAAAGCAGCTCTGGACTATTGGGCCGAATCGGGTAAACCAAAGACACGATCGAACGCCCAAGTAAAGGCAATCGAGTAAATGAAAAACACTAACAATAAACTGGCATCGGTGATAAATGCCACCCACCAACTAACCGATAACCACCAAGCAATCAGAGGCACAAAAAAGAGTGCCAAACCACCTTCAAAGCCAACACCATGTGCTAAACGACGTTGCCAGCTGCGTCCTTTAACCGACTGTTTTCTTTCCCATGCCTCAAAGCCAGAATTAAACAGGTAATTCCACACCACAGCAATAGTGGACATAGCCACCGACAACCAAAAGCTAGATGCAACATCATGATCAAACACCCAGACAATAATAGGCGTGACAACAATGACTGCTCCTGTTTCATACAGCAATGCTTGCCAGAGCTTACGCTGGGTAATGGTCATAAAGCCTGAGCAACCAACTTACTCGCCGCTTTGACCATATCGGCATGATCAAAAGCTAAGGCGACATCACCATTCAATACCGACGACAAGGCAAACCAACGTGCATCGGCAGCATCATCACCGGCCTTTATTTCGGGCATAGCCTGAGCACAATATAAAAACGCCTGCGTCACCACTCTCTGATCGCCTTCTGCACGCGGATCTCGCCCCCAAGCGTCATAAGTACCAATGATTTGCAAATCCGTTTCAGCAACGCATACACCCGTTTCTTCTAGTAACTCTCGTTGCGCTGCCTGCACATGGCTTTCGGCAAAAACAAAGGCTTCACCAGCTGGCGTTAAACTATTAACAAAACCACCAGGTAACGCCCAACAATCCTTAAACGGCTCGTTTTTGCGACGAATGAGCAATAACTTTCGTTGTGCTTTTTCCCCACTAATCACGACGATATCGGAAGTGAAATTATCACCTAGATGCCACAATGCCATAATTTGCTTAGATTAAATTCGCGTAATAACTTGTTCAGCAGCAAAACGTGATTTAGGTAGCTTGGCATTTGCATCAGCTTCACTGCGATAGCCCAAAGCCACCACCACCGTGCTGCTCAATCCTTGTTCACGCAAACCCAAGGCATCATCTAAAAGACCATTATCAAAGCCTTCAATCGGGCAAGCATCAATTCCCATCGCCGCCACACCTAATAGCAGCGTTCCCAAGGCCAAATACACTTGCTTATCTGCCCAATGTTGCAAATCTCGGTGTTGAAAGCGGTGTAAATTGAGAAAGAATGAACGACCTTTATACGTTGCCAGTTTTGCCGCTTCATTGGCAATGCGTCCATCGACATCCTCTTGATCAACCACGCGTTGTAAATGTTCAGCACCCAAATCCATGCGCGTACACAAAACCACCACATGCGATGCATTCAGTACCTTAGGCGCATTGCTGGCATAAGCCCCTTCTGTCCCTTTCGCCACCAAAGCTTTACCTTCTGGGGTACCTGCAATCACAAAATGCCACGGCTGTGAATTGATCGAAGAAGGCGACAAACGCAAGAGTTCTTCAATCTGTGCTATATCCGCATCGCTGATGCGTTTAGTCGCATCGAAAGCCTTGGTGGTGTAACGTTGTTGGGCTGCGGTTAAGATGGGGTGCATTAAAGACGTCCTTAAATGATATGAACTTCTGTTCTGTTAGAAAAATAATAGCATTCTTAATGCTCTAAGTAGCTTCTCATCATCAGTCTTCTCAAGTCCTGCTCCGAGCGCATGACGAATAGAATTGCGACCTTTTGATCTGTCATTTTATAAATAATGCGACAGGGCGAACAAATCATTTCACGGTAAGAAAATTCTGGTAACTCGGGTGGCACTCTGCCAGATTCTGGAAATAGCCTAAGACGATCAACCGACTCAAAGACACGTTCAACGAATGCCTTAGCCGCTCCGGGTTTATCCAAAGCAATGTAGTCTGCGATGTCTTCGAGGTCTCTCAGCGCCGCTTCTGTCCAAATCAGTTCAACCACTGACTCAATCGTTCCTTAGCTGCTTCATGTGTCAGCATTTTACCTTGCGATAAATCGCGTTCGCCACGCGCAATTCCTTCTAGCAAACTTAGGCGATTTTGTAATTGTTCATAATCATCAACATCTAACAAGTAAGCTGATGGCTTACCATGTTCGGTAATCAAAACTGGCTCTTTATTCAGGTGCAAATCTGCCAAAATATCCGTAGCATGACGTTTAAGCTGAGTGACTACTTCAACACGCATCGTCCAAATCCTTAAATTAGAAAAGTGCTACTATTGTATCACTATCTAAAAAAATAGCCATTAGGGCTTAACTATATAGTTAAAATATATTAATTATCATGTTGTTACAATTAATTATTATCAAAAGTCAAAACTAATGGAAGATGATCACTGAATCCTGAATCCGTGTTCTTTTGTCGAGCCTCAACTGATTAAGTACTTCTAGCTTATTGCGCAGTGCACCATTACAGTTCCAACTTACAATTCTCAATAGAGTTACGTCCAGATTAAGTCAATTGATATCATCAAGTCTCCAACCACATCTTAAGCTTGCATATTCTTAATACAGAACATGAAAACGCTGTTGCTAACGAATGCCTTAATCAGATTTTTGCATAATCAACTTCCGAAAAATTACCCACCAAACGCCTCTTTCATCGCTTCACCCATATGCGACGGGGTACGCACCACCGACACACCAGCAGCAGAGAGTGCTGCAAACTTAGCGTCAGCTGTACCTTTACCACCCGAAACAATCGCACCAGCATGCCCCATGCGACGACCGGGTGGTGCTGTTACCCCCGCAATGTAAGACACCACAGGCTTTTTAACGTGCGCTTTGATGTACTCAGCGGCATCTTCTTCAGCAGAACCGCCAATTTCGCCGACCATAATAATGCCTTGCGTTTCTAGATCAGCGTTAAACAATTCCAACACTTCGACAAAGTTCATGCCACCAATGGGGTCGCCACCAATGCCCACACAAGTGGTTTGACCTAAGCCAGCACGGGTGGTTTGCCACACGGCTTCATAAGTCAGCGTACCTGAGCGCGACACAATACCAATTTTACCAGGCTGATGAATAAAGCCAGGCATAATGCCCATTTTGCAACTGCCTGGCGTAATTAACCCAGGGCAGTTAGGACCAATCAAGCGCGACTGTGAACCGACTAAGGCCGCACGCACTTTGAGCATGTCACGAACAGGAATACCCTCGGTGATACAGGTAATGACTGGGATTTCCGCCTCAATCGCTTCGATAATCGAATCGGCGGCAAAGGCAGGCGGTACGTAAATCATACTGGCATTCGCCCCTGCTTGCTCAACCGCTTCACGCACGGTATTAAAAACGGGACGATCTAAATGTGTCTGACCGCCTTTGTTGGGGGTGACACCACCAACTAGGTTAGTACCATAGGCAATCGCTTGTTCTGAGTGAAAAGTACCTTGTTTACCCGTAAAACCTTGGCAAATCACCTTGCTGTTTGCATCAACTAAAATACTCATTATTTTTCTCCCGCCAAGCGAACCGCTGTTTTGGTGGCGGTTTCTAAATCATTTTCTGCCACAATATTTAAACCCGAAGCAGCCAACATTTCACGACCTTTATCGGCATTGGTGCCTTCCAAACGCACCACCACAGGCAGCGTTAAGCCGACTTCTTTCACCGCTTGTAAAATACCGCCGGCAATCAAATCGCAACGCACAATACCACCAAAGATATTGACCAAAATGGCTTTTACATCTGAAGATGAGAGAATCAACTTAAAGGCCGCCGCGACGCGCTCAGGTGTCGTACCACCACCAACATCTAAGAAGTTGGCAGGTTTACCGCCGTGAAGTTGAATCAAGTCCATGGTTGCCATCGCCAAGCCAGCACCATTGACCATACAACCAATATCGCCATCGAGAGCAATATAGTTCAATGCCCACTGTGCCGCTTCGACTTCACGCGCGTCTTCTTGCGCCCAATCGCGTTCATCAGCAAGGGCTTTTTGACGGTAAAGTGCATTGTCATCAATTTGAATTTTGCAATCTAACGCCAACCACTGACCGTCTTTCGTCCACACCAAGGGGTTGATTTCGAGCATCAAGGCATCACTGCTGTGCGCCATATCATATAAACGCTTCACCAACTCAGCAAAGCCTTTCATTTGCTCAGGAGTGAGTTTCATACCAAAGGCTAAAGTCCGTGCCACGAACGGCTGCAAGCCAGCACCAAAAGGTACAAACACACTAATGACGCGTTCTGGGTGATGTTCAGCCACCTCCTCAATGTCCATACCACCATCAGCAGAGCCGACAAAGGCGAAGCCTTTGCGCGCCCGATCGAGCGTGAGGCTTAAATAGAATTCTTGTGCAATGGCGCAGCCAGATTCAATGAGTACAGAGGTGACAGGCAAGCCTGCTGGACCGGTTTGAATGGTCACTAATTGAGAACCAAGCAGACGCTCAGTTTCACTGCGTGCTTCATCGACACTATGAACCAGCTTCACACCACCCGCTTTCCCGCGAGCACCCGAATGTACTTGTGCTTTGACTACCCAAGGCGCATCACCCAAGACTTCTAAAATTTCTTCATGTACCCCAATCGCATCGTACAACAACACCCCATTGGCGACGGGAACGCCCGCATTTCTTAATAGCTCTTTGGCTTGATATTCATGTAAATTCATGATGACACCTTGTTTAAGTATTCATAACCACGAAGGAGACCTTCATTTTGCTTGCCTTTCCATCGCTACGCTCAGCCGGTCAGCGCAAAAATAAACATCTCCTTCGTTTAGAGAGTAAATAAAGTTAATCTACTCGCTTCACTTCTAAAATTAATTCCTGTCCTGCCAACGGATGGCTAAAATCACATTGCACCCGATCCGACTCTACTACTAACACTCGCGCCGCAACCGCATCGCCATTGGGTAGGTTAAATTCGACAATATCGTTAACAATCGGCTCAATATCAGCCAAATCGGTTCTATCCAACCAATGTATTTGGCTGGGATCAGGATAGCCAAAAGCATCTTCTGGCGATAGTAAAAATTGTATGGTTTCTCCCATCGGTACAGACAAGACACACTTTTCTAAGGCCGGAAACCATTGACCATCACCTGGCTCAAACTCCATTACTTCGCCTGCTTCTGTTTTATCCACCAGCGTGCCGTCACTTAAACAGAGCGTAAATTCTACTTTTATCATTACTAATTAACCCAAGTCACCTTATTGAACTAATTGAGAAGCAGCAACAAAATGAGGCACTTCTGCAATCGGCTCAGGAATGAGAATATAAAACTGACTTAAAATAATCGCCAACTCACTTGGCTTACGGTAAGGATCAGACAACTCAGCGCCATTTATGCCTTGATTCATTGCTTGACTTACCAAATCATGTAACAAATCCACTTGATCACCCAACAGTTGACCCGAATCTGGATTCCAATAAACAAGTAGTTCGGGATAGTTAGCCGTTGGTAAAGGCACACACTCCATTTTGATCCAGTTGGTAGCCATAAGTGCCTCAGTCGTTTGCAAAAAATGATTCATTATAACGTCAAAGGCTATGCCCTGTCAGGAGCCTAATTTGTTAGAATATCTCGCATGAATACAAATACTCAATTTCGCCAGTTACAACCTGGTACTAAAATTATTGTTGGCATGTCAGGAGGGGTAGACTCTTCTGTGACTGCCTACCTATTACAACAACAAGGCTACCAGATCGAAGGCTTGTTTATGAAGAACTGGGAAGGCGACGACACCATCGACTACTGCCCAGCCCGCAAAGACATGCTAGACGCGCAGCAAGTCTGCGATAAGCTTGGTATTCCTTTGCATATTCGTAACTTCTCACAACACTATTGGGAAGGGGTTTTTGCTCATTTTCTCGCCGAATATCAAGCGGGTCGCACACCCAATCCTGATATTTTGTGCAACAAAGAAATTAAATTCAAAACCTTTTTAGATGAAGCACTTGCCTTAGGTGCCAATGGCATTGCCACAGGTCATTATGCGCGCATTGGTTACCAGAATGGACATTTTGAGCTATTGACTGGGCTAGATAAAAACAAAGACCAAAGTTACTTTTTATATACACTCAAACAAAGACAACTAGCACACGCCCTATTCCCAGTCGGTGAGTTAGAAAAACCAGCAGTTCGCGCTATTGCCGAACAGCAAGGTTTTGTTACCCACGATAAAAAAGACAGTACCGGTATTTGCTTTATTGGTGAACGCAAATTCAAAGACTTTTTACAAAGCTACCTCGACCAGCAACAAGCTGGAGACATGGTCACACCAGAAGGCAAGGTCGTTGGCAAACATACTGGACTCGCTTTTTATACACTGGGACAGCGTAAAGGATTAGGCATCGGTGGCGGACAGGGTAATGAAGACGACGCTTGGTTTGTTGCCGATAAAGATATGGCTCTTAATCGCCTCATCGTCGTGCAAGGTCATAACCACCCTGCCTTGCTCAAAAGTCGCCTAGTGGCAACCCAACTCGACTGGTGCGATCAAGCACCGTCCATCCATCAGCCACTGAGCGCCAAAATTCGTTACCGTCAACCCGCTCAAGCCTGTCAGCTCACCTATGCAGACGATCAACGCATCGAGCTTACCTTTGAACAACCCCAACGCGCCATTACACCTGGTCAGTCTGTCGTTATTTATGATGGCGAAGTCTGCCTAGGCGGTGCGATTATCACAGAAGCTAAGAATTAAGCCTTATGAGTTATCAAGATCAAGACCGCATGCTCGCCTTTGCCGGTATTTATCAAGCCGCTGCATTGGTTCACCAACTGTCCACTCAGGGAAAATCCGATACGGATGCTCTAACAGCCACATTGAATAGCTTGTTCGTTGAAAACCCCGAAACCACTGAAGCGGTTTTTGGTGGTTTTGCTGGGCTAACGCTAGGTATGCGCACCTTAAAAACGCAAATGAATGGTTCAGCCCCGAATGAACAGCGCAATATGCAACTGACACAATATGTCATTGGTATGATTGCACTAGAAAACAAACTGAGCAAACAACCTGAATTGGTTGATCGCCTGTTCAAAAAATTGTCTGTACCAGAAAGTCAGCGCAAACATTTTGGCTTATTGCACGACAACACGCTGGCTGGCATCGCACTCATTTATACGGATATTGTTTCTCAAATGCACCCTAAAATCATGGTGCGCGGTTCGCATGGCTATTTATCGCAACCAGCTATTGCCAATCGCATTAGAGCCGTACTCTTAGCAGGAATCCGATCAGCTTTCTTGTGGAAACAGGTTGGTGGTTCGCGCTGGCAGCTGCTATTCAAACGCGCTAGCTACTTACGTGCTGCCGATCATTGCTTAGCCAGCATTCGTGCTGAAGATAGAGATAATCACCAGCTAACCGAATAAAAAACAGGGCAATCTGCCCTGTTTTTTTATCATTACCGGTACGACTTAGAATAAATCAACATCACCCGCTTCGAGACTAGAAGATCTTACCCGCGCCATACGTGTTGCCTCAATTCGATCACGCTCGTCATGAATTTTACGGCGCAACTCTTCCATACGTTGAGCATAATCCTGCGAAGAAGTAACTGGAGTCTGCATCATCTCAATCGTTGCCGCATTAGTGGTACTCGCCATGCTGTTCAAGTTATCCAAATGGTTTTGTACCTGATCAACCAACTGACGCGTAATATCCTCAAACTGTAATGAACGAATGGCATTAGAAACGTTGTACTCAATATCACTAATGATGCCAGACACATCACCTAAACGTTCTGTGATCGACGTATTCATGCTATTTAACGCTTCCATCATGCGATCAGCGCGCAACTTAGTATCCTCTGCTTCACGCATATCCTTGTGCGCCGAGTCACCAACAATATCACGCACTTCATCAACCGTTAAACGAGCCTGCTCTGCTTTTTTGCGAATCTGCTCATTCAGCTTATTCGAGTTTAAAGACAATTTGCGAACTTCATCAGCCACGACAGCGAAACCACGTCCTGACTCACCAGCACGCGCCGCTTCAATTGCTGCATTTAAAGCCAATAAGTTGGTTTGATCCGCAATCGTTTTGACGTCTTCCAATAAGGTAAAGATAGCATTAATCTGACTTACCATATCGTCGATCTTCAAGACAGTCTCACGACTGCGACGACTAACGCTCATGATTAGCTCGATAAGGTAATTCATGATATCGCGCGTTTCTTGAGTGAACTTTTCAATGGTCATACCACCATTGCCGCCCCCCATATTGGCCATCAATCCCAATACCAACTCACCCTCTCGTTGTGAGGCATCATTTAAGTTGGTAAAACTGTTGTTGAGTGTTTCTACTGCTTCGGCAATCAAATCTTTAACTTGTAGCAGCTCGCCACGAACAATCTGCACTTCTTGGTCAATAACGGAGTCAATGTCCGACATAATGACTTGTACAACCTCACCCGAAGCCTGAGCCTCCAAAGCCGTTGTTCCCTTGTGCGCAAAAGCACGGGGCGCAACAGCTGAAGTCTCTCCAGATGACGATGAGGGAACAGCAAGCAACAAACCCGTCCAAACCACTGCCGTTGCCATGACCGCCACAACGATCCACCACTGACCAGACAAACCAACACTCAGTGCAACCAAGACACTCAGCGTCCAACCGATAGCCACACCTATTTTCTTTTGCATACTTTACTACTCCGAACTAATGCTTTGTCTTGGTCAGTTTTTACAACCGACACTGGGTTAACGCACTGTTCTGAAAAAACTTTAATACGAATTTACTTACTTAACACTAGCAATTTAGATGCCACTTCAGATAAAGGCAATACAAGATCAGCTGCTCCTAGCTTAACCGCTTCTCCTGGCATACCCCAAACAACACTTGTCTTTTCATCTTGCGCAATGGTTTTTGCCGACACCTCTTGCAACTCCTTCAAACCTCGCGCCCCGTCATCACCCATACCGGTCAAGAGCACACCGATAGCATTAGTACCACATACCTGAGCGACCGAGCGGAACATCACATCAACCGAAGGCTTGTGTCGGTTAACTGGCGGACCATCATGCAAACGACAAACCAACTTTCCGCCAACCGATTCAATCAATAAATGCTGACTACCAGGGGCAATATAAACATGACCCGGTAAAATCAACTGCCCCTCTTCAGCTTCATGTACTGATAATGCAGACATGCTATCCATACGTTTCGCAAAAGGACCACTAAAAGCGGCAGGAATATGCTGTGTAATGACAATCGGAGGCATATTCTCAGGCAAGGCTGTTAGCACTTCTCGAATGGCCTCTGTCCCTCCTGTTGATGCACCAATGGCAATAATGCGCTGACGAGACTTTTCTTTACCCGAAGCATGTTGACTGAGAATGGCATCAGCACTCAATTTAGCCGGAATCATCGTTGCGGGCGTTGTACTTACTGGCTGTTCTACAACTTTAGCTGTCGATTGCGTCGCATTACGCTCAACTCGGCTCATCGACACCTTAGCAGCCATTTTAATTTTTTCGATGATTTCCTGTTTATAATCAGCTAAAGAACCGCCCACATTCACCTTGGGCTTAGTAACAAAATCAATCGCACCCAGCTCCAATGCTGCCAAGGTAACATCAGCTCCTTTTTCCGTAAGCGATGAAACCATCACCACAGGTAAAGGATGCAGGCGCATTAAATTGCGTAAGAAAGTCACCCCATCCATCTTTGGCATCTCGATGTCTAAGGTAATCACATCAGGATTAAGCGCCTTGATTTTTTCTCGCGCATCAAAGGGGTCCTCAGCCGCACCAACCACTTCAATAGCTGCGTCACTGCTCAGCATTTCCGTCAACATGCGTCTTACCAACGCTGAATCATCTACAATCAATACTTTAATTTTTTTAGCTAACATAACCGTTCCAAAGCCCCTAGATTTTTTGGTAGATGGTCTTGCCAAGCAACTTAAATTGCTCGCTTACTTTATACAAAGATTCAGAATGACCAATGAACAAATGTCCCTGATCACTCAATAATTCGTGGTAACGCATAAATAGCTTCTGTTGTGTCGGTTTATCAAAATAAATAACCACATTACGACAAAAGATAATGTCAAAACGCTCCTTCCAAGGCCAATCACGCATCAGATTAACCTGTTGAAAACGAATCAGCGTTTGCAACTCTGGTTTAACCTTAACCATGCCTTCATTATTTCCGCTGCCTTTCAAGAACCAGCGCTTCACTCGCTCGGCAGAAACGCCTTTTAAAGATTCAATTTGATAAACACCGGCTTTAGCGGTATTAATCACATTGGTATCCAAGTCACTGGCATGAACTTGCACGTCCCAATCGGACGGGAAAGCCTCTTTCACCACAATCGCAATCGAGTAAGGCTCCTCTCCCGTTGAACACCCTGCCGACCAGATACGTACTTTTTTACTCTGTGCATTGGCTTTCAGCAGAGCTGGAAATAGTGTTTCAGATAAATAATCGAAGTGATGAATTTCACGAAAGAAAAAAGTTAAATTAGTGGTCACTGCATTAATTAAATGAGTAAACTCCTGATCATAACCTTCCCCTTCAACATAGGTTAAATAATGGTTAAAATCATAAAAGTTCAAACTACGTAAACGGCGAGACAGTCGATTGTAAATCAGGTTTTGCTTACTATCAGCCAAGGCTATACCTGCATGATCATAGACGATACGGCGCACACGATCAAAATCTGCTTTCGTAAACTCGAATTCTTGCTGTAAAGACATAGGGTTAGAACTTTCTCATATTAAGATTACAGACGCCACGAGGGGTTTTTGTTAAACTGCGTTTCTAATGACCGTTAAGGAGTTTCAGTTATGATGCCATTATCCGCACCTGACGCGCAAGTCATCAAGCTGATTCGCACACCAAAACTTCCTGAATCTTTATTTCAGAACGCTCAACCTCTTACTGTCAAGGTACTTGCCAGCGAAGGTAATCAGGCCACTATTTTACTTGCAGGGCGTCAGTTAGCCACTCAAACCAACGTTCCACTCAATCCGGGACAAACTCTCAGTGCACAACCCATGCTGGTCAACGGACAACTGCAACTCAAAATTTTAACACCGCCTCCAGCACCATCAAGTCCTCAGTCAGCAACTAGTACAGGATCCTCTTATGTTGCCACACCAACCAATCTGACCACGGTGACGCAAGATACTGCCAATGCCAAAACAGCATCTACACCAAACTCAGCGGCAACCCCGCTACCAAACTGGACACAATCCCTGCCCAATACAACCAAAGAAACCTTGGCTGCGCTCAAAAACAGCCTACCCAATCAATCACCGTTGCAACAACTGCTGACAATGGTTAACGATCAGCTTCTACAAGCCAATCAGGGACAAAAAGCACTCAATCCAGCTTGGCAAAGCTTACTCAATCAAGCCCTCAACTTACAAGCCCCGCTGACAGCCGAAAAAGTTCAACAAACCATGCAAGCATTTAATGACAAGTATGCCAAGCAATCGACAGCTGAATGGAAACAAGGCTTAATAAATTTGCTCAATAATTCGGAATCTAGCCCTGAAGAAAAAATCATTGCTCAGCAACTGCTTAACCGATCTGAACTGACACAACAACTGCAATCCCTCCAACACAATGCTGGCAATGCCGTTTGGTTACAAGAAATTCCGCTCAAGGATCGGCAATTACTAGATAATTTCACCCTAGAAATTGACTTACCCAAAACAGAACAACCCGAGAATGAACAACATTGGAAAATTTTTGTTCAACTCAGCTTAACAGAAGGAGATTTCACCAGTCGTATTCAAATGGATAAGGAATTAAACTTACGCGTACAATTATGGGGCAGTAATGCCGAACTTACCCAACTGATTCAGCAACAAGCGCCAACGCTTAAGCAAGCGCTGACGGAACAAGGATTGATTATAGAGAGCTTGGTGATCGTGCAAGGCAAGCCAGAACCTCGAACCGAAAAACCCTTATGGCAACAACCACTCGTTGATTGCCACGGATAAAAAACGCATGAACAACACAGAAGAAAAAAATCCCAGCTCAGCGGTCGCCTTGGTCTATAAACAAGATGATCTACCACGCGTGGTCGCTAAAGGAAAAGGTGCTATTGCAGATAAAATTTTAGCGATAGCCAAAACAGCCGACATCCCCATTCATCAAGATGCACAACTCAACAAAGCTCTATCTGCACTAGAGCTGAATCAACCAATCCCTCGCGAGCTTTTCGCTGCTGTGGCTCAGGTATTGGTGTTTGCTTACAATTTAAGCGGCAAACCACCACCCAATCAACGTCAATAAGCTTTAGAATAAATCATCATCGCCACCCACACTAACTGAGGGCGAAGCCATAAAACCACCGTTAGATTGACTATCAAAAAACTTCATCGAATCAATAATGATAATCACCCCTTCATCAGCAGAATGACTCACTCCTTGAATCATACGATTACTCAAATCATCACCGATGGCACTGATTGCATCAATCCCCTCTTCTTGTATATCTCGAACCTCTTTGACCTCATCGACCAACAAACCCAAGGCTTGCCCTTGTTGTTCGACAATAATAATTCGAGACAAATCCGTTAATGATGAGCTAGGTAATTTAAAAAACTGCCGAGTGTCGAGCACGGAGACAATAACCCCGCGCACATTAATAACACCCAATACATCATAAGGAGCACCAGGAATAGGTCGAATTTCGCCCACTCTCAGCACTTCTCGCACATTTTGCACATTAACACCGTAGCTTTCAGTATCGAGACGAAACAAGACGCAACGAACGTAACTGCCCTCGTATTCTTGATCGTCCATATTGCTGATTGACATATCAAACTCTTTCATAATGTTTAAAACCTGTTCATCATACCGGGCAAATCGAGAATAAGGGCAATGCGACCATCCCCTGTAATGGTGGCACCAGCATAACCTTGCACACCTTGTAATTTAGCACCAAGCGGTTTAATCACTACTTCTTCCTGACCACGAACATGATCTACAATCAATCCCACCATGACAGTACCAATATTCACAATCACCACCTTAGCGTGATCTAGTGGCTCATGACTGGTATGAGACGACAACCACTCTCTCATAAAATACAATGGGATACTGCGTGAACGTAAACGCACCATCATACGTCCATCAATACGATTACTCTGACTGGCATCATAATCAAAAATTTCCTGCACAGCAGTGAGTGGAATGGCATAATTAAACGCACCCACTCCCACCATCAGCGTCGGTAAAATAGCCAGCGTTAAAGGAACACGAATATTAAAAATCGTACCTTCGCCCAACACAGAGTGAATATCAATACTACCATTCAGTTTGTTAATGGTGCTCTTCACCACATCCATACCGACGCCACGCCCCGAAACATCGGAAATTTCAGTTTTGGTAGAGAATCCCGGCAGCAGAATCAACTCAAAAGCTGACTTATCATCCAACTGTGCCGCCGTCATTTCATCAATTAAGCCTTTTTCAATAGCCTTCTGACGAAGGAAATCAGCGTTCATGCCCTTACCATCATCGGTAATGGTCAATAGAATATGATCACCCTCTTGTTGTGCTGAGAGGATAAGCTTACCCACTCGCGGCTTACCCTGACTTTCCCGGGTTTGAGGGTCTTCCACACCATGGTCAACCGCATTACGCACCAAATGCACCAAAGGATCAGCCAGTGCTTCGACGAGATTCTTGTCTAAATCGGTATCTTCACCCTCTAACTCAAGCTCAATTTCTTTGCCAAGCTTGCGAGCCAAATCACGAACTACTCTAGGAAAACGGCTAAATACCTTTTTAACGGGTTGCATACGCGTCTTCATCACCGACGCTTGCAAATCCATGGTGACATGATCTAGGTTAGCAACGACTGCAGAAACTTCTTCATTTTGTAGCAGGGTACGCAAATTGAGTAACCGGTTACGAACCAATACCAACTCACCGACTAGATTCATAATTTCATCCAGACGCTTGGTATCCACGCGCACTGTCGACTCAGCCTCTTCACCCGCCTTGGCAACCACCGCAGGTTTTGCTGCAGGTTTAGCAGCTGGAACAACTGGCTTAACGGGCTCAGCCACAACAGGAGAAGAAACCACTGCTGCAGGTGTCGGATCGGCAAGTACACCAACCGCTTTTGCGGCATCCAAGGCAGCCTCTTGGGCAGATTTACCCGACTGCAAACCAGCCAACATGGCCTCAAATTCTTCGTCCGTAATTTCACCATCAGGATCTAAGCCAGCGACGAAAGGCGATGCTGTTATCTCTGTCGGCGCCGTTTCCTGACCCGCCATAGCCAACATGTCACGCTGATTGAGTAGCGCTTCAAACTCTTCATCGGAAATCTCACCATCGGGATCCACGCCTTCTGGTAAAGCCAGTTTAATGGCAGGAGCAGTCACGACTTCAAGAGGTGCTACCACTTCAACTGATGATGCCATCTCACCTTTCACAGCGGCATCCAATTCTGCCAACAAACTAGCATCGGCAGCTTCTAGTTCACGCTCACCCGCCTGCAACGCTTGGATCATGCGGCCAATCACATCATAGGCTTGAAGAACCACATCAACATTGCCACCCGCATACTCACGTTCGCCATTGCGAATTTTATCGAACAAATTCTCAGCACGATGACACAGCTCAACCAATGGTGTGACACCAATAAACCCTGCGCCACCTTTAATGGTATGAAAACCACGAAAAATAGCATTCAATAAATCGGCATTATGGGGATCACGCTCCAGCTCTACCAGCTGTTCGTTCAAGTTTTCGTAAAGCTCACCCGCTTCTACCAAAAAGTCTTGTAAAATTTCCTCGTCCACGACGTGACTCCTGTTTCATGGTCAAGCCGCCATGGCTTGCCTATAGTAAGGGAATTCAATAGGATTTCCCAATCTTGATGACTACTACAAGCAAATTGCGTACCAACTACAAACCCATTTCGGCAAGCAGATCATCCACATCTTGTTGTCCTTTAGCTCGACCCTGTTTTTCATCCGCCAATACAGCTGGACCAAAACCAGCACTAGCTGGCTTATCGGCATTCACGCCATTAAGTTGAGCGTCACGGTCAAGCCGTTGCAAGTTTTGCAACACTTGTTGCAAAACTTGCCCCGTAATGTCTTGGTAACTTTGCACCATCAACATTTCGGTTAAACGATGTTGAACCGCTTCAATCGCCTGTGTGATCTGTTGCAATAACTCTGCATTGACTTCATCGTTACTGAGCAGATTGGTTTGCATCTGCAACACAATTTTCAAATTATCCAGTGTCGATAAAGACTCTTCTGTAAGCATTAAAGTTTGTTGTACCGCTGATTCCTTAGTAGACATAACATAGTTAATGCGCTCACTGATTTCATCGATATGTTGGCCAGTCGTCATTTTCTCTCTCCCGAAGGCATAAAAAAGCCCGCTCATGGGCGGGCACTTATCATGGCGTACTTAACCAATACGCTCAAAAATTTTCTGAATTTTTTCGTTTAACGTTGCCGCGGTGAAAGGCTTAACAATATACCCATTTACACCTGCTTCAGCTGCTTCAAAAATTTGGCTGCGTTTTGCTTCGGCCGTAATTAACAAGAAAGGCGTATCCTTAAAACGAGCATCAGCACGAACTTTACGTAAGAAATCAATACCCGTCATGTTCGGCATATTCCAATCGGAAACGATAAAATCAAATCCGCCTGCAGCTTCCACAGCATCCCATGCCTGCACACCATCTTCTGCTTCAGTAAAGTTACTGAAACCCAATTCTTTCAATAGGTTTTTGACAATGCGACGCATGGTTGAAAAATCATCAACAACTAAAATACGCATATCACGATTGATGGCCATGGTGGATGATATCTCCTCTTAATTTCGACTATTCAGCCCATTCTTTTAAACGCGAACGGATGCGCAACAGTGCTTGACCGTGAATCTGACAAACGCGCGACTCACTGACATTAAGCACTTCCCCAATTTCTTTCAAATTCAATTCTTCATCATAATACAAAGACATAACCAACTGCTCTCGCTCTGGCAAACTGGCAATCGCCTCCGCTAACTGCCCCTGAAACTGAGACTGCATCAACTCTTGCATGGGTTCAGCCATATCCGAAGCATGATTCAGCGTTAGTTGATCTTCAGACAACTGATCATGATCAGGCATGTCGATTGATAAAACCTGTGTCGTTACCGAGTCCTGCAACACTTGATGATATTCCGACATGGACATACCCAAGAGTTTAGCAACCTCTTCATCTTTGGCTTCTCGCCCTGTCGTTGCTTCAATGGACCGAATGGCCTCAGAGACCTCGCGAGACTTACGATGTACAGAGCGCGGTGTCCAATCCCCTTTACGAATTTCATCCAACATCGCACCACGAATACGGATACCAGCATAGGTTTCAAAACTCGCACCTTGACTGGCATCGTACTTTTGCACCGCCTCGATCAACCCAATCATGCCCGATTGCACCAAATCATCAACCTGCACACTGGAAGGCAAACGCCCCTTCAAGTGATAAGCAATACGCTTCACCAAATCAGTGTGTGCCTCAATTTGCTCGCTCAGAGAAGTTTGCTGCTTTTGCATTTGAGCATAGGCTTTAACGGGCGTCATAACTTATCGGATACCTGACTGTACTAATCGTTCGACAAAAAACTGCAAATAACCACTCGGTCCCATCGGTACTGGCCAGCGCATTACCTCGCGCGCCAACAAGGACAACGCCTTACCGGAAGGACTAAAAGGCTTGGACAACACAACCGATGTTTGCTGCTGAATCGCCACACGCAAACTCGGATCAAAAGGCACGGGACCAGCATAACTGACCTGCACATCAAGAAAACGTTCACATACACTGGCAATCTTATCAAATAGCGCCATAGCATGGCTAGGAGATTGCGCCATATTCGCTACAATTCGTACTTTTGATACCCCATATTCACGATTAAGCACCTTAATCAGTGCATAGGCATCGGTGATGGATGCTGGTTCATCGCATACAACCACCAACACCTCCATCGCAGCACGACAGAAACTGAGTACACTATCAGATATGCCCGCTGCTGTGTCGATTAACAATACATCAATATCGTCGGCCAATTCGGAAAACGCCTGAATTAATCCCGCATTTTCCACACTAGACAGATTGGCCATGCGCCGGACTCCAGAAGAACCAGGAATAATCTTAAGACCACCTGGACCTTCAATCATCACCTCTTTAAGACCATGAGTACCATCTAACACATGCGAGAGGTTATAAGGCGCTCTCAACCCCAGTAACACGTCTACGTTGGCCATACTCATGTCAGCGTCGAGCAGACACACTCGCTCGCCCATTTTGGACAAGGCAACCCCTAAATTAACCGATACACTGGTTTTACCCACACCGCCCTTACCACCGGTGATGGCAATGGTTCTGACAGGGCGTTGTTGCCCCGTTGATCTTAGCCCTGCCGCCTGATCTTCAAACATCCGTTATCTCCCGACCGAGTCCATAATGAACGCCATCTAAAGCCGTCGCTTCACGTGTGCGCCCCATTGCAATAGCTTGATCAAGCAAATCTCGTGCCGTTATCGGCATCAAATCTTCTGGCACCCGCTGACCATTAGTACAATAAGCCAATGCCAAGCGGTTTTGCGCTAATAAGGTCACCGCAGGACCCAGCAAGGTTGCCTCATCCAATTTGGTTAAAATACAACCAATCGGCTTAAGCTTACCAAAGGCGAGCATAATCTCTTGCATCACACTTAACTGAGTAGCGGCAGACAACACCAGCAAGGGTTTAATATCACCCGTACCATCATCCAAGCTTTGCGCTAAATAATTATGCAAACGCGCATCACGTTGGCTTAACCCTGCCGTATCAACCAAAACCAACCGACGTTGCGCCAACTTATCCAATAAGCGAAAAAACTCAGTGGGGGTACTCGCGGTATAAAGAGGTACTCCAATCAAATCGGCAAATATTTTTAATTGTTCTTGCGCACCAATTTTATAAGTATCCAGCGTGATCATGGCACATTCAGCGGTGCCATATCGCAACGCATAACGTGCAGCCAATTTGGCAATGGTCGTTGTTTTACCGACTCCAGTAGGCCCGACCAAGGCAATGACGCCACCTTGATCCAGTAAACCATCGGCCAAGGCCGGCATATTATGCAACAAACTTGCCTGAATCTGTCGCCAATCCGCCTCTACATCCCCTGACATCACGAGCTGTTCTACCAAATTTTGACAAAGTTCCCAACCAATACCCATGGCTGAAAGACGCTTGAGCAAGGTTACTTTATCGGGATGTTGTACACTAGTTTGCTGCCAAGCAAAACCGGATAACTGCTGCTCTAACAAAGCACGCATCTGCTTCAACTCTTGGTGCATATTGGCCAAATCTGGTTGTGGTGATGGTTGAGCACGAAAACTGCTCGTAGATGAGGAGCTAACCAACGGCTCTTTCATTTGACTGCTACTGAAGGCATCGTGAGCATATGGCGTAGTTATTGGTGCAGATGAAACCATGTCAGGATCAATGCCCGCAGTAACTTCAACACTGTCATCTAATTGACGTGTTGACATAATGACAGCCTGATCACCTAACTCTTCTTTCACCATATTCATGGCTTGACGCATGTTGCTGGCGACAAAACGCTTAATACGCATCTAATCCACCTTAACCAATCGAAGCGAACACATTAATTTGCCTACTTTCAGGAATTTCACTGTAGGATAACACCACCAAACTCGGAATCGAATAACGGAACAAACGCGCTAAGGGTGCACGCACAAACGGATTGACCAACAAAATAGACGGTTTTCCTACCATTTCTCGCTGTTGTACCTGTTCATTCAAACGCTGACTGACACGCTCTGCCAAGCTCGGCTCAATCGCCAACTGTCCTTCGGGCGCTCCTTGCATGGATTTCAGCAAAACCTGTTCCAAATTCGGATCCAGCGTCATCACCTCGACCACATCGCCCACACCAGGAATATTTTGCAAGATAAACTTACCCAGTGCAGTGCGAACATGCACCGTTAATTGTGCTAAATCTTTGGTCTGACCAATACGCTCTAGCAGCGCCTCTAAAATGGTGCGCATATCCCTCACAGGAATACGCTCGCGTAATAGATTTTGCAATAGCTGTACCAATAAAGCTAAAGGCACATCTTTGGTCGCTTCTTCCACCAATTTTTCCGCGTTTTGCTTCACCCGATTGAGAATTTGTTGCACCTCTTCCAAGCCCAACAACTCATCGGCATTGTCCTGTAGAATCTGACTGAGGTGAGTCGCAATAACCGTACCCGAATCTACTACGGTATAACCCAATGTTTGTGCCTGATCACGATCCTGTTTACTAATCCAAACCGCATCCAGCCCAAAAGTTGGGTCTTTGGTGGCAATGCCATTGAGTTGACCATAAACTTGGCCAGAATTAATGGCCAGATCACGATCATGATAAACTTCACCAGAACCCAAAGTAACACCCATCATGCTAATACGATACTGGTTCGGAGATAGCTCCAAATTATCGCGAATATGAACAGACGGAATCAAAAAGCCCAGTTCTTGCGACAATTTACGTCGAACACCTTTAATGCGCTCTAATAGCTGACCATCTTGAGCGGTATCTACCATGGGAATGAGACGATAACCAATCTCTAATCCCAAGGTATCTACTTGCTGTACATCATCCCACCCCAACTCTGGTGGCTTACCGACCGAATCATCACTCATTTCAACTGGCTGACTGTCGACTTGCGCCGCTTGCTTTTGTTTATTGACTAACCACCAAGCTCCAGCACCCGTTAAAGCGGCCAAGCTTAAAAATGCCACATTCGGCATACCAGGAATAATACCCATTAAAAACAATACGCCCGCTGACAATATTAACGGTTTGGGATTGGTTAATAGTTGATCATTCATTTGCTGTGAAATTTCAACATTCTCACCAGAACGCGTCACCATTAATGCGGCAGCAACCGATAATAACAAGGCAGGGATTTGTGCCACCAAGCCATCACCAATGGTTAATAGGGTATAAATCTGCACCGACTCACCAAAAGGAAGCCCATGCTGCGCCATACCAATAATAAAACCACCAATAATGTTAATGAACAAAATAATAATGCCTGCAATCGCATCACCGCGCACGAACTTGCTCGCACCATCCATCGAACCATAAAATTCAGATTCCGCAGCAACTTCGCGTCGACGAGCTTGCGCTTGCTCTTGCGTGATCAATCCAGCATTCAAGTCGGCATCAATCGCCATCTGCTTACCAGGTAATGAATCCAAAGCAAAGCGCGCACTCACCTCAGCAACACGCCCAGCACCCTTGGTGACCACCACAAAGTTAATAACAATTAAAATGGCAAAAACCACTAAACCAACCGCAAAGTTTCCACCAATAACAAAGTTACCAAATGCCTCAATCACATGACCAGCTGCGTCTCCGCCATTATGACCTTCCATCAAAATAATGCGTGTAGAAGCAATATTGAGCGCCAAACGTAGCAAGGTTGCGACCAATAGGATGGTAGGAAAAACAGCGAAATCTAATGGCTTTTTCGCGTAAACCGTTACCATTAAAATCATCAGAGACAAAGCGATATTAAAGGTAAACAGCATATCAAGCAGTAAGGCTGGCAAAGGCAGAATCATCATCGCTAAGAGTGCAATGACTAATAACGGCGTCCCCAAGCCCTTGGGCATAGCATTTTGTACTTGTTGTGCGAGCTGACGCCAATCCATAATTCAGTAAGTGCCTAAAACCATTGGTAAATCATCATAACCAGCCCATTATAGTAGGTTTTGTTGCTTAGAGCATGCTTTAACCCTGCTAAGTCTGTGTAAATTTAAGGAGACTGCTTTAATTCAGCGGGAACAACCACATCATCAAAATCAGGTAGCTGATTAATCTTACGCTCTTTCAGTTGGAAAACCATCGCTAGAATTTGGGCTACCGCCACAAACAATTGACGAGGAATAACTTGACCCACTTCACTATTGTAGTAGAGAGCCCGCGCCAAGGCAGGTGAGCGCACAATTTCAACGTTGTTTTGCGTCGCAATCGTTCTAATTTGAGCAGCCATAAAATCCATACCCATCGCTAGTACCACGGGTGCATTCATTTTTTCACCATCATATTTCAAAGCAACCGCATAGTGTTCTGGGTTAGTGATAATCACATCCGCTGTTGGTACATCCTGCATCATGCGCCTCATCGCCATTTCCTGTTGCATTCTACGAATGCGTCCTTTAATCTCTGGATTACCATCTGTTTGTTTAAACTCATCTTTCACTTCTTGCAATGTCATTTTCATGTCTTCATTATGCTTCCAGAGCATATAAGGCACGTCAATCACTGCTATCACAATCAATCCTAAAGACATAACGATCAAGGCCATCGCCAGAATTTCTCCTGCACTGGCTAAACCAGGTTCAACCTCAATGAGTCCCAAATGATAAACTTCTCGCAACGTCGAATAAATGAATAACACCGCCAAGACGGCCATTAAGAAGAACTTCAGTAGTGCTTTAATCAGCTCAACCAACGCATGTAAAGAAAACATACGCTTAATGCCTGCGATCGGATTCAGCTTAGAGAATTTAGGCGCCATCACTTCGGCACTAAACAACCAACCACCGACCAGAATATTGGCCACAATCGCCATCACCATCATGCCCATAATAAAAGGGAATATCAGCCATAAGGCGGCTTCAAATTGAGCAAAAATTAAATCGGCCGCTCGCTTCATATCAAATGCATGATCGCGTTCCAAACTAAAGCCAATGATCATCATACGCTCAAAATCGACCATCATTTGCGGTCCTAGCCAGTACAACCACAAGGAGGCAACAATCATAATCAACATAGTCGCTAACTCTTTAGAGCGCGCCACCTGCCCCTTTTTACGAGCATCTGCTAATTTTTTGGAAGTCGGTTCTTCACTCTTCTCTTGACCGTCTGCGTTTTCAGCCATGTTATTCGCTCAATTTAAACTGATGTACAAAGTCAAACGATAAATTCATGAACAATTGGAACTGAACCACTACCTGTGGCAACAACCACCAAAGCAACAACAAACCACCCAAAATGGTGATAACAAAACCGATCGAGAAAACATTTAATGTTGGCGCTGCTCGACTAATCAAACCTAAAGCAAGATTCGCCAATAACAAGGCAGTTACTGCGGGCAATGCAATAATCATCGCCCAAATAAATAAATTACTGCCCCAATCTACCAAAGCCTTAATGGTAAAAGTGGATAGAAAATGACCGTTCAGCGGCATTTGCACAAAACTATCAATGAGCATTTGCACTACCATTAAATGTCCATTCAGGGACACAAATAACAGTGAAATAATGATGGTATATAACTGGGCAATGACTGGAGAATTCATGCCCGTACCCGGATCAACCATCGAAGCAAAGCCCAGACCCATGGCATTGGCTACCATTTGTCCTGCCAGTGTAAAAGCTTGAAACACGACAACAAAGACCAATCCCATTGCCAACCCAATACCGGCTTGTTCAACCGCCATCCACACTCCTTCATTGGTAAAAGGATCGATCGGTTTCGATAATTCAACACTAGGAGCAATGGCTGCCGTCAACATCAGCGTGACAATCAATTTAAACCGCATTGAAACGGTTCTGGCAGACAACACGGGCATAATAAACATCAATGCGCCAATACGCACCAAAGGCCAAAAAAAATTGCCCCACCACTGCAAAAAAGCTTCATAGGTAAAGTTAGTTTCCATCAAGGCATCTCAAAAAACCTATGGGGATGGGGGTCTTGGGGGAAGGGATGAATAACATTAACGGTGAATTATTGATAAAAAACCCTTCCACCAGCCAAACAACACATCGGGAAAGTCTAAAAATGAACGAAGTGAAGTTTTTAGCGCTTTCCATTGGCCTCAACCAATGTATTCAGGAATCGACAAGATAAGTTCGCGAGAGAAATCGACCAGCAAATTGAGCAACCAAGGACCAAAAAACACCAACACCACCACAATGGCGACCAATTTTGGAATAAAACTCAGCGTCATTTCGTTAATTTGCGTTGCCGCTTGAAACATACCAACCAGCAAACCAATAATGAGCGTGGGAATAAGCAAAGGCACAGACAAAAGCACCACCACTTCTAACATTTTCTGGCCGATCGTTAAAATGGTTTCTGAAGTCACGGCAACACCCCACTAAACCCCACCAGGCACGACAAAGCTATTCGCCAAGGTACCCATAATTAATGCCCAACCATCAATCAGTACAAATAACATTAGTTTAAAGGGCATAGAAATAATCATCGGTGATAACATCATCATACCCATCGACATGAGCAATGAGGCGACCACTAAATCAATAATCAGAAAGGGAATAAATAATAAAAAACCAATTTGGAAAGCTGTTTTCAATTCGCTGGTGATAAAAGAAGGAATGAGCACTCGAAATGGCACAGATTCAGGCTCATCCAGTTTGACGTTTGCCATTTCCGCAAACATTGCCAAATCATCTTCACGTGTTTGTTGCAGCATGAATTGACGCATTGGTCCTGAACCCGCTTCAATCGCTTGCATCATATTCAGCTGCTCGTTGAGGTAAGGCTCGATGGCATTTTCATTAATTTTGTCAAAAATCGGTGCCATGATAAACAAGGTCATGAACAGTGCTAAACCAATGAGTACTTGGTTAGAAGGCGTCTGCATGGTGCCAAGAGCCTGACGTAAAATCGATAGCACAATCACGATGCGCATAAAAGAAGTCATTGTCATCAAAGCGGCAGGCAGCAAGGTTAGACCTGTCATGAGCAATAAAATTTGCACACTCAATGAATATTCTTGCTGACCTTCTGCGTTGGTTTGTACCGAAAAGGCTGGAATACCTGGTTCAGCCAAAGCCAATAATGGTAACGAAGCACCAATCGCCAGCATCAGCAAAGTTATCCACTTCATGAAACACCCTTTGTCTGACGTCGTGTTATAGCGTGACTCAATTTTTGAGAAAAACTATCACTCAATGTTGAAGAAGTTTTAGTTGCGGCGTTGGCATCCATCTCAATGGGTTCGGACAGTAAATGCAACAAACTAATCTCATTCGCCGTTACCCCAACTAATAATTGCTCTTGCCCTGCTTGAATTAACACGACCTTTTCGCGTTGACCAACCGAAACAGCCCCGATCACCGCCAGCTGACCATTCAATGCTCCCTGATTAACACCTGCACGCTTCAATAACCATGCCAGCCCTAACAATAACATGATGACCAACAACAACACTGCCAGCATTTGACCTAGCATACTACCAAAACCACTACTCGCAGCCACGGTTTTTTCAGCGGCTTCGCCTGCCATGACATTCAGGGGCAGAGTCAGCAATAGAGATATCAGCGTGAAAGCAAAACGCACAACCACAACCTATCGCAACTTTTTAATCCGCTCAATGGGACTAACAACATCCGTTAGCCTCACACCGAACTTATCATTCACAACGACCACCTCACCATGTGCAATCAGCGTACCATTAACCAAAACATCCAGAGGCTCACCAGCCAGACGCTCTAGTTCAATGACAGAACCTTGGGTGTAAGATAACAAGTTACGAATGGTGACTGAAGCGCGACCAATTTCTAGAGCTAGGGTGACAGGAACATCCATCACCACATCTAAATCAACCTTATCCTTTTTTTCCAAATAAGTTGATGACATAGCAGAATTAGCTGGAGCTGCTTGAGATTCAGACTCAGCCTGTTCGTTCAGCGCTGCTGCCCAAGGATCTTCTTCATCCGCCGAGCCTTCAGACGCTTCAGCTTGCTCCGCTAAGGCAGCCGCCCATGGATCTTCTTCAATTTCACTCATTTACCACTCCAATGGAATTTCACGATCACGATAAGCAGGATGTTTAGTAAAGTTCATCAGCTGAACGGCTTTTTTACCCTCAAAATCACCCAATCGACCATGACCAATCACAATACTTTCTGCTTTCACTGGCACCAGACTTGGCATCTCAATCGGAATGACATCCCCTACCTGCATGGCCAGCATATCTTCAACCGTCATATGCACTTGAGCTAACTCAGCCGTTAAGGTGACAGGTATGTCTTTGGCTTCGTCTCGCAAGGTTTTATTCCACTTTTTATCACCCTCACCCTGCAAAGAACGCATCCCTTCTTCAAGTACATCTCGAATAGGCTCCAGCATCGAATAGGGCATAACAATATCGATACGCCCTTCTTGATTTTCAAAGCGCACATACACAGGAGAAATCACAACCATTTCAATCGGATCAACAATTGATGCAAACTTAGGATTCATTTCACTGTGCAATACTTCAATGTCGATAGGAATAACAGGTTCCCATGAAGCGGTTAGACAGCGAATACATTCTGAAACCAAATTACGAATTAACCCCATTTCAACCGTAGTATATTCACGGCCTTCAATTTTAAAGTGAATTTGACCGTTACCACCATAGTAAAGCTCAATCACACTAAAAATAAGTTTAGAATCAATGGTAATCAGTGCCACACCGCCCAGCGCGTCGATTTTGATGATATTCAGACTGGTTGGAAAGAAAAGGTTGCGAAGATACTCATTCATTTTGATGATTTTAACTTCACCAGCAACCACTTCAATACTCGACTGCACCATATCTACTACGGTGCGTTGAAAACAGCGAGAAAAACGCTCTGTAATGACATCTAATGCGGGAAAACGACCACGAACAATGCGCTCTTGGTTGGTAAAGTCGAAGGCTTTTATGCCAGCCTGTTTACCGGAATCATCTGTTTCAGTTTCAATATCACCGCCACCCATGCCTTTCAGCAGGGCATCAATTTCATCCTGATCAAGAATATCTTCTTTTGGCCCCATGACTCCCAGCATTATGTGTTACCCCTTTTGCTGAAATCACTGCATAACAAAGCGTTCGATCAACACTTTATCTAACAGGTCAGGATAGACTTTCTCTTCTTCCAGAGCAGCTCGTGATATTTTCAATATTTCATCGGCTAATAGCTCTTGCGCATCGTCGGCACTCATTTCGGTATAGGTTTTTTTACGTAACGCCGCTGAAATATTGTTGATCAAAATAGGTTTGATGTTAGTTAACTCAGTAACAACTTCAGGGTAAGCCGTTTTCATCTTAACTTTAACCGCTAAATGTTTTGCCTTACCCTCTCCCTTGAAACCAACCACCATTTGCTCAAGGTCAAAATAAAGCGCAGGAGATCCAGGTGCCGGAGATGGGAACTGTTTGAAACTTGGAGAATAGGCTTTAGCCTTATCCGCTGGTTTATAAGGTTCAACAGCAGCTTGTTCAGTTTGCTCAGCCGATTTTTCTCCTTGACTTTGATTCATCATCATAAAGGCGAGAAAACCAACTGCCGCAATTAATAAAACAACAAGAACAATCAAAATAATAATCAGTAAATTACCGCTTTTTTTTGGCTTTTCTTCCGCGACTTCTTCAACCGCTGCTGGTTTTGCAGACATGTTCAACTCCCTAATTTAGTTATTTTGCTTTAATATCGTTGGCAAGCTCGTTCATGCTGGCAGGTGTTTTCGCATCAGACAAGCTTTGTAAATTTCGTTCCGCTTCCTTGGTTAGTACAATAATACTAATACGACGATTACGTGGATTATAGGGGTTTTCCTTATCATAGGGAATAGTATCAGATAAACCAACCACCTGAGCAACCTTATTTGCATTAACACCACCGTTAATCAATTCGCGACGCGCTGCATTGGCTCGGTCTGCTGACAGCTCCCAGTTGGTATAGTCATCCACACCTTTATACTTTAAAGAATCGGTATGACCTGCAATACTGATTTTGTTATCAGCAGACTTGAGAATGGCACCCATTTCCTTCAGAATCGTTGCGGCGTAATCTTTAGGAATATCCACCCCCGCATCAAACATTGGACGTTTACGGTCATCTAACACCTGTACGCGCAAACCGCTGGGGGTCACATCAATTTGTAACTGCTCTTTGAACTTAGAAAGCTCGGCATTTGAATCAATTTTTTCTTCTAACTTTGATTTTAAGTCGTCAAGTTTATTTTTTTCTTTTTCTTTATCTTCGGGCGACTCACCTTCTGTTGATTTTGGCGCATCCATCATGCCACCCATATCAATAAGGGAATTGGTTTGTCCAGCTTTCTCTTGAGAGGGAATTAAGATATCTTTGCTAGCTTCAATAACCGAAGGATCGCGGAAGAAAGCGGCAATTTCCTTTTTCTCTTCATCATTTGTACCGCCCAATACCCATAACATTAAGAAGAAGGCCATTGCAGCAGTCATCAAGTCAGCAAAAGCGATCTTCCACGCACCACCATGAGCGCCATGCGGACACTTTTTGATGCGCTTAATGATAATAGATTGTTCACCGCCTTCGGCCATACACTTATTTCCTACGCTTGTTGCTTAATCGACTTTTTAGCGTTTAAGCACAATTCATGCCGTTTACTTAACCGACTGTAAATACTCATCTAACTCTTTGAATGATGGTCTAAATTCTGAAGGAATGGATTTACGACCAAACTCCACCGCAACAGGCGGCGCATAACCGTTCAAGTTAGCGAGAATACAGGTCTTAATCGTGACATAGTAAGCTGATTCTTGTTCCAACTTAGCATTCATTGCGGCAGAAATCGGGTTAACGAAACCATAAGCTGCCAAAATACCTAAAAAGGTACCAACCAAAGCCACTGACATATGATGTGCAATCTCAAGTGGACCCGCATCTAAGTAAGACATGGTAACGATAATACCCAATACGGCTGCCACGATACCCATTGCAGGCAATGCCTGACCAGCCTCGGCAATGGCAGCCGCCGGAACATGACCTTCATGATGATGGGCTTCCATTTCGACGTTAATCAAGTCTTCGATTTGGTAGGGATTGGTTGCACCCGAAATCATCATACGTAAATAATCGGCGATAAAATCACTCACATGATGATCGGCAATAACTTTAGGAAACTCGTTAAATAAGGCAGAAGCATGGGGATCCTCAACATCAGCTTCAATCGACATTAGTCCTTCACGTCTTGCCTTGTTAAAAATCTTAAACATTAACCCTAACAGTTGTTGAAAAGCTTCTTTATCAAACGGCGAGGGTTTTATCAATCCCAATGCCCCTGACAAGCCTTTCTTTAATGCCCAGCCAGGTGTACCGATAATCCATGCGCCAATGGTTGCTCCCATAATAATGAGCACTTCCAAAGGTTGAATCAGGATGCCAATACTACCATGGGGCAAGTATCCCCCTAAAAGACAGCCAACAACAACGGCCGTACCAATGATTGGTTTCATATTATGTTACTCTACTGACTTGGGATAGATTATACGCAATCAACTCCGATTATGCTTGTTCTAATAAACGTTCCTGTTGATGCACATAGTCCGCCAAATCGGCTTGTGATGACTGCAATAATTGTAAGCTTTCTGAAATATGTGCCAACATTTCGGTCGCTTCACTGGCATCATTTTGTGTTGACCCTACGCGATCACGGCTATTATGCATCACTTTAACCGCAGTGCGAGCTTGTTGCTGTAACTCTTCAATTATAGATTGAATCTCTTTAGTGGCCTGTTGTGTTTTTTGAGCCAAAATGCGCACTTCATCAGCAACAACAGCAAAGCCTCGTCCATGCTCACCAGCACGAGCGGCTTCGATAGCAGCGTTAAGTGCCAATAAATTCGTTTGTTCTGCGATATCTCGAATCAAGACCAACACAGTACCAATATTTTCACTATCTTTCTCTAATTGACGAATAACGCTGGCCGCATGAGTTACTTCATCACTCAGCGTATTAATTCCAGAAACAACATTAGACAAGAGACGATTTGTCTGTGTTGACTGACCATTAACTTCGTTAAGGTGATTTCTTAACACTGAAGCCGATGCTCGGATACCATCCAGTGCCTGCTTAGCTTGAGCAAACATAACGCCACTACCTGAATCAGAAGAGACGGCGCTAGTTTGACTTATCAATGACTGCTGACATTGCATCAAAGCCTCTTCAGCTTGGCTCACCTTTAACTTTTCCATTTGCAAGCTGTAGGAGATGACGTCAATCAAACTATTAAGTTTATTTGTTAACGGCTGATCAACTGAATCGTGAGAGGTTAAATGAGCTAAATTATCCACCGACAATTGATCAATTTGTTCAATTAAATCATTAATCCACAACTCCGATTCTGAGCCAGACTGTTTTGCATGACTGAGCTTAGCCAGCAGCAGCACAATAACCAACAGCAGACTAACAATAAGCACACCCGAACCAATCATCAAAGGTGTATTTTCAGCCGCCCAAGCCATGCTGGGCAATAAACCCAACCCAATCGTTGTCAATAGAGATTTCTGATTCATTTTAATTCTTCCTACAACTTCATTTTAAAATAATAAAAGATGGCTCATCACTACGCAAACTGATCAACGAGATGCTCACTTGATGGTATCACTGTCATAGCTACTGTAGCGTTAGCGGCATCCTCAGGCAAGTCTGAAGCAGACCGATAAGAACTTTGCGCACTATTCTGCCCATTTCCAGTTTGTTTCTCTCCCGAGTCTACCGTTGCAGACGCCAACTCTATACCTTCTTGAGCCAACAACTCTTTTAAACGTGGAAGCGCATTTTCTAACATTTCTCTGGTAACACCATGCTGTGCCGAAAGCCTTACATGTGCTTTATGTTGCTCGTCTAATTTTAAACCAATCTTCATCGGTCCGAGACCCAACGGATCTAAACGAACTTCTAACTCATTCATCGACTGATTGATCATAACTTGAACACGTTGCGCCACATCTTGAGCCCATTGTGGTTGACGCAAATTTAAAGGAGCTGACAAAATGGTCGAAGAAGTGGTTTGATTCAACGCAGTGGTCGATACCAAAGAAAACTCATCAGCACCTAACTCAACATCGCTAATGGATTGCGCTTCTTCTAGTGACTGCATCAAGCGATCACTCTGTGAAGACTCTTGACGTTGGTCTTGTTGTGTTGACCCACTGTTACTGCCAGCGGTCGAACTTGCAACGATAGTCGTCGCCAAAGAATTTAACATCTGTGATGTGGAAGGTATTTCAACAGCAGTGGAAGCGGCTTGCATGACTCCGCTGCTCGCTACAGAACTAGAGGGAAGGGAAGCAAAAACGACTGCCTTATTATCGCCCAATAAAGGTACTGATACCGGCAGTTCAGCACCTTCTGTCAGTTGTGAGACCATCGAATTTTCAGTTGCCACCGCTAACGTTGGTGTCGTTACAGCTACTGGAGCAACAGCATACTGATTTGGTATGGTTACCTTCGTTTCTGGCACTTGAAGATTGGCAGGCGTTAACAACTGGACATAACTCAATGGCATTGAACGCGTACTGGTGGTTAAGGACTCTGCAATAGGCGTACCACTTGCTTGCAGACTAGTCGACAGAGCTTCTATCGGCAAAACTTCGCTGGTCGCCATCCCAATCGTCGTTGCTAGCACCTCTTTATTTTGTTCAGGCAAGGGGATTTGCTGATTAGGCATACTCATCGTATTTGGAGCATTACCAGTCGTCACGGCAAGGTTATTAGTTGCCGAAACGTCAGCAAGCGTTGGAATGTAAGATGTGCGGTAAACATTATCCGAAGCATGAATTAAAGAAATATCCTTTCTCTGTGGCATGACAACAGGTGAAGTCATCACCAGAGTCAATGACGCATTTGACGGGTTAATTTTCTGATTTAGTAATGTTGTCGAAGTTTGATCACCAACCTGATTAGAAGCAGCCAAAAGCCCCATAGCATGGTTTTGTGTTTCATCTGGAATATTAGATGATCCCTCTACTGAAGTCTTTTGTAATAATGGCGTGGTTTGCTCATCACTCAATGATTGATTCATCGGTATCACCATACCAACCTGTGGCACTTGCAATGCCAACTGAGCACCTTGTTCAAGTGTTGACAACAAGCCTTCTGGCGTTACAGGTGTTTTAGCTTCATTTGAAGTCACAAATGAAGCATTATTCGACAAAGTCAGTGCTGGCATTGACAATGCTGTTATCCTTGTTCCTTGATTGAAATCGCCCAATAATTGATCAAACTCGGCAAGTTCTGCCGATGTCGGATCCATAAGCGGAAACAATGCTCCAGCGCTGCTGGCATTAGCACTAACCGATGGAGTAACACTGGCTGGAATCATGATGAGCCTCGAGCTAAATTAAGTAATTGCTAGCAGAAAAGCAATTAGTGCGCCAAAACCTCTAGTCTCGCTGACTAGCAGAAAATTTAACTTGATTTAGCGCGTCAGCGGCTTGTTGCTCCCGTTTTTCTGCGGCTTGATACTGAATTTTTTTCCGCTCAGCAATCAGTTTTTCAATCGCTTTCGCTTGCCGATGCGCCTCCACCCAAACACTCTTGGCATCAACTACCTGTTGTTCTGCTTGACTGATTTTTTCGTATTGCCCTATCACCGCAGTTTGCACTTGACTCAAATAAGCCACCAGCAATTGTCGCTGTTGAATACCAATTACCCCTTCGGATGCCAACTGCTTTTGATAGTCCAAAGCATAATCTTCTAGCGCTCTGGCTTGCTGTTTCAGCATGTGTAATTGTTGCTCTACTTGCTGTAACCGATCACTGGCTTTATCCAATGCTTGCTGACGAATCTTAAGCACCAGCGCTAATTGTTCGGCCATTCAACTACCCACGCTCGGCTTATCGCTTAAACACTTGAATCATATCCATCAGACTTTGCTCCATAGCCACGGATTCATGCGGTTTTTGCGACAAAAATTGATGTAAAACTGGTTGCAACTGAATCGCTTCATCGATTTGCGGATTGGTACCGCGTGTGTAAGCACCCACATTAATGAGGTCTTGGTTTTGTTGATAAAGTGCCATAATGCGTTTAATACGCAACGCCAAATCCATTTGCTCATTGGAAACGACTTCTTTCATCACACGACTGATAGAAGCTTCAATATCAATAGCTGGATAACGACCTGACTCGGCAATACGACGCGATAGTACAAAGTGACCATCTAACACACCACGGGCAGAGTCGGCAACGGGATCATTCTGATCATCGCCCTCTGTCAATACCGTATAAAATGCGGTGATTGAACCTTTACCGGGTTCACCATTACCCGCTCGCTCAATCAGTTGTGGAATACGTGCAAACACCGACGGCGGGTAACCTTTGCTGGCTGGAGGTTCACCCACTGCTAACGCAATTTCACGTTGCGCTTGTGCGTAACGTGTTAACGAATCCATCAACAAGAGAACATTCAAACCCTGATCACGGAAAAACTCAGCGATGGCCGTTGCTCTCAAAGCACCATGTAATCTTCTTAAGGGTGGATCATCAGCTGGAGCAGCAACCACCACAGAACGAGCCAGACCTTCATCGCCTAAAATTTGACGAATGAACTCATTCACTTCTCGTCCGCGCTCACCCACTAAGCCGACAACAACAATATCTGCTTTGGTATATTTAGCCATCATACCTAATAAGATAGACTTACCCACACCCGTACCAGCAAACAGGCCCAATCGTTGTCCACGCCCAACCGTTAATAAGCTATTAATCGCACGAACACCGACATCAAGTGAAAAAGCTATCGGATCACGATTAAGCGGATTAATGCGACGACCATGTAGTGGAACAGAATGAACTAAGGTAGGCAATGGTTTTGAATCCAAAGGCTGACCCGCTCCATCAATAACCCGCCCTAATAGCTCAAAACCCACTTCAACCTGCGCTTCATGTTGTAAGGGCGTAACCCTTGCATTGGGCGCTAATCCATGAATTTCAGCAACAGGCATCAAATAGAGTTTGTCACGATGGAATCCGACAACTTCTGCATCACTGTGCTGACGACCTTGCGTGATACGACAACGCGATCCCAATGAAGCAAATAATCCTTCTGCTTCTAGCGTCAACCCCACCATACGGGTTAATCGTCCTGATACGGGTAAAGGAATATCATATGGAAGATGTGATGCAATGTGATGCATCTGCTGATGCCAACGTTTGAGACGATATTCTGGATGTAAACTTCTCATGGCGTAGGAATAGTCGCTACATCAATACTGGCATTGAATAACTCATGTACGGCCAAATCCAATACTTTCTCAGTTTGCGTTTTCCAAGAGAAAGATAATTCACTATGACCTGAGCGCAACACACATTCACCTGTCGCTAGCTGATCATCCGCATGTACCTCCACACGACCATCACGCCCTAATAGCACTTGGTCTAATCGGGCAACGTCTTCAGGATGAACACGAATATGAAGTGGATAAACAAGTTGTGGCAATTGAGCAATCACCCGTTCAACCAAGCGTTGTACGCGCTCAGGTTGAATGGTCAGCGCATCCATAGCAACGCGCTGAGCGAGTTGACTCGTCAGCCACAAAATATCCTGCATTAGACTATCTTCAACATCGGACAAGGATTGCGTAACACTCATTAACAAAGATTCAGTTTTTTGTTGTGTCTCACTCAACCAATCGGCTTTTACTTGTTCAAAAGCCTCTTGCTCAGTCAAAGCTTCCGCTTCGGCAACGGCACGCGCTTCAGCGTATCCCAGCTCATAGCCCTTTTCATAGCCTGCGGTTCTGCCCTGCGCAAAACCTGCCTCACGTGCTGCTTTTAATTCAGCTTCTTTCATCAAAGCTAAGGCTTCAGCCACCTCGGTCTTCGCACTGGCTAAAGCCATTTCAAAGGCTCGACGCGACTCCTGTAACATAGCGGCTTGTAAATCAGGTGCTGCCCACGCCTCACCCTGAGTAGCGAGTTGATTCGCTCTGATTAAAGGGGTAATTTTAACGGCTGATTGTGCACCATTATCAGCACGAAATTGAGCGTCAGACATAAGAAATTAACCCACCATGTCTTCACCGCCACCGGGCATCAACAGCTTACCTTCATTGGCTAAGCGACGTACCGTAGTAATAATCTGTCGCTGAGCCCCTTCAACATCACTGAGTTTAACTGGACCTGAAGTAGCCAAGTCATCCTGCAAAATAGCAGCCTGACGTTTCGACATATTGTCCAAGAAATGAGTCTGCATTTTTTTCTCGGCTCCTTTCAGGGCTAATAACAGCACATCGGCTGGAATTTCCGCCAATACCGCTTGAATGCCGCGACCATCGATATCAATGATATTATCGAATGTAAACATATTGTCTTGAATCGCTTGGCTAATATCGGTATGTTCAATGGCAATTTCATCCAGAATTTTGCCATCACTACCACCACCGACCAAGTTAAGAATCTCGGCTGCGCGTTTAACCCCACCAATAGTGGCCATTTTACCGCCGCTAGAATCAGAAGCCTGATTTTCAAAAATCGTATTTAAGTCAAACAAGGCTTGCGGTTGAATGGTATTCAGTGTCGCAATGCGATAGATAACTTCCGACCGAAAACGCTCTGGAATACCTTGTAACACAATCGCCGCCTGATCAGGGTCGAAATAAGAAAGCACAATCGCCATCACCTGCGGATGCTCATTCTTTAGCATATTGGCCACAGCACCAGGATGCATCCACTTTAAGGTCTCTAGCCCTTTTAGTTGATCCGAGAGCATGGACACATCCAATACATGACTACTATTGCCGCCCAGTGCATCCATAAGCAGACCTTGCGCATAGCTGGTCGGATCCACGCCCAAAGCATCTTTGCCAAACTCACGCGCGTACAATTTCAAAATCGCATCGACTTGTTGACGATTAACGTGCGGCAAGCTGGTCATGGCGCTACCAATGGCTTGAATTTCACGCGGATTAAGCTGTTGTAACAGCTTAGATGCACTCTCTTTACCCAAAGCCATCATCAGCACAGCCACCCGCTGTGTTGAATTTAACTCGGATAGATCAACACCACTGAGATCATCGTCTAGTTGTACTGCCATTTAAACCGTTTATCCTTTATCCGTCATCCATTCGCGCAACACTTTGGCTGCTATTTTGGGATCGGCATCAATTTGTGTACGAATATGAGCAACCAAATCAATGTCTTCTTTCTCGAGCTCAGAAAGTTGCTCTTGCTGTTGCTCATCAAGAGCATTCAATGTACCTGCGATAGCAGCATCCCCCCCCGCTAAGCGAGCATTCTGATCCGCTTGTTGCGCTGCTAATTGAGCCGCTTCCTCTTCATCCTCATCGGGTAGATCCTCTGCCAGCTTTTCACGCTCTTTAACACCTGTTAAGTCACGTAACAAAGGACGAAGCACACCAAAAATAATCAGTAAGACCGCCACGCCGCCTGCAACCTGCTTGATGACATCCCAAAACCAAGCCTGTTGCCAAATAGGTAAGCCTATATCTTCCTCTGTTTCGCTTTGAAAAGAAATATTCACTAAGCTCAGATTATCACCCCGCGCCTCATCGACTCCCACAGCATCACGTACGAGGTTCTTGAAACGAGCCAACTCTTCCTCTGTCAACGGCATGCGTTGCAAAGTGCCTTCCTCATTCGCTTTAACACGATCATCGACAACAACAGCGACCGAAAGACGTTTTAACGTACCCACCTGCGATTGTAGATGCGTAATGGTGCGGTCAATCTCATAGTTTTTGGTGATTTTTTCACTTTGTAAGTCTTTTGCTAAGCCACCATTTTTATCTTTGCCTGGATAATCTGCTTCGGGTGCAATGCCCGCCTGTGGGGGTTGGTTAGTTAAGGCACCAGGAATACCCTCTGGGCCAGCAGCTTTATTACGCTCACGAATTTCCTGTGAACTGCGGACCGCTTCAGGATCAGGGTTAAAGTTTTCACGCGTCTGTTCTTGTTTCGTGAAATCAACTTCTGCCGTTACCTGAGCCCTAACGCCTTTACTGCCCACTAAAGGGGACAGTAAATCTTGAATACGTGCTGCGAGTGTTTGCTCAATATTACGCGTATATTCAAGTTGCTTTAGGCTCATATTCATGCCTAAGTTGGGCGATTGTTGCGACAACAAATTACCGCTTTGATCTACAACAGACACATTAGCTGCTTTCATGTTAGGCACACTCGAAGCCACTAAGTGCATAATAGCATTCACTTGCGCTTCCGAAAGACTGCCATGTAAATTCACGACTACCGATGCTGTCGTTTCTTGTTCTTTACGCACAAAAACAGTACGTTTAGGAATGGCTAAGTGAACTCGTGCAGACTTAACCGCAGCGATGGCAGCAATGGATTGCGCCAGCTCACCCTCTAACGCACGAATATACTGCACATTTTCTTTAAACTGACTAACCCCAAAACCCTGATCTTTATCTAAAATTTGGTAACCCGTTTCGACCGATTTAGGTAGACCCTCGGCTGCCAATTTAAGTCGCAACTCATGCACACGAGCCGCAGGAACCGTTAATGAACCCGTGTTGGTATCATACTGATAAGGAACAGCTTGAGCATCCAATGCTTTGACGATATCTGCTGCTTGACGACTATCTAAGCCACCAAAGAGCAAAGCATAACTGGGAGCTTGTGACCAAAGCACCAACGCAACGCCAATGGCAATGGTTGCCGCCAGCGCAATAATCAAACTGACCTGTTTGATCACCGGCATAGCACTCAGGTTTTGATATAGCATTGACGCTCCAGTCGGTGACGTCGTTGCGCTGGCGGTGGGTTGTAATTCAGCCATAGTTTTCTAACGTTTATCCATACCGCACGATTAAAAAGGTTTTACCAAGTTGATTGTAGCAATTTTAACGCAAAAAAGTGGCAAAAATTGCCACTCAAACCTTGAGTTACCATTAAATTGGCATACTCATCACATCTTTGTAAGCTTCAACCAGTTTATTGCGCACTTGTGTCATCGCTTGGAAGGCTAACGATGCTTTCTGCGCCTGAATCATCACTTCGGAAAGCTCCACGTTAGGATCACCCATTTCAAGCTGATCTTCCATTTTACTGGCGACTTGTTTTTCTTCGTTGACCTTATCAATCGCTTGGCGCATTAAGCTAGCAAAGTCAGTACTGGCACCAGAAGCATCTGCCAAGCCTTCAGTGCTCGCAATGTCTTGTGTCGGTTGAATACCGTTATTACCACCCAGTTGTGCTTGCTGTGCTACGGCACGCATTTCCATCAACAACCGCTGTGTGTCTATCGCACTCATCTTGTCGCCCTCTCATTCACTAGCAAGGAATAAGCAAAGTTTATGCCGTTACTCGACATCATAACCAGCATCACGCAATTTAGCGAGCTTATATCTTAACGTACGCGGGCTCATTTGCAATACCTCCGCCGTACGCGCCCGATTACCCGCCTGAAGCTTCAGAGTTGACAGGATTAACTTGATCTCTTGTTCCTTCAAATCTTGCATCACCACGGGTTCACTCGACCCCATCTCACCTTCTGCATCGGTCGTGACATCATTTTCTTTAGTATCCTGCCACAAACTCCGAGCATCCAACAATATGTCATCAGCGGTAATCCAATCACCTGCTTGTAATACCATCGCACGCTGTACGACATTATCCAACTCACGAATATTGCCTTGCCATGCATACCCCATCAAGCGCGCTTTCGCTTCATCCGTGAGACTTGGCACCAACTGAATACCCGCATAATGACGCGCAATCAAGCGCTCAGCAATGGGAATAATATCTAACGGCCTCTCTCGCAGTGGAGCTAAATGTAACGGAAATACATTCAAGCGATAATAAAGGTCTTCACGAAACTTATGCGCTTTAATCGCTTGCTCGAAGTTAATATTCGTCGCCGATAACACCCTCACATCTAAGACAATTGGTTTGTCGCTGCCTAAACGCTCAACTTCTCTTTCTTGTAGTACACGCAATAACTTGCTTTGCAATTCAATATTCATTTCGCCGATTTCATCCAGAAACAGCGTTCCTTTTTGCGCTTGTTCGAATTTACCCGGCATAGATTTAACTGCCCCAGTAAAGGCTCCTTTTTCATAACCAAACAAGGTTGCCTCTAGCATGGTTTCTGGAATCGCTGCGCAGTTAATGGCAATAAAAGGACCCTGAGCTCGCCCCGATTGCTGATGCAAATAACGCGCTAATACTTCTTTTCCCGTACCACTTTCACCAGTAATCATTACACTGGCATCAGACGCCGCAACTTTTTGTGCTAATCGTTTAATTTTTTGTGTTTGTGCATCTACTGCGACAAAATCATCTTCACTTGAGGCATCAACATTAAGATAGCGTTGCGCTTTTTCCAGCAGTAAACTGGCTTCAAAAGGCTTTACAATGTAATCAACAGCACCGTCTTTCATGGCAGAGACAGCCTGTTCAATGGTGCCATAGGCAGTCATTAACACGACGGGCAAATGAGGTTTCAGCGCACGCAACCGTTGCAATAAGGCATAACCATCCATACCGTCCATGCGAATATCGCTAAATACCAAACTAATTTCTTCATCACCCAGTACAGCTAATGCACTCAAACCATTATCAACCGACAAAACCTCAAAGTCACCCAGCTGCAAGGTATCAACAATGGCTTCTCGTAGGGCGCTGTCGTCTTCGACCACCAAAATTCGACCCAAACTCATTCTATTTCCTCCCATTTGGGTAACCAAATACAAAATTCTGCCCCTTGACCCAACTGCGAGTTCACGGTTACCCGCCCATGATGAGCTTGCACAACAGCACGTGTAACCGCCAAGCCTAAACCCGTACCTTGAGCGCGACTGGTGTAAAAAGGTTCAAAAATTTTCTCGTGTAAACTATCTTCAATACCAGGCCCTCTATCGGCGACACAGACTTTAATCCAATCATCCTGAGTTTCAGCGCGTAAGCTGATCTGAGCACCAGTTTTCATAACATCAATAGCGTTGACGACTAAACTTTGCACTGCGGTAATTAATGCATCGATATCGCCCTGGACAGCTTGTCCCGCCAACCACTGTTCTACCTTCAATTGACTGCCGCTCGACTGCACAGAGGCTTCACAAACTTGTATCACTTGTTGTAACCAATCATTGACTTCAATACGACTGCTACCACTCTGCCCACCCTTGGCGTATTGCAACATATCGGTCACTAAATGTTCTAAATGTCGCAAACGTGCTAAAATTTTGTCGCTCATTTGTGTCCGTTTATCTTCACTGATATTCGGCAAAGATAATTGTGAAGCATAAAGTAAAGCAGCAGCCAGAGGTGTACGAATTTGATGCGCTAAAGAGGCAGCCATTTCCCCCATACTACGAAGCCGTTGATGCTGACTCAACTGACTTGCTAACGTTCGTTGTTCGGTCACATCCATCAAGAGTACGATTTTGCCCAACGCCTTATCTAATGGTGTTTCTGACACATTCAGAATGCGCTGATCGAGCAATAGCCAATCTCCAGCAACTTCACTGCGCACAGCAACAGAAGACAAAACCTGTTGCCAATATTGACCTTGCAAAGGTACTGACAACCACTGTTGGGCCGTTGCATTAACTTCGGTAATTTTGCCCATCTGATCTAATACTAAGACCGCGGCAGGTAGTAAGGTCAGCAATCGCGCCAAGCGATCAGCAACACGCTCTTTTTCGGCTAACTGCAGCAACCGCTCACTGCGTGCCTGTGCCAATTCTTGTGTCAGCTCCACCACCTGATGTTGCAAAGCATGATAAGACTGGGCTAATTGCTCAGAAGTGGCGTTAAATAGGGCAAATGCTTCTTCCAGTTCTTGCAAGCGCTTACCTTCTGCTGGTGTTAAACTCAAACTAATTATCCTCACCGCGTATGCGCAATTTACGCATTTTTTCTATCAGCGTCGTTCTATTCATACGCAGTAAACGCGCTGCTTGACTGACCACGCCTTCAGACTGCAATAAGGCGCGTTGAATAATTTGTTTTTCCATTTCATGCAGATATTGTTTCAAATCTAGGCTGCCATCAAAGCTAGGCATTTCCACCGTTTCAGCATCAGCCATAGTCGCGCTAATGGGTTCAACCGGGCGATATTGCACTGGCAATTGTTCTAAATCTACGGTTTTTCCAGCAAATAAAATCGATAGACGCTCCGCCAAATTACCTAACTCACGCACATTACCTGGCCAGTCATAAGCCATCAAGGCATCATACACTGCCGCAGATAACTGAGGTGATTCACGACCTTGTGTCGCTAATTGTTGCAATTTAGCATCCATTAACAAAGGAACATCTTCCGTACGTTGACGTAATGAAGGAAGTTCGATCGGAAAAACATTCAGTCGATAGTAAAGGTCTTCACGAAAGGATCCTTCATCAATACGAATGGGCAAATCGCGATGGGTTGCCGCAATAATACGCACATCTGCTTGGAAACTTTTATTACCGCCAACGCGCTCATAGACGCGCTCTTGCAACACGCGCAAGAGTTTCACTTGCATGGGTAATGGCATATCGCCAATCTCATCCAAAAAGAGCGAACCGCCTTCAGCCAGTTCAAAACGCCCTTTTCTTGCCGTAATAGCACCCGTAAAGGCGCCTTTTTCGTGACCAAACAATTCACTCTCTAGCAATTCAGCGGGAATGGCACCACAATTTAATGGCACGAAAGCATAAGCATTGCGCAACGAGCAAAGGTGAATACATTGCGCAACCACTTCTTTACCGGTCCCCGACTCACCTAAGATCAGCACTGTGGCATCCGTTTGCGCCACCTGACGAATCAGCTCTTTCACCTGCATCATCGCTGGGCTCACCCCGATCAAATGTGCTAATGGATCCATCCTACCCCCAAGGTGCGTGTGTTGCGGTTTTAAAAAACCCTGTTATTTGTATTGATGATAACCGAATTCATTCATTTATACACCACAAACATTGCGGATGTCAAAATTTTGTCACAAAAAAAGCCAGCATAAAGCTGACTTTTTTCATATTGGAGAACAATTGGTTAGATAAGGCTGCTCATATAATTATGATCAATCAACAACAACCCTTTTATATTAATCGTATTTTTATACCGAGACGACACCAATTTTCTCCAACTTATCACTTTCTACTTGATAGTCTGGCAACTCATCAAACTGTAAGTAACGATACACATCAT
>CAZYER010000002.1:48566-103357 GCA_964646525.1 uncultured Francisella sp. | reverse complement strand
AATGGTAGTGTGGGGTATCCCCATGTGAGAGTAGGTCATCGCCAGGCACTTAATTACAAACCCCGCTCAGAAATGATCGGGGTTTTTTATTGCCTAAATTTACCTCTTAGTGTTGTTATTGTCTCTTTATTTGTTGTTGTTTTGAGGCAGAATAAGCCGTTTTTCGGTTATATTACTCCAATAAAACAAACTAAGATGAAGAACATGCCGCATAAAAACACAGCACATCAATGGACTTTTGAGCGTATTGGCGGCTTCGATCAAGTCAGCTTGAGCACTGATGCTGACTGGCAACACTTATCTGAGCTAGATACTAAACTTTGGGCTGTGTTGAGTTGCCCGACAAAACAGCTTGATCTTGCGGACAAAACCCTTAAACGCTTAGATAAGGATGCCGATGGGCGCATTCGCGTGAATGAGCTAACGCAAGCCATTCAGTTTGTATGTGAAGCACTCAAACAGCCGAGTTTGTTGTCACTTCGTCAAGCCGTGCTGCCATTGGATGCTTTACGTTCAGATACAGCACTAGGACAAGCCTTAGCTTCACTCGCAGAATTATTGCTCGCTTCAGAGCAAGATAAATCTATTATTACCTTGCCTCAGGTTGAATCAGCCTTAGCGCTCTTTTCACAACAGCCTTTTAACGGTGATGGTGTGATTACACGCGATGCGATTGATTCTGAAATCCTGCTGTCTGCGTTTGAGAATGTGATGCATTGTGTCGGTAGCCGAGAAGACATTAGTGGTAAGCAAGGTATTGATGCAGATTTACTGGATGTGTTTACTGCTGCCATCGAAGATAGATTGACGTGGATGGCTTCGGCGCAGCAGGATATTTTGCTGTTTGGTGAGCAAACGCAAGCAGCGATCGGTGCGTTTGAAGCGGTCGAGGCTAAGGTTAAAGATTACTTTGCACGCTGTTCCTTAGTTGGGTTTGATGCTCAGTCCGCAGTTGCGTTAAATCCGAGTATTGCTGTTTATGAAACCATGTATGCAGCCAGTTTAACCAATAACATCGGTGATATTCAGTCTTTGCCTTTGGCTCAGGTAACGGCTGAACCCTGTTTGCCGTTGAATAAAGGACTTAACCCTGCCTGGCAATCACCTATGCAGGCCTTTAAACAACAGGTGGTTGTGCCTTTATTGGGTGATATAGACCATTTAACATTAGAAGATTGGTTGCTGTTGAGTCAGCGTTTAGGTGCCGCGCGTGAATGGTTAGGTAATGAACAAGGCGTCATGGTGGCTTCATTATCTATAGCACGTTTAACGGCTTGGCAACAAAGTGATTGGGCGGCATCTTTGAACGCTTTGATTGAACAAGATCTATCGGTGTCGCATCAATTAACCGAGCTTGATGATTTGTTGACTTTATTACTGTTCATGCGCGACTTAGATGTGCTGGTGCAAAATACCATTTCAATGCGTGATTTTTATTCTCCCAATCATAAGGGTATTTTTGAAGCAGGCGAGTTGTTCATTGATGGTCGAAGTATGCGATTGTCGTTGGTGGTGGACGATATTGCCAAACATGCAACTATGGCGCATCGTTCAGGCACTTTTTTACTCTATTGCGATTGCGTGAAACGTAATGGTACGGACAAGATGAGTATTGTGTCGGCAGTGACAGCAGGTGATGCGGATCAGTTAATGGTGGGAAGGCATGGCGTTTTTTACGATCAGCAAGGCGAAGAGTGGGATGCTGTGGTGGTGCGCATGATTGAAAACCCAATCAGTGTTGCCGAGGCTTTCTGGTCTCCTTACAAGCGTTTGGGTCGTATGATTGCCAGCCAATTAGAAAAGTTAGCCAATGCGCGCGAAAAAGAAGTAGAAGCCAAATCTGCTGCAGCTCTGCAAAAAACGGCCGATACAGGTAAAGTAACAGCCGACACAAAACCAACACCACCAGCTCCCTTTGATATTGCCAAGTTTGCCGGTATCTTTGCCGCTATGGGCTTAGCAATTGGTGCATTGGGCACAGCCTTAGCGACCATTGTGACGGGCTTTTTATTGTTACCGATTTGGCAGATGCCATTAGTGTTATTGGGTATTTTGCTCTTAATTTCTGGACCGTCAATGGCCTTAGCTTGGTTCAAATTACGTAAACGTAATGTTGGTCCTATTTTAGATGCGAATGGCTGGGCGGTAAATACCCATGCCAGTATTTCCATTCCGTTTGGGGCGACTTTAACCCGTGTTGCACGTTTGCCAATGGGTGCTAAGCGTTCATTGATTGATCCTTTTGCACCTAAGTCGCGTGCTGGGTGGTGGCTGTTAGTATCACTCGTTTTGCTGGCTGGCTTGAGCTGGTGGCAATGGCAACAGGTTAAGAACTCTGTTCCAGTCAGTGCGGAATCAACAACGGATACAGCCAAGGTCACACAACCTTCCGCTAAGCCATAAGGTGAAACTTGCATAACTCATTATTAGCAAAAGCCATTTGGCAGGAGTTGTCTCAAGCGCAGCGTCTCGCGCTGGAAGCAATTGATGTGCTGAACAGCGTTGATTCGACGCAAAGCTGGCTGTGTCAACAACCAGCTCCATCACGACGTGAATGGCGTTTATGTGTCGCCTTACAACAACAGTCTGGGCAAGGTCGTCAGGGGCGTGTTTGGCTATCTGGTTTAGGACAGGTTACTTTTTCTTGGCGCGGCTGGGTAGCTGTCGAGCCAGAATATGTGGGCTTGCTCAGTTTAAATGCCGCTTTAGCGGTGCAAAGTGCATTAATTACTTTAGGTGTGAGTCAGGTTCAGTTAAAATGGCCGAATGATATTTATATCGCCGACCGTAAGTTAGCAGGCATGTTGATAACCATTGTTCAACGCCGTGGTCATTTATGCGATGTGGTATTGGGTATCGGGTTAAATCGTTTGTCAGGTCAGTTACCTGATGAGGCGATTGCACTAGAAGGTAACATGGCTCGTTTGCCGAGTATTGCGCAATTGATTGCTGCTATAAGTCATCAATGGCTGTTGCGATTAGATGCTTTGGGTTCAGTTCATGGTCGAGCGGAAATTAAAAAAGCATGGCTGGCTTCTGCTCTTTGGTTGGGGCAGCCCGTTAGGGTTTGGCAAGGCAATCAATCGGTTGATGGTGTTTGGCTCGATATAAACGACCGAGGCGCGTTGCGTGTGGCAACGAGCGCTGGAGAACAAGTTTTTATGGCGGATGAAGTTAAACTACGTCTGCTGACATGAATTAAGGGTTGACATGAGTAAATTGTTGTTGGACGTGGGTAACACGCGCGTCAAGTGGGCGCGTGTGCGTTCGGGTTTGTATGAGTTTTCAGGGGCAGTGGCGTTACAGGGTTTGTCGGTTGAGGCTTTCTTACAGCAAGTGTGGCCAGATGCTGAAAAACCAACTCAGGTGGTGATTTCTTCGGTCACCGATGGTGAATGGATGCGCTTACTGCGCTTTTGTATTGCCAGTAGTTGGTCTTCAACCCTGTTAGAAGTGGTTTCTGAACCTAAAAAAATCGGTTTGAAAAATGGTTATGCACAACCTCAGCGCTTGGGTGTTGATCGTTGGTGCGCGTTATTGGGTGCGTGGCAAACTGAATCATCTGCTGTGTGTGTGATTGATGCGGGTACGGCATTGACCATGGATGTGGTCAACAATGGTGGCGAGCACTTGGGTGGTTTAATTGTGCCTGGACTGCGTTTGATGCGTGAGTGCCTGCTGAATCGAACCGCCAAAGTGAATGCACTGTTGACCGAAGATGAACAAGCAGAAAGTCAACCTAGTATCGATTTTTTAGGAAAAAATACCGCGCAGGCAGTGGCCGGTGGCGCTTTATGGACGCTAGCAGCAGGTGTTGAGCGCTTGCACAGTCAGGCTTATGATTTAGTCGGTGGTCCGATGCGCTGTATTATTACGGGCGGAGATGCACAACAATTATTGCCTTTGTTATCGGGCGATTGGCAATGGACGCCCGATTTGGTGTTACGAGGTCTGCAAGTTTACGCAACGGCCTAATGAGGCTTGCCAAGGTTAGTAAGAAGGAGTGCTTATGCGCCATGAAATTGAGTTAAAACGCGTTTTAACGGCGTGGGATTTGTTTTTCATGGGCATAGGTGCCATTATCGGTACGGGCATTTTTGTCTTAACTGGCATTGCGGCAGCTAATCAAGCTGGGCCAGCGGTGGTTGTTTCCTTTATTGTGGCAGGGTTGGCTGCGGGCTTTGCGGCTTTTGCTTATGCTGAATTAGCCGGCATGTTGGGTGGTAGTGGTAGTGCCTATGGGTATGCGAAAACTGCCTTCGGTAATATGGTTGGTTGGCTGATTGGATGGATTTTAATTCTTGAATATGGCGTGGCTGTTGCGGCTGTCTCAACAGGCTGGTCAGGCTACTTTAACAATGGGTTGCAAGCCATTGGCTTGGGCTTGCCCTCTGAATTGATTCAACCGCCAGCGAGTGGTGGTTGGATTAATTTACCCGCTTCATTAATTATCCTGACGTTAATGGGGTTGTTGCTTGTAGGAGCCAAAGAAGGTGCTCGGTTAAATGCGGTGATGGTGTTTGTCAAACTGTTAACCATTGCTGTTTTCTTAATCGTTGGTGTAGGGTTTGTGAATCCCGATAATTGGTCACCTTTTGCGCCTTTTGGTTGGTTTGGTGAAGGGGCTGATGGTAAGCCAGTGGGTATTTTAGCGGCCGCTTCTTTAGTCTTTTTTGCTTATGTTGGCTTTGATGCCGTTTCGACCGCTACCGAAGAAGCGAAAGATCCACAACGTGATGTGCCGAAAGGCTTATTATGGGCGTTAGCCGCTTGTAGCATCATTTATATTGCCGTGGCCAGTGTGCTGACTGGTATGGTGTCTTTTACTGAGTTGAATGTGCCGTCACCAGTGGCGCATGCGCTGCAATTAGTTGGGTTGAATTGGGCCTCTGCCTTAGTGGCAACAGGTGCTATTGCGGGCTTAACAACGGTGATGTTGGTGCTTTATTATGGTTTGACACGTATTATTTATGCGATGTCTCGTGATGGTCATTTGCCGTTAAGCTTGTCTGTGGTGTCTCAGCGTTACCAAACGCCGAGTGTTGCTATTGTTATTTCGGGTGTGTTGATGGCGTTGATGGCTGGCTTCATGCCTTTGTCTTCTTTAGCGGAGTTGGTTAATGCGGGCACACTCTCTGCCTTTGTGTTAGTCTGTTTGGCCGTTGTAGTGCTGCGTCGTTCACAACCCGATCGTCATCGTCCGTTCGTTATTCCGGGTGGTGCCACCATTCCGTTATTAGGCATTGTATTTTGTGGTGGGTTAATGGCTTTCTTACCGGCAGAAACTTGGTGGCGTTTTGGCATGTGGGTGTTGCTTGGTGCCTTTATTTTTGCCGTTTATGCCCGTAAATTAAAGATGGAATAATGGCGTTTTTTCTGTGATTGATTCGATTAATGTTGTTTGATCCAAGAGGTGTCGGATCTCGATTGGTTGTTTGTTTTCACCAATGCCGCGCATGTCCATTAATAATACACGATAATGAGGCGCGAGCAGTTGTTGAATTGGTTCTAAATTCCAATTGCTAAAACCTAGTCTGCCACCAAGTAACACAATGGTTTGTTTGCCTTTTCCTAGTTGATGATAGCTCAACATTCCCTGTTCTGTGGTGAGGGATTTGCTGGGACTGGTGTAGGTCGCATGGGTAGGGTGAGTGACTAACCCTAGTCCCATGAGAAGAACGACGATGAAGATTTTTATGACGGATATTAGTAACTTAGGTTTTGTTTATGACATGAGTATAACAAATAAATTGGTTGTTTTAGCAACCTTCCAGTAGCATGGCCTCGACCACGCGCTTGAAGGCGGCAATATTTGCACCCATAACCAAATTATTCGGCTGATGATAAGCGACGGCAGTATCTTTAATTTGTTGATAAATATGACGCATAATTTCGTTGAGGCGTTGGTCAATCTCTGCATAAGTCCAACGAATCATACTGGCATTTTGTGCCATTTCTAATTGGCTAATAGCCACACCGCCCGCGTTGGCGGCTTTAGCGGGTGCAAAAGCAATCGATTGACTGAGGAAGTATTCAATGGCTTCTGGCGTACAAGGCATATTGGCTGCCTCTACCACTAATTTAACGCCATTGCTTACCAGTGCTTTTGCGTCGGTGAGTGTTAGTTCATTATGTGTGGCACAAGGAAAGGCGGCATCACAAGCCAGCTGCCATACCGCATGTCCATTATCAGGATAGCAACTGCTGGGAATAAACTCAGCCTGCTTATGTTCATGTAAATAATGGGTGAGAGGTTGGGCACTGGATTTCAGTTGTTTAATCAGTTTGATATCCAGTCCTTGTGGGTCGTGGAGTGTGCCCTGACTATCGCTACAACTAATCACCTTAGCGCCTAACTGTTGTAGTTTTTCGATGGTATGTAATGCGACATTGCCGGCACCTGAGACACAGCATACTTTTCCTTCAAGCGTATCGGCGTACATGTCTTCGAGAAAGTGTTGCGCAAAATAAACCACCCCATAGCCTGTTGCCTCTGGTCGCAGCATAGAGCCACCGAGTAACAGCGGCTTACCCGTTAATACGCCGCTATACTGATGAGTGAGGCGTTTATATTCGGCAAATAAATAACCTAATTCACGGTTGCCAACACCAATATCACCGGCTGGAACATCGACCATTGGGCCGATGTAAGGATAGAGGGCGCGCATAAAGGCTTGGCAGAAGCGCATCACTTCAGCATCGCTTTTGCCTTTTGGATCGAAGTCTGAACCTCCCTTGGCTCCACCCAGGGCAAGTCCCGTTAAGGCGTTTTTGAAAATCTGTTCAAAGGCTAAGAATTTGAGAATACCTGCGTTGACGCTTGGATGAAATCTCAGACCGCCTTTGTAAGGGCCTAGGCTATTGTTGTATTGAATACGGTAGCCACGATTGACCTGCACCTGACCATGATCATCAATCCATTCGACTTTAAATTCAATGACGCGGTCGGGCAAGAGTAGACGCTCAAAAATAGCCGCTTGTTTCCATTCAGGATGGGTGTCGGCAATCCCTGCAACCGAGGTGAAAACCTCTTCTACAGCCTGTACAAAAGGACTGTCGGTATCGCAAGCGCGTTGATGTAACCTGTCAAACCAAGGCAAGGACATAAGGCACCTCGTTGAGATGATTGAATCTTCATCTTGAATCATAACACACTCTGCTTATTGCCAAATCATCTCCGCCTTTGTTATGATGTGGCAAAACTTGTCGGGGTGCTGGTGAAGCTGAGATTGCCTTTAGGGGCAGAACCCGTGAACTTGATCAGGGTAATACCTGCGTAAAGGAACAGGAAAATGTGTGTTTATTTATGCCTTCTCTTTTAAGAAGAAGGTTAGGATGTCGGAAGACAAGTACTTCCTTGATCCTTAATTAAAAATTCTATATTTGCTTCACCAGCACCCTCAAACCGCATTTATTGTTGAGGGCTTCGCATCATGGCACGTAACCAATTAACCGTCGATTTAACCGATTTAGCCAATAAAATCACCACCGCTCCATTTCCGAATTCGAAAAAAGTCTATATCGAAGGCTCGCGTGCTGATATTCGCGTGCCGTTTCGCGAAATCGCACAAACCGATACCCTCGTCATCAATAAAGATGAGACACAAGCAACGCCCAATCCACCGATTCGAGTCTATGACACATCTGGTCCGTTTACTGATGCCGATTATGCGGTCAATGTGCGTCAAGGCTTGCCACGTTTGCGTGAGCAGTGGATTGAGGAGCGCGGTGATACCGAGTTGTTGACGGGCTTAAGCAGTGACTATGGTAATGCGCGTGCCAATGATGAGAAGTTACGTGCCATTCAGTTTGAAGGCAAACACCTGCCGCGTAAGGCGAAAGCAGGCATGAATGTGTCGCAAATGCACTATGCCAAAAAGGGCATCATCACGCCTGAAATGGAATATGTCGCGATTCGTGAAAACTTGCTTCGTGCGCAAGTGGCGGAATTTATGGCGCAACAGCGTCCGCAGCACAAGGGCCATTCTTTTGGCGCTACTATGTTGGCAGAAATCACGCCTGAGTTTGTGCGTGATGAAATTGCGCGTGGTCGTGCCATTATCCCCAATAATATCAACCATCCAGAATCTGAGCCGATGATTATTGGCCGTAACTTTTTGGTGAAAATCAATTCCAATATCGGTAACTCGGCAATCACGTCGAGCATTGAAGAAGAAGTGGAAAAGCTGGTCTGGTCGATTCGTTGGGGTGGTGATACGGTGATGGATTTATCGACGGGCAACAACATTCACGAAACACGCGAATGGATTGTGCGAAACTCGCCTGTGCCAATTGGTACGGTACCGATTTATCAAGCATTGGAAAAAGTGAACGGCATTGTTGAAGACCTGAACTGGGAAGTGTTCCGTGACACCTTGATTGAACAAGCCGAGCAGGGCGTGGATTATTTCACCATTCATGCGGGCGTGCGTTTGCCGTTTATTCCTTACACAGCTGATCGTGTGACGGGTATTGTTTCGCGCGGTGGTTCGATCATGGCTAAATGGTGCTTGGCGCATCATCAAGAAAACTTCTTGTACACCCATTTTGAAGAAATTTGTGAAATCATGAAAGCCTACGATGTCGCTTTCAGTTTAGGGGATGGCTTGCGCCCTGGTTCGATTGCCGATGCTAACGATCGCGCCCAATTCGCAGAATTAGAAACGCTGGGCGAGTTGACGCAGATTGCGTGGAAACACGATGTGCAGGTAATGATCGAAGGGCCAGGTCATGTGCCGATGCAGATGATTAAAGAAAATATGGACAAGCAATTAGCCGATTGTTTTGAAGCGCCTTTCTACACGCTGGGTCCCTTAACGACCGATGTCGCTCCTGGTTATGACCACATTACCTCGGCGATTGGCGCAGCACAAATTGGTTGGTATGGTACGGCAATGCTGTGTTATGTGACACCGAAAGAGCATTTGGGTTTGCCCGATAAGCACGATGTGAAAACGGGCATCATCACCTACAAAATCGCCGCCCATGCCGCCGATTTGGCAAAAGGTTTCCCAGGGGCGCAATTACGTGACGATGCGTTAAGTAAATCGCGCTTTGAATTCCGCTGGGAAGATCAGTTTAATTTGGGCTTTGATCCAGAAACAGCAAAAGCCTACCACGATGCGACCTTGCCACGAGAGTCGGCGAAAATCGCCCATTTCTGTTCAATGTGTGGTCCAAAATTCTGTTCGATGAAAATTTCACAAGAAGTGCGTGATTTTGCTCAAGCGCAAACCCATGCACCTTTGCCTGCAGGTAATGTTATTCAGTTATTGGATGTCGAAGCGGAAATGAAAGCGAAAGCGGCGGAGTTTAAGGCGGCTGGCGCTGAAATTTACTCCTAAACCTATTACGTCTCTATCATGCGTTGTTGCTGCGTTTCTCGCGCTGCGTTGTGTACTGATGTACACGCCTTGCGTCTGCGAGCCTTGCGCCTAGCAATTTTAGAGACTCATGACGGTTTAGTTAGGTGTAAATTCACGAGGAGCTATTATGAAAGTGGGGATTGCTGGCGCGGGGTTGGTCGGACGCTTGTTAGCGTGGCGACTGGCTCGTGCGGGTCATGCGGTAACGCTCTTTGATGGCGATAGCAAAACAGGTGAGCAAGCGGCTGGCACAACGGCAGCGGCTATGATTTCGCCTTTTGCCGAGTTGGCCGTGAGTGAGCCTGAAGTCTTCCGTTTGGGCATGATTTCTTTGCACACTTATCCGCAGTGGATCAGTGAGCTGGAAGCCGATTCAGGCTGCTCGGTGATGTATCGTCAGCAGGGCAGTTTGGCGGTGGCACATACGGCGGATGTCAGTAGTTTACGTCACTTTCAAGACTTGTTATTGCGTCGCTTGCCTGTCGAACAGGCGCAAGCGGTGAAGGTGTTGTCGGGTGCTGATATTGATGCATTTGAACCTGCGTTGGCGGGTAAGTTTCGTCATGGCGTATTTTTAGCGGAAGAAGCGCAAGTCGATAATGCCGATATGTTTATCGCTTTGGCCGCTGCGCTCGATCAGTTGGGCGTGGTTTGGCATGAGCAAACGCCTGTGTTGTCGTTACAGGAAAAGCGTCTGCAAACTGAACAGGGTTGGCAGGCATTTGATGTCGTAGTTGATGCGCGTGGTGTCGGTGCGAAAGACAGGGTTTCGGTAAGAGGTGTACGTGGCGAGGTGTTGACGGTCGATGCACCTGAAGTGACCTTGCAACGCCCCGTGCGCTTAATGCATCCGCGTTATATGTTGTATGTTGTACCACGAGCGAATTATCGGTTTATTATCGGTGCCACCGAGTTAGAATCGGAAGATAAAAGTCCTGTCACGGTGCGTTCGGCTTTAGAGTTACTCAGTGCGCTCTATAGTCTGCATTCTGGGTTTGCTGAAGCGAATATTGTGAAATGGTCGGTCAACTTGCGCCCAGCCTTGCCTGATAATCTGCCCTTTGTCGGGTGGAATGAGGGCGTGTTGACCATTAACGGTCTGTATCGACATGGGTATCTGCTCGCGCCTGCCAGCGTGTTGCAGGGAGTTGGGTTATTGGAAGGAAAATAACATGAGTTGTAATCAATGCGCCACCATTGTGGTGTCGTTTAATGGTGAAAGCTTTGCCATTCATCAAGGCATGATGCTCGCTGATTTTTTGCAGGGTCGTGGCTATGCACCCGATCAGCGTATGGCCTGTGCCATCAATACGCGGTTTGTGCCAAAGGGGCAGTATGCAACCACTGAGCTAAACAACGGAGATAGAATCGACGTGGTTGCACCAGTTCAAGGCGGCTGATAAAAATTCAATTAAGGAGCGCTAACTGCGTTAAAAGCCTTCTCAAAAAAAGCAGCTACTTCAGTAGCTTTACTTTTTATTGTTTCGGGCTTTCGCCTTGTTATCATTCCCTTACTTGAGATTTTTATGCTTAATATACATAGGAACAGATATGTCGTTTACATTGGCAGGCGTTGAGTTAAACAGTCGCTTTTTTATTGGCTCTTCTTTGTATCCTTCACCACAGCACCTGCAAGATTCGGTGAAAGCGAGCGGGGCAGAGGTGATTACCGTGGGCTTGCGTCGGTTAAATCCGCAGGCGGGTGGAGGCAATGCTTATTGGTCGATGATTCAAGATGCGGGTTGTCGGTTATTGCCGAATACCGCCGGTTGCTACACCGCTGAAGAAGCCATCGCCACGGCACAGATGGCGCGGGAAATTTTTGCTACCGATTGGATTAAGCTGGAAACCTTGGGTGATGATTACAATCTACAGCCGCATCCCTTCGAGTTGCTGAAAGCAGCTGAAGTCTTGGTGAAAGACTGTTTTAAGGTGTTTGCTTACACCACCGATGATTTGGTGTTGGCGATGAAGCTGTATGATTTGGGCGTGACAGCGATCATGCCGTGGGCGGCACCCATTGGTACGGCTCTAGGACCGATTAACCTCTATGCACTAGAAGCGATTCGCAAACGCTTACCCGATGCTTTTTTAGTGGTTGATGCGGGGTTGGGCGTACCGAGTCACGCTGCGAAGGTGATGGAGTTGGGTTACGATGCCTGTTTACTCAATTCAGCCGTTGCTCAAGCCGCTGACCCTGTGAAAATGGCAAAGGCCTTTGCTGGCGCGATTGAAGCAGGGCGTTTGTGTTATGAAGCAGGGCCGATTCCTGCACGTCCGATGGCACAAGCCTCGACACCGACGCTGGGCACGCCGTTTTGGCATCATGGGTGATGACAAAACGGTGTTGCAATGATATGCTCAAAGCATATTCATAATGGTGAAAACATGGACGAAACCACTTACTTGCTATCTTCACCTCGCAACGCAAGGCGTTTAGTTGATGCAATTGACGAGATTAACAGCATGTCATTGACGGGTTTAATTCCTAATCAGCCTTTAGCTTTACAACTTGCTAAGCGCGACGTGTCGCAATTGGTTTACGATGCGGTTAACTTAGAAGGCGTTGCCATGACTTTGCCCGAAGTTCAAACCATTTTGGATGGTATCACTGTGGGCGGCCATAAAATCAGCGACCAAAATATGGCGATTAACCAAGCAAAGGCTTGGGAATACCTATTTGAATTGATTAAAAATGACCATTTTGCTTTTGATCTAGAAACAGTGCTTTCAATTCACCAGATTGCAGGTAAAGACGAAGCTTTAGATTGGGGTAAGTTTCGTTCGGGCTTTGTGACCATTTCGGGTACAGATTATGAGCCACCCGCGCCAGAAACATTACTCGATCATTGGCACGTCTTAGCCGATCAGCTTACGAACATCGACGATATTTATGATCGTGCTATCACTGCTTTTTTACAAATGGCACGCATTCAGTTCTTTTGGGATGTTAATAAACGCACGGGACGTTTCATGATGAATGGCATTTTGCTGGCACAAGGCTACCCAATTATTAATGTTCCAGCCAAGCGACAACAAGAATTCAATGCCTTGATGTTGGCTTTTTATGATGGTAACGACATGACAGCTATGAATGCTTTTTTACGCAGTTGCTTAGATGAACGGATTGTGCGGAATTTCTTGGTTAGAAGTGGATGAACAGTTCAGAAAAATCATCCCTCCTCACCATTGCGGGGCACGACCCTTCCAGCGGTGCGGGTGTGTCTGCCGACATGGCAGCTGCTCAGGCTTTGGCTGTACCTTGTTTTAGTGCCGTTACCGCGCTGACCATTCAGAACTCTCAGGGTGTGACAGCGGTGCATCCTGTATTGCCGACAATATTACAAGCTCAGGTTGAAGCCATTTTGTCCGACATGCCGATTGCAGGCATTAAAATTGGCATGATCGGCAGTCGTGCTATGGTATCTTGTTTGGTCAACTTGCTTGCTGATGTAAAAGTGCCGATTGTATTGGATACGGTCTTTAAGGCGAGTATCGGTGAAAACCTATTGGAAACGGGGGCTCGTCAATTATTCACTACCCGATTATTGCCGATGGCAACCCTCATTACCCCGAATATACCAGAAGCAGAGCTGCTAACGGGATTGACTATTCGCAGCCGATCTGACCAGTTAGCTACAGCACAAGCTTTGTTGAGTATGGGCGCAAAAGCGGTATTACTCAAAGGTGGACATTTTGATGATGCTTTAGCAGCAGATTTATTACTAGAACCAACTAAAGCGCCAGTTTGGTTGATTGCGCCGACGATTGATTCATGTCACAGTCATGGTTCGGGGTGCGTGTTAGCCAGTAGTATTGCAGCGGGTTTGGTACAGGGATTATCGCTAACAGCGGCCGTGGTGCAAGCCAAAGCTAGGGTTCACGGCGGTATTGTTCATGGTCAAAAACTGGGGCAAGGTGTAGGGGCGGTGGCGACCTTTGGCTGGCAACCCAGTTCGGCACATTTCCCTTGGTTAGTCGAAGGCGAAGCGCCAAGGTCATTACCGTCATCTTTTCCAGCGATGAAACAATCGATGGGCATTTACCCGATTGTGTCTAAGGCGGTTGAGTTAGTGCCTTTATTGCAGGCGGGTTGTCGAACCTTGCAACTTCGGGTGAAGTCAGACGATGTTGGTTTTATCAAACAAGAGGTGGAGCGAGCGGTAGCACTTTGCCAAGGCTATGATGAGTGCCAGCTGTTTATTAACGATCACTGGCAACTGGCGATTGAAGCTGGCGCTTTTGGTGTACATTTAGGTCAGGAAGATTGGCAAGCACTGGCTGATGCCGATAAAGCTGTTTTGCAACATAGTGGTTTGCGTTTAGGCATAAGCACGCATAACCTAGCTGAAATGGCACTGGCACAGGCGGCGCGTCCGAGTTATGTGGCGATTGGTCCATTATTTGGCACGACCAGTAAGCAAATTGACCATCCAGCGGTGGGTTTGGAAAATCTTCGCACTTGGGTGCAATGGTTATTGCCTGCTTATCCCGTGGTAACCATTGGCGGTATTGAATGCAAGAATATTGCAGCAGTTAAGACGTGCGGAGTAGATGGGATTGCCGTTATTGGTGCGGTTAATGCCGACACAGAACAGGGCGTAATCGATAAAGCACAATCTCTGTTGTCCGCTTGGCAAGCGTGTTAAACTGGCGCGGTTAAGGTTTCTAATTCGTTCAAATAAGCTAGGGCTTGCGTGCGATTTTCTCCACACATGCTAACGCTCGGTTGCAGACTGCCGCAGACGCTGGGGCGTTCGGGCAAGCCAAAAAGCTCGCACAATAAATCGTGCGTTAAATGGTCGCAAGCAACTCCTGCGGCTTTTCCTAACGGGTGCTTGGGCATAGGCGATGAAATCGATGGCGCAATACAGCAAGCAGCGCAACCACTACGGCACTGCACGGGGTTGTTCCAAAGCACTGAGCGCGCTGGCTAAGATATGCCGTTGATGCTGAGCAAGCCAATCTTGCCCCGCCAGTGCACCAGTATCTCTAAGCTCCTTATGGGCTAGGGAATGTTGAATCTGCGCCATTAACTCATCAAATTGATTGACTTGAACTAAAGCTTCCAGTGGTACTAGCTGGTTCACTTCTTCTGCAAAGTCGCGCATGTCTGGTCCTGATAATACCAGTTTTGCCAATCGAATCGCTTCGAGTGGATTTTGTCCGCCTTTGGGCGCAAAGCTGCCGCCCATCACCACCAGTTCGGCATGAGCCATCCAGGCAGTCAACTCGCCAAAGGTATCGGCGAGTAATATGCCCTGAGTGTGTTCTGAGTTTTGGCTGCGTTGGCTAAAAGGAATATCCGCTCGTGTGAATTGTTTAACAATATCCAACGCACGCTTGGGATGACGCGGCACAATAACGAGGGTTGGCAGTTTGTTATAGGCTTGCCAGCGTTTAGCAAGCTCAAGCTCTTCAGGATCATGGCTAGAGGCCAAGAGTACATAAGGACGCTTCAACAGTTGTGGCAAGTTATCTGGCGCTTTATCACACCATTTCAAATTGCCAATGACCTGAATGTGTTCTCCATTAATACCCAATTGATGAAAGTCTCGTTCGTCTTGGTCGTTACGGCAGAGGATTTGACTGACTTGCTGACTCAGTAGCTCGACCAATAGCTGGCGCCACCAATGCGGTGCTGAAAGGGTTTTATGCGTAATGCGAGCGTTAATCAGGCGGATGGTTAGACCCTGTTGATGCGCTAATTGAATAAGGTTTGGCCAGAACTCGGTCTCGACTAAGGTCAGATTAGGGCAGTCTAGCGATGCTAAAAAGCGTTGCATCGTCCAGTGCCAATCCAATGGCAGTAACCTCAGTTGAATGTGATGTAGCTGTCCAAAGCGACGCTGTGCCTGTTCCAGTCCTGTCGGTGTAAAGGTGGTGACGAGCAAAGATTTACCCTGTTGCGCCATTGCATGCACCAGAGGGGCAATCGCATTCACTTCACCAACGGATGCACAGTGAAACCAATGATCGGCTTTAATCGCCGCACTTTGTCCTAAGCGAGCGCGCAGGAGAGACCAACTTTTATGCTGCCACGCTTCCTTAAACAGCCATGCGAATAGGATAGGGCTGAGTAACCATAACAAAAGTTGGTAACGCTTTATCAAGCTAAGGAAAAACATGAAAAAGTCGTTTTTGAGGTGTCTGTGAGCTTGGCCATCTTTAAAGTCTGTATAGGAGGATAGAAGGGTCGAATAGGCTATAGAATTATAAATGAATGTCTGAAAAATACAAAAGGGGTGATACGCCACCTATTATACGGAGCTTGCCAAATGGTGTGAAATAAGCTCATCCGTGCTGGATCATCCCTAAAGTGTGACAAAATATTCTATAATGAGGTATTGCCAGTTTTAATTATTAAGGATTTTGTTATGCCTCAATATCGTTCTCGTACCTCCACTCATGGTCGTAATATGGCAGGCGCACGCGCGTTGTGGCGTGCAACCGGTATGGGCGAACAGGATTTCGGTAAGCCGATTATTGCCATCGCTAACTCATTCACGCAATTTGTGCCGGGTCATGTTCACTTAAAAGACCTAGGTCAGTTAGTGGCGCGTGAAATTGAAGCAGCTGGCGGTGTGGCTAAAGAGTTTAATACCATTGCCGTTGATGATGGTATCGCCATGGGTCATGATGGTATGTTGTACTCGTTGCCAAGTCGTGAAATCATTGCCGACAGTGTTGAATACATGGTGAATGCCCATTGTGCCGATGCGCTGATTTGTATTTCCAACTGCGACAAAATTACACCTGGTATGCTCATGGCGTCATTGCGTTTGAATATTCCTACGATCTTCGTTTCTGGTGGTCCGATGGAAGCGGGCAAGGTGGTGTTGGGCGGTAAAAAAATCAGTCTCGATTTAGTTGATGCGATGGTAGCGGCAGCGGACAGCAAAAAAAACGATGAAGAGGTCGATGCTATTGAGCGTTCAGCTTGCCCAACTTGTGGTTCTTGTTCTGGGATGTTCACCGCTAATTCCATGAATTGCTTAACAGAAGCACTGGGCTTGTCATTACCAGGTAATGGTTCTACTTTGGCGACGCATAGTGATCGTAAAGGATTGTTTTTAGAAGCAGGTCGCCGTATTGTTGAGCTAGCACGTCGTTACTATGAACAAAACGATGAAAGTGTGTTGCCACGTAGTATTGCCACTTTCGATGCCTTCGAAAATGCCATTGCGCTGGATGTGGCGATGGGTGGTTCAACCAATACCGTACTTCATTTGCTGGCTGCCGCACATGAAGCGAAAGTCGAATTTACCATGGCCGATATTGACCGTATGAGTCGTAAAGTACCTTGTTTGTCTAAAGTAGCGCCTAACCATCCCGACTATCACATGGAAGATGTGCATCGTGCAGGCGGAATTATGCGAATTTTGGCTGAATTGAATCGTGGTGGCTTATTGCATACCCATTGCCATACCGTTCATGCGCCGACGATGGGCGATGCCTTGGCGCGTTGGGATATTCGTTCTGGTGTAACTGATGAAGTTAAAACCTTCTTCAAAGCAGCGCCTGGTGGAATTCGTACCACCGAAGCTTTTAGTCAGTCAGCGCGTTGGCAAACGCTAGACGATGATCATGAGAAAGGCTGTATTCGTTCTATAGACCACGCTTACACGCAAGATGGTGGTTTGGCCGTTTTATTTGGTAACTTAGCGCAACATGGTTGTATTGTAAAAACGGCGGGTGTTGATGAGAGCATGTATGAATTAGAGCAACTACGTTATACCACTAGTGTGCCAACTTCTGTGTTGCGTGTTTTTCGAGGCGCTGCACGGATTTATGAAAGTCAGGATGCTGCTGTGAAGGGTATTTTGGCGGATGAGGTGCAAAAAGGTGACGTCGTCATTATTCGTTACGAAGGACCAAAAGGTGGGCCAGGCATGCAAGAGATGCTTTACCCTACTTCTTATCTTAAGTCTAAAGGCTTGGGAAAATATTGTGCCCTGCTTACTGACGGTCGGTTTTCTGGCGGAACTTCTGGCTTGTCGATTGGTCACGTTTCACCAGAAGCAGCGGAAGGCGGTAATATTGGTTTGGTGCAAAATGGCGACATTATCACCATTGATATCCCCAATCGTAGCATCAATGTTGAGCTGACTGACGCTGAATTACATGCACGTCGTGAAGCGATGGAAGCAAAAGGTGTTCATGCATGGCAGCCTGTTGCACCGCGTGAACGCGCGGTATCGCCAGCATTACGCGCGTATGCTGCGATGACGACCAGTGCAGCTTTTGGTGCGGTAAGGGATGTGTCGCAAATCGAAGGTCGTAAAAAAGGTTAAAAAAGCATGCAATTACATCAGTTTGCGGTTTCTGGATTCGCCTACGAGTTAACTCAAGCTCAACGAGAGTCGTTATTGAAGCTGTTAGTGAGTATGGCCGCCATTGATCATGATATTTCGGTCGAAGAAGAGCGGTTTTTGATTGAGTGGGCAACAGAATGGCAATTGCCATTGGATTTGACGCCTGAAGAAGTGGATGATGATGCGGTATTGCTGTCAGCATTCGATAGCTTTGCGACTAAGATTATTGCTTTGCAAGAAATGGTCAAATTGAGTTATCAGGATGGGCATTTTGGTGATGAAGAGCGAGAGAAAGTGCAGTTGTTTTCGATCAAACTGGGTATTCAGAATGCCAATGTGATTAATGAAATTAACCGTTGGGTACGTCGTTGGTATGATTGGCATTTTGAAGGCGAACAGATGCTAGAAGCGGATACTTGGATGAATTTAGCGAGAGGAACTTAATTTTCTTCTTCGGTTATTTTCCTATATACATAACAATAATGCCACCGTTAAGGTGGCATTATTGTTAGGCAGGGAGTTAAGCCCTGACGTCAAGGTTTTGACCCAAGTTAGGCGGGTTGCTTGCAGCAGGTGTAGCCGTTTGTGTGGCGGCATTCACTAGCGCTAAAGCGCCCTCTGTGTTCATATCAAGTGCTTTTTTAAATAAGCTAACTTGAACCTCTTGCATACTGGCTGCCTGTTTCTGCTCTAACATGGCATTGATGGCACCGTTAGCTGAAATCTCCATTGTCCCTCTCCTTGGCTATTGTCTATTGCTCTCTATCAGTTTATCGACCCGTTGATGTTTTTCTGAACCCATTTTCACAATAAAAAAACCGCTGTTCAATGAACAGCGGTGCGACATCGCAGAAGACTAATAGTCTTCTAAGGGGAGGGAAATGAATGCAGTTTAGTTACTGTTTAAGCACGAACTTGCCAGCTACCGTCTGCTTGTTTACAGGCAGTACCTTTGTCATAGACCGTTTTAGCGCCTTCTTGGGTAACCAATTCAAAATCACGGCACTGTTGATTACTAATTTTATAACTGCGTAGCGGCGTTACGGTTAAATCGGGCGTGTTTTGTGGCGTGCTCATAAATTGATAGGGTTGTTTGTCGGGTGCTTTATCCAGCGTATAAGCTACTTTTTGACGACTTTGAGGGCTCATATTTTTCCCCACATAGCTACCAATAAATCCACCTGCGGCGGCACCTCCTGCAATGGTGTACCAAGCACTGTTACCAAAAATGAGTGGTGCAGCAATCGCACCGACAGCAGCACCAGTAGCAATACCAATATCTTGTTTGCTCATGTTGCAGCCACTTAGACTAGCGAGTGATATCAGGGCGGTAGCGCTGATCAAGGTTAATTTGCGCATGGCAATGCTCCTTTAATTCGATTTAACGAATAAAGAAAAGCAGATAATGTGCCAAAAAACAATTGTGCAATAAAAAAGGACTCTGTTAGAGTCCCTTAATCGGTGCTTTAAGCTTTCGCCTAAATTTCATTCCAGCCTCTGCGTCTTGGCGCGCGGGCAAAACGGCCAATGAGCCAACCCATAAAGAGAATGCCAGCTCCAACCATAACCCAAGCGCGTTGATTCTTTCCTTCAACATCGCTGGCTTCTTGTTCTAAGATGTCGTTGCGTTGACGTAAGGCTTCAATTTCCGTTTTAAGGCGACGGTTGTCTTCATTGACGACAAGAGTTTGTGTTGATAGTGTTTTGACGTAATCGAGCTCTTGTTTGAGTTCATAATTGTTTTTACGCAAACTGGCTACTTCAATTTCTGCGGTTTCAGCTCGGTTTTTCAACGCGTCCATTTCTGTTTTTAGTGCGCCTTGTGCTTGCATGGCTTCGAGGGATTGACGTTGAACCCCTTCCAATTGTTGACTAGCAACAGGGGTAGTTTGCAGATAGCGCTTGGGCAGATAGCCTTTAGTGTCACCGCTGGTCACTAACGCCCAACCATCGTTAGTGATGCCGATTAGGGTGGTTTCAAAACCAGGCTTAACGATTTTAACCACTTTACAACGATCGCCAGGACAAGAGCGTAGGGGAACCTCTAACTTATCACTGACCCATTGTTTGCTGGCAGGAACTTCTTTCACTTCCCACGTTGGTTTTTTGGTTGCAGCCGCTGTTTCACTGCTGGCCGTTTCGGCTGAAGCAGGAGCAGGAGCAGGCTCAACCGCCCAAGCTGTGGTTTGCAAACTGATTAATGCTGCAACGAGCAAAGGATTAAAGTGCTGCATATTGTTTCTCCAAATTGCTTTTTGCATTTTCCAGTTCGGCTAAACGCGCTTTTTCTTTTTCAACTAAAGCCGCTGGTGCTTTATCGACAAAGCCAGAATTGTTTAGCTTGCCGGCGAGTTTTTCAATTTCTAACGCCAGTTTGCCCATTTCTTTTTGCAGACGAGCTTTTTCCGCTTTGAAGTCTATGAGTCCTGCCATCGGTAAGAAGAGTTTCAGATTACCGCCAACGACAGCAACGGCGGCTTGTTTTGGGTCTTCGCTTGCGATTGTAATGTTTTCGACTTTAGCGAGGAAGCGTAAATAGGGCGCAAACTCACCTAGGCGTTGTTGATCTTGTTCGTTCGCATCGACAGCAATCAGGTTAATGGGTTTACTGGGGGCAACGCTTAAATCGGCACGTAAACGACGCACCGCTAAAATTGCTTCTTGTAACCAAGCAATATTACCCAAAGCAACAGAACAAATGCCGTCTTCGCGAGGTTGTGGATAGGCTTGTGTACTGATGGTGTCGCCCAATTTACCCGCCAGTGGCGCGACTTTTTGCCAAATTTCTTCGGTAATAAACGGCATGATCGGGTGAAGTAAGCGCAAGGTCGCTTCCAAGACACGCACCAAGGTTTTACGCGCGGCACGTTTTTGTGCATCGCTGCTGTCTGGATTGTTCAGCACGGGTTTGGTCAGTTCTAAATACCAGTCGCAATAGTCTGACCAGAAGAAGTCGTAGACCTGTTGCGATAGCATGTCTAAACGATACTGCTCAAAGTGACGAATGACTTCGCTTTCGGTTTGTTGTAGGCGCGAGATGATCCACTTATCCGCTTGGCTGTAATCGCACGGCAAAGTGGCATCTAAGCCAGTATCTTGTCCTTCGGTATTCATCAGTACAAAGCGGGTGGCGTTCCACAGCTTGTTACAGAAGTTGCGATAGCCCTCGCAACGTTTTTGATCAAAACGAATGTCGCGTCCGTTGCTCGCCAAAGAAGCAAAGGTGAAGCGTAAGGCATCGGTACCATAAGCGGGAATGCCGCCTTCGAACTCTTTGCGTGTTTTCGCGTCGATTTTCTTCGCCATTTCAGGCTGCATTAAGCCAGTGGTTCGTTTCGCTACCAAGTCTTCAAGCGTAATGCCATCAATCAAATCGATCGGGTCGAGCACGTTGCCTTTCGACTTAGACATTTTTTGTCCTTCAGCATCGCGTACCAGCCCATGTACATACACGGTTTTGAATGGCACATCTTCGGCGAAATACAAGCCGAACATCACCATGCGAGCGACCCAGAAGAAGATGATGTCAAAACCTGTTACCAGCGTACTGGTCGGGTAGAAGTCTTTTAATTCTGCTGTGTTATTCGGCCAACCGAGCGTGCTAAACGGCCAGAGTGCCGACGAGAACCAAGTATCGAGTACATCGGTGTCTTGATGTAAAGCTAAGTGAGCGGGCAAGTTGTATTTGCTACGCGCTTCGTCTTCCGAGTGGGCAACGTAAACGCTGCCGTTGTCGTCGTACCATGCGGGGATGCGGTGTCCCCACCAGATTTGACGCGAAATACACCAGTCTTGAATGTTGTTCAGCCATTGGTTGTAGGTATTTGACCAGTTATCGGGCACAAATTTAACACGACCGTCGGCAACGCAAGCGAGTGCAGGGTCGGTTATGGCAGCTTTACCGCCTTTACGACCATCGGCTTGGGTATCACGAGTGAGATCGACGAACCATTGATCGGTGAGCATCGGCTCAATCACCGATTGGGTACGGTCGCCACGCGGTACCATCAGGGTGTGTGGTTTGATTTCGACCAACAATCCTAAGGCATCTAAATCAGCAACCACGCGCTTACGTGCTTCAAAACGATCTAGCCCACGGTAGGCTTCGGGCGCGTTATCGTTAATGTGCGCGGTGGGGGTTAAAATGGTAATCATGGGAAGTGCATGACGCTGACCAATAGCATAGTCATTAAAGTCGTGCGCGGGGGTGATTTTGACACAACCCGTTCCGAAAGCAGGATCAACGTAGCTATCGCTAATGATCGGGATTTCACGACCAACCAAGGGCAGGGTAATGGTTTTACCAATGAAGCTGGCGTAGCGTTCATCATCGGGGCTAACCGCCACTGCCGTATCGCCCAACATGGTTTCGGGACGCGTCGTAGCAACGACCAAGCTGCCAGAGCCATCGGTGAGTGGGTAGCGGAAGTGCCACATGCTGCCTTGCTCTTCTTCACTGATCACTTCTAAGTCAGACACAGCGGTTTGTAACACAGGATCCCAGTTGACCAAGCGTTTACCACGATAGATTAAGCCATCATCAAACAAGCGCACAAAGACTTCTTTCACCGCATCGTTTAGCCCATCGTCCATGGTGAAGCGTTCGCGTGACCAGTCACAGCTGGCGCCCAAACGACGCATTTGGCGGGTAATGGTACCACCTGATTCGGCTTTCCACTCCCACACTTTTTCTAAAAAGTCATCACGACCTAAATCATGATGGCTGACCCCTTGAGCGGCTAAACGACGTTCGACCACCATTTGTGTGGCAATACCGGCATGGTCAGTACCTGGTTGCCACAGGGTGCGTTTGCCCGACATACGATGGTAGCGAATGAGCGCGTCCATAATGGTGTCTTGAAAGGCGTGCCCCATGTGCAGGCTACCGGTGACATTAGGTGGGGGGAGCATGACACAATAGCTGTCTTTGCCTTGTGCAGCTGGCTTGAAATGTCCATTATTTTCCCAAATGGCGTACCATTTGCCTTCGATGCTAGAGGGGTCGTATGTTTTATCCATGAAAGCGGCGTCGTATTCAGTAATCAAATGCTGACAATTATAACACGAAGCCTTGCTCAGTGATGGGCAGCTAAAAACGTTAAGCCTACTGAAGCTCAGCGTTTAGCTGAGTCCTTAGGCGATGGGTTTAAGTTCGGGCGTTAGCCCCTGTTGTTGATAGTGTCGCCAACGGCTACGACTGGCTTCACGACTATCGGGGTTGATGATTTCAACAATGCGTTGATAACCAGTAACGGTGAGTAGCTCATCGGTGAGATTGAGCAAAATATCCCCTTGTTGCGGAAACTGTGCTGTAACCAGTTGAAGCGGGGCTGGACAAGCAAAGTTGATGCTATGAGCGACAAAGCTGGTCGGGGATGTGTGCGTCCAGAGTAGGTCATCAAGGGTTTCTGCTTGAGCATCCGAATCACAATAAATGACCGCTTGGCGTTGACGTTTGATCGCCATTTCACCAAAGCGACAGATGAATTGCTGGCGCGTTGCTTCAGTCGCATCGGCCAGCAGGTAAAACCAAACTTCGCTCATGCCGAGGTTTGAGCTTGATTAATCAGGTATTGCACCAGCAGTGGAACGGGGCGACCACTGGCGCCTTTTTTCGCGCCCGATACCCAAGCCGTGCCAGCAATGTCTAAATGCGCCCATGGGGTATCATTTTCAATAAAGCGTTTCAAGAAACAAGCGGCGGTGATGGTGCCAGCTTCACGACCACCAATGTTACCCATGTCGGCAAAGTTAGACTTTAATTGTTCGTCGTATTCATCAAACAGGGGCAAGCGCCATGCACGATCGTAGGTTTGTTCACTCGCTGCGAGCAGGTCATTAGCGAGTGCGTCATCGTTACCCATCAGGCCGCTGGTGTGATTGCCTAGCGCAATAATACAAGCGCCGGTTAAGGTTGCCATATCAATAATCTGCTTAGGTTTGAATTCACGTTGCGTCCAGGTCAGTGCATCACACAGAATCAAGCGACCTTCAGCATCGGTGTTCAAAATTTCAATGGTTTGACCGCTCATACTGGTCACCACGTCACCCGGACGAGCAGCATTGCCTGCGGGCATGTTTTCAACGGCGGGAATGACACCGACGACGTTGATAGGTAGTTTTAGTTCGGCTAGGGCTTGCATGACACCAACAACAGTAGCTGCTCCACACATATCGAACTTCATTTCATCCATGCCCGCGCCTGGTTTTAGGCTGATGCCACCGGTATCAAAGGTCACGCCTTTACCAACGAGGGCAATGGGTGCGCCTTTGCCGCCTTTGTATTCAAGAGCAATCATGCGTGGCGCTGTCGTTGAACCTTGTGCAACGGCAAGTAAGCTGCCCATGCCCAATTTTTCCATGTCGGCACGTTTGAGGATGGTGCATTTTAGTCCCTGCTTTTTGGCCATTGCTTTAGCATGGTCTGCCAAGGCTTCTGGGTGTAGTAAGTTGGGTGGAAGATTGCCTAGGGTGCGCGTTGTTGCCATGCCTAATGCGGTGAACTGACCTTGAGCTATGGCGGTTTGTGCTTCAACTTCAGATAGACTGCCTGAAACCAAGGTTAAACGGGACAAAACGGGGGCTGGGTCTTTAGCTGCTTTGCCAAGGCTTTCATCGTTATAACGATAAAGGCTGTTCTGAAAAACGAGGCTGGCATGCACCAAGGCTTGTTGAGCGTCAATGTCGACTAATTCAGCTTGTGTCAGGGTGCAGTGTACATCGGTATGTTTACTGGAATTGACCGCTTGAGCTGCCGATTCAAGCACTTCACGGTAGTAACGAAGCGTTAGGGGTTTATCACCCACACCAACCAAAAGTAAATTAGGCTCTTTGGCATTAACGCGGGCAACAAACTGCGTGTTACCTTTTTTGCCACTAATAATACCATCGCTAATGGCTTGGCTCAGTTGACCCTTGCGCAACTTATCTTGCTGTTTAAATTCGGCGCTTTGTTCGATACCGCTACTCACAGTTATGACCAGTAATTGTTGTGCAGTGGCATTTTGACTTAATTCGATGCTCAGTTTATTCATTTCATTAGTGTCCTTGACTGTTTTTACTTACAATACTCAATTTGTGTCTAATGCACAAGCACTGGCACTGAACATTAATTAAGTGAAGTTATTCCCCCATGCGTTTATTAACCGCTTATATCAGTCGAGAAATGACCCTATCCTTCGTGGCGGTGTTGGGCGTATTGCTATTGGTCATCATGGGCGGTGAGGTTGCTCGTTTGCTAACAGAAGCTCTAGAAGGCCGATTGAGTCCCGATTTGGTATTGCAATTGGTGTTGCTGAAAATCCCGATGGCGATGGAAATTTTATTGCCTTTGTCGGTGCTCTTAGCCGTGATGTTAACTTTTGGTCGTCTTTATCACGATCGAGAAATGGAAGTCTTGGCAGCCAGCGGCATTGCGCCACGCTATTTTGTTCGTTTGGTCATGCTGCTGGCGTTAATCGCCGCCTTAATGGCAGGCTTCTTTTCCTTGTTTGGCGCCTCTTGGTCGATGCAACAGGAACGCAGTATTTTGGCTGAAGGTCAGTTGCGCACGCACATTAAATCACTGGTCGGTGGGCGTTTTACGCCCTTACCCTCATCGCAAGGGGTCTTTTATGCTGAAACAGTGAGCGCTAAGGGCGAGTTAACGGATATTTTCATTCAATTGCGCACCCCAGAAAAGCTCGATCAATTGTTGTTGGCACCAAGTGGTTATTTTGAGCAACAACAAGGGCGCACACAGCTTATTTTGCTTAATGGTCAGGTGATGAGTGGTTTGCTTGGTCAAGAAGAATTGATGAGTCAAGGTTTTGAGCGTATGACCGTTTGGTTGCCTGATTGGCAGGTAACCTTGTCGGCATTAGATATTGAAGCCATGGATACGTTGACGCTATGGCAAAGACGTGATGAGCCTAGAGCGATGGCGCATTTGCAGTGGCGTTTTTTTGTCATGGCTAGTGTATTGGTGTTGGCTTTTGTTGGTTGGCGTTTAGCGAGAGTGGGGCCACGTAAAGGGCGTTACTCGCGTATGGCTTTGGGGCTGGCTTTTTATTTGCTCTTTATGCAGGTAGCCATTGCTTTGCGTTCACAAATTCAGGGCGGAGGTCTGCCGATGTTTCCAGGGATGCTGATGATGCTCGTTTTCCCATTATTAGTGGTGATGCCCATTGTGCATTGGTGGTGGTTGTTTAAACGTCGGTTGATGGGAAAATAGCCTTATGTGGTTCGGTAAAATAGAGCGTTATTTAGCGCAGTCCGTCGTTTGGCCGGTGTTAGCTGCCATGTTATTACTCACCGCTTTGCTGGGTTTTTCAGAGTTATTGTCCCAACTAGGGCGTTTGTCAGAAAATTATCCACTCACTAAAGCCTTGTTGTTTGCGTTGCTAAAAATGCCCGCTTACGCCTATGAAGTCTTTCCCATGGCTTTGTTGATTGGTGTGTTAGCTGGTATGGGGCAGTTAGCCGCGCAGAGTGAACTGACTATTATTCGTGGTAGTGGTTGGTCGCCTTCACGGATTCTGCTCGCCTTGGCTAAGGGACTGTTGCTGATTTGGTTAATGATGCTGTTGGTGGGGGAAAGTTTAGCGCCTTGGGCAGAAAAAACAGCGCTGCAATTGCGTTTAGTGAATGGGGCGCAGCATTTATCCTTAGCGGGTGAAACGGGCTTTTGGACTAAAGATCAGCGCCGTTACATCACAGCACAAACAGTGGTGAAGCAAGACCAGCTGGCAGGTGTTATTATTTATGAGTTGGATAGTACTAAAGATCGTTATCATGTGATTCAAGCACAACAGGCGGATTTTGATGCCACAAGTCGTCAATGGATTTTGCGCGAAGTACGTCAGCAACAGGTCGCAACAGAAGCCATTGGTGGTGACTTTCCGTTTACAGGCTTAACTTGGCAACAAACGCAACAGGCAAGCTTGCCGGTGAATTTGCCTTTTGAACCGATGGGATTGTCTCTGATGGCACAGGATAAAAAAAACTGGTCTTGGATTGAGCTGCGTTCACAAATCGATAGTATGAAAGCCAGTGGATTACAGACTCAGACGCTAGAGCTGGCTTTGTGGCGTAAGTTTGCCCATCCAATTTCATTACTGGCGATGCTGGCGCTGGCACTGACCTTATTGCTCAGTGCGGGGCGTAGCGCCAGTATGGGAGGGCGAGTGTTATTGGGTATTGTTATTGGATTGGTGTTCTTTTTACTGAATCGTGTCGTTGGTGACATGGTAGCTTTGGCCAATTTGCCGGCTGTGATCAGTGCCTTCTTGTTACCAACGATGATTTTACTGGTGAGTTTAATAGTGTTAACTCGGATGCGTTAACCGCGCCAAAAAGCGCGTGTAAATAAAACCAGCAGAGTAAATAACTCCAAGCGTCCGAGCAGCATAGCAAAGGTTCCTATCCAAGTTGCCGAGTCCGATAAGGTGGCAAATCCACCGCTAACACTACCACCTAACCCAACCCCCATATTGTTTAGGGTGCCGGCTGTGGTGGCAAAAGCACTAAAAAAGTCTAGTCCCGTTGCCATAAACAGTAGGGTAATAAAAGCAGCAGTGAAAATATAGAGGGCAAAAAAGGCCCATACCGCACTAATAACGCCGTCTGAAACAGTTTGTGCGCCTAGCTTAATAGGTACAACTGAATTAGGATGAACCAAGCGGTAAAGCTCGCGCATGCCCTGTTTCCATAACAACAAAATACGTACCACTTTGATGCCGCCTGCGGTTGAACCTGCAGAGCCACCAATAAAGCTGAGCATAATTAGTAACACGGGAATAAAGGTCGGCCACAGTGATAGGTCGCTGGTGGTTAAGCCAGTGGTGGTCATGACACTAATCATGTTAAAAAAGCCGTGTAAAAAAGCCAATTCTAATGAGTCATAGACATGATGATGCCAGAGTGTTGCCGTCATGATCACTGTAGCGATGGATACAATTAACAGGTACATGCGTACTTCAGGGTTGCGCCAATAGTGGGTTAGCCCCATGCTACGCCAAGCGGTGAAGTGTAGGGTAAAGTTAATACCACTAATCAATATGAATAAGCCGCCGACAAAGAGCAAGTAGGGGGTATCATAGAAGCCCATGCTCGCATCGTGAGGTGCAAATCCGCCCAAAGACATCACAGAAAAAGCATAGCCAATAGCATCAAATAAGCTCATACCTCCTAGCCAAAAAGCACTAATACAAGCTAAGGTTAACGAGACATAGACGATCCATAATCCACGCGCTGTTTCGGCAATGCGTGGCGCCATCTTGTCGTTTTTAGAAGGACCAGACATTTCGGTTTTATAAAGCTGCATACCACCAACCCCTAACATGGGCAGGATGGCTACTGCTAGAACCACAATACCAAGTCCACCCAGCCAGTTAAGTTGCTGGCGATAATATAAAATGCCATGTGGGAGCTGATCTAAGCCAGTAATGACAGAAGCGCCTGTTGAGGTCAGACCACTGGTGGCTTCAAAAACGGCATCGGTAAAAGAAAGTTGTAGTTCAGGCGTGAGTTGAAAAGGCGTGCTCGCCACCAAAGAAAGTACGACCCAGAACATGGCGGAGATAAAAAAACCATCACGAATACGCATTTCACTGCGATTATGTCTTGCGGGATACCAGAGTAAAAAACCAACACTCAAATTGAGCAGCAATGGAAAGAAAAAGTTGGTCCAACGATCTTCTTGATAAATCAAGTCAACCATAATAGGCGGTAACAGAGTGACACTAAACACCATGAGCAAAAAGCCCAGAATGCGTTGAATAACTTTTAAATCCATGTTCGAAAACGGCCTTTATTTTGTTTATCGAATACCAGTGCTATCGAAGGTCAAGTTAATTTCTTGGGGGTAACCAATTTTTCGATCGCGAGCACTTGCTCACTGTCAGCGACAAAAAGCACCACATGATCACCCGATTCGATAATGGTATCATGGTGTGCCATGAGTACTTGTTCTTCGCGTACAATCGCTCCGACGAGCGTTGCTGGCGGCCACTGAATTTGCTCTACCGCTTTGCCTACCACGTTGGACGTGTTTTCACTGCCATGAATGACCACTTCAATGGCTTCGGCAGCGCCACGACGTAGTGTGTGTACTACCGCAGTACTGCCTTGGCGCACCTTGGCGAGTAAGCTCGATACGGTGATTTGATCGGCAGAAATGGCAATATCAATCTTGTCATCTTGAATCATGTTGACATAGTCACTGTTATTGACCAATGTCATGATTTTACGAGCGCCGAGTTGTTTAGCGAACATGGAAGAAAGAATATTGGCTTCATCATGATTGGTCACACCAATAAATAAGTCGGTATGGTCAATGCTTTCTTCTAGTAATAAATCACGATCCATCGCATCACCGTGGAGCACAACGGCATCACTTAACTCTTCGGCGATTTCGCGGCAACGTCCCAAGTTGTGCTCTAACAGTTTGACTTGAAAATCTTTTTCGAGTGATTTCGCTAAACGTAGTCCAACATTGCCGCCTCCGGCAATAAAAATTTTACGATAAGGTAAATCCTGACGTTGTAGCTTGCGCATAATGCCAATAATGGCATCGGCTTGCGCTAAGAAAAAGACCTCATCGCCTTCAATGAATATGGTGTCACCATCAGGCGCAATGGCTGCGTTGTTACGATAAATGGCGACGATACGGATTTCTTGTTGTTGAGACAATTTGGCTGTAACATCACGAATGCTTTGTCCCAGCATGGGACCTGTTGAGCGCACGCGCAAGCCGACTAGTCGTAACTTACCGTCAGCAAAGTCGAGTACCTGTAACGAGCCAGGGTAGCGAATCAGTTGCTCAATATAGCGAGTGACCAGTACTTCTGGGCTAATGATGGTGTTAATCGCCATGGCGTCAGCAGAAAAGTCCACATCGAAGAGTTCTGGATGGGTAATGTATTCACTGCGACGAATGCGGGCGATTTTGTCGGGAATTTTAAATAAAATTTTGGCAATTTGGCATGCCAGCAGGTTGACTTCGTCACTTGGCGTGACGGCAATGAGCATATCAGCATCTTCGGCACCAGCTTGCTCCAATATGGAAGGATAAGCGGCATGTCCAACAACCGTGCGCACATCAATATGGTCTTGCAATTTCTGCAAGCGCTGTGTGTCGGTATCAACAATGGTGATGTTGTTATTTTCTTTTGCTAGAAATTGCGCTAGGGCAGAGCCAACTTGTCCAGCACCAAGAATGATGATATTCATGCGTTATGGCTCCCTGTATGCAGATCAATATTGAGGCTTTTTAATTTACGATATAAGTGTGTGCGTTCGAGTCCCGCCAAACGAGCCGTTTCCGAAACTGACCCCAGTGTGCTGACCAAGAGCTCTGTTAAGTAGCGACGCTCGAAAGCTTCGCGTGCTTCTTTTAGCGGTAAACTGAGATTGAGCGGGCAGGGGTGGCTTTTATCTTCTGAACTTTGCTGAGCGGTTAGCGCTTGTTGAATTTCTTGTTCACCAATCGTTTCATCACCACCCAACAGCAGCAAGCGATGCACCAGATTTTTTAACTCGCGTACATTGCCTGGCCAAGTATGTTGACGCAGAATGTTTTGTGCGGCAATACCAAAGCGTCGATATTTTAGGTTGTGCTGACGGACAAAATGGTCAATGTAATAATCCAGCAACTCAGGAATGTCCTCCTTGCGATCTCGCAAGGGTGGCATGCTCAAACTCAATACCGACAAGCGATAATAAAGTTCATCCTTAAAGCGATGCTGTGAAACCAAAGGCACCAATGGCGATAAGGTGAGTGCAATAATCCGTGCAGGTAAGGGGACTTGTTGTCCATCTAAGCGCGTCATCATACCGGTGCTCAACCAACGATCGAGCCATTGTTGTGTTTGGGGGGTGAGCGTGTCCACGTCTTCGATGACAATAGTGCCGCCTTTGGCTTGCGCTAATTTGCCATCGGTGTCTGCACCCACCCATTCACTAAAGGTAATGGGGTCGTTGAGTTGCGCCGCCGTCACCATTGCAAAGGGTTTGCCTCGCTCTGGGCTGGTGCGGTGGAGTGCATAAGCGGCGAGTTTTTTGCCGCTCCCTGCTTCACCTTCAATCAGAACGGGGGCATCTAATGGAGCCAATTTTTTGATTTGTTCGCGTAGTTGCTTAATGGCAGTAGAACGACCAATAGGGCCTTCTTGGCTAGGCACATCGCTATGGGTAAGGGTGCTGGCTAAATCCCTCTCGGCCAAGGCGTGCTCAACGGTTGCCAGCAACCTTGCCAAGGAAAGCGGCTTCTCTAAGAAGTCAACCGCTCCCAATTTGGTGGCTTCTACCGCCGTTTCAATGGTGGCATGACCTGACATCATCACCATGGAAGGAGCATGGGGTAATACTAAGAACTCTTTGAGCAGGCTGATGCCATCAATGTCAGGTAGCCAAACATCGAGTAATAGTAAATCATAGTGACACCGTTGTGCTAAGTCACGCCCTTGATTGCCGGTATTGGCGACATCCACCTGATAACCCTCATCTTCCAGAATGTCTTGGATGAGAGTGGTGATATCGGGTTCATCGTCAATAACGAGAATATGTGCCTTGCTCATGACTAACCTTTTGGGTTGAGGGGAAACGAAACGTTAATTCTAGCACCTTGTGGGTCATTACTGCCAATGCTGATGCTAGCCTGATGTTCATCTAGGATGCGTTTGACAATAGCCATTCCTAGCCCTGTTCCCTTGGGTTTGTTCGTTGAATAGGGTTCAAAAATCCACAGGCGTAAGTCTTCGGGAATACCAGGACCATTGTCGCTAAAGCTTAAGTTTAGATATTCTTTATCACATTGCGTACTGATAATCAGGCTAGGGTTTTCTTCTTTTTCACTGGCTTCAATCGCGTTTTTGATGAGGTTGTGAAACATTTGTCGCAGGCGTCCCAAATCGGCGATGATATGAGGACATTGATGGTCGAGTTGTAGCTGGATGCGCATACGTTGTTTATCGGTGACTGGATACATAATCGCCATATCTTGAATGAAGTTGTTGAGGTCGATTTGTTGCATGAGTACTTTCGGGCTTTTAGCAAAGTCGGAAAAGTCCTGTACCAAGCGCTTCATCGAATCGACTTGTTGAATAATGGTATGGGTGGCTCGGTCAAGAATACGTGCATCTTCTTCGTTAAGATGATCAAGTAGTCGATAACGCATGCGGTCAGCCGCCAATTGAATGGGCGTTAAAGGGTTTTTAATTTCATGGGCGAGCCTGCGGGCGATATCTTGCCAAGCGGCGTAGCGTTGCGATTGAACAATGGCGGTAATATCGTCAAACACAACTAGCAAGCCGCCCGATGTATGGAGTAAATCTGGCAATCGGTTGATGCGTAGCATCAAAATATGACGACTGTCGGCAGCATCGATGGATATTTGGTTTTCCCATGCTTTTTCACTTTGTGGAGCAAGCTCTTGAGCGGCACTTTCGATGGCTTCAATAAAAGGAGAAAGCGGGCTGTGTTTTTCAAGCAGTTCGCTTAGGGATAATCCCAGCTGACTATCTAGTGATGTGCCGAGTAAGCGGGCAGCGGCATTATTGGCAGTACGCAAGCGTAGTTTAGGATCACAGGTCAGTACACCAGCAGTAATTTGATTCAGCAGAATTTGTAGATAACGTTTTTGACCTTCAGCGGTCAGTTGGCTACGACGTAATTCATCGCGTGATCTTTGAATTTGCTCTGCCATGTCATTGAAGGTGTGCATTAAATCACCTAGTTCGTCATGACGATCGGTTTCTAAGCGGTGACTATAATCGCCCTTGGCAATGTTGCGCGCGCCTTGCGTCAATTCGCTGACAGGGCGAATAAAATTGCGCGTCGCTTGAATGCCCGCTAGCACGGCACCAAGTAATGTCAGTAACACCACCAGCGCCAAGTTAATGGTGACAGAGGTTTTAAGTGGTTCGCGTAAAAAAGCCAGTGTTTGATACTGGGCGTTGGCTCGATTGACGCGGTCTGTTTGCTGGCGCAGTTCGTCGGGCAAATGGAATTGTGCTTGCAATATGGTGGGAATGCGCTGATTAGGGTCGCGTACAGGTAAGACAATGCGAATAAAGCTGCTTACTGTCCCGTCTGATAAGGGGTCAGCATCTAAAGCTGCATAAGGTGTGCCTTGTCGGACTTGTTGTAGAATGTTTTCGGGTAAGGGTTGGGGAAGTAGATTATTGGTGTTAATGGTGTCAATACTGGCAGTAGCAATGATTTGTCCTGCGCTAGAAAAGAGGGTAATGTCCGTATTGCGATCTCCTAGCATTTCTGCCAGCGCTGTCAAGGTAAAAGTCGGTTGACTAATCAGTCCTTCTTTATTGAGTTGAATCAGTCCTTCCAAACGATTGAGGCTATCGCGTGTTTTGAGGTCGAGTAGGCTGCGACTGAGCGTCAGTGCGTCTTGTAGCACTTCTTCTGTTTGAGTATCAAACCAGTTTTCGACACTTTGATGAATAACATGACGTGCAAAAAAGAAAGCAACCAGCATGGGGATGCCAATCAGTAAGGCAAGCACACCAACCAGACGAATTTGCAATTTAGAGCCAGGTGTTTGACGAGCAATATCTTGTTTTAGTTGCCAGATATTAACCGCTAGCCATGCTAACAGAGTGACAGCACCCAGTAGGTTAATCAGTAACAGGGCGCCATAAGTGTTGGTAAAATCTTGAGCTGTCTGTAGGCTTTGACTGAGCAGAATCAGTGAAAAAACCAACAGTACAGCGATGAGCAAAACAAATCGGTAGGGTTTAAACTTATCTCTAAGCCGTTTCATGGTTGATAAGTCCAAGGTTGTTGATGTCCGCTTAAGTTTACTCGCCATTCACTGTCAAGTAGGCTGGAAAGACGCAATGCGTTGGGCAGGCTTTCTCTTTCCAGACGCACTTCTAATTGCAGAGCATAGGCTTTATTTGCTTCAAGCTTTTCAATACCGATTAAGGGAAAACTCTGAATCGAACCTAGTGTCGTGAGGGCTCGCGATAAGTCTCGATCGGTATTTAAACGCGATAGGGTGAGGTTGCTGAGCAAATAAGTTTGTTTTAAGGGGTCGTAGGAAAGACGTATACGCATTTTTTTGCTGGCTAGGGTGTTTTGCCAAAACCAGCGTTCGGGATCAATCAGCTTCACTTGAATGCTGTATTCCACCGCAATGCCATGCAGCAGGGCTTTCTCCATCGTTAGTGTCATGCCGAGTGTGACCTGTCCATCTACTACCAGCTGTTGTCCTTGAATGCTGGGCATTAAGGGTGTGGCGCGTGTCACTTCAGCCCAAAGCGGGCGAAAGCTGCTCAACAAGATCAATAACAACCATAACCCATAACGCATTAGTGACTTCCTTGTTTCACCAGTAAGGCATAGAAGAAACCATCGCCACCGCGACAGTGACTGGGCAGAAGTTGCTGACCAAATCCAGTGTCCAGTGCATCTGTGATCGGGGTTGGTATTAACTGGGCATCTGATGTACGGCTTAAAAATGCCTTTATTTGTTCAGTGTTCTCGCTGGGTAAAACGGAGCAGGTAGCATACAAGAACCTGCCAGCTGGCTTCACCAATAGCCATAACTGATCTAGCAGTCTGGCTTGTGTTTCATTCAGAACACGAATGTCGGCTGGTTTTCTGTGCCATTTAATATCCGGATGACGGCGAATAATACCCGTTGCTGAACAGGGTGCATCCAGCAATATTGCGTCAAATTGTTGTCCATCCCACCAAGATGATGTGTCGGCGGCATCGGCAACCATAAGGCTTGCGTTGAGCTGTAAGCGGGTTAAGTTTTCTTGGATGCGCTTTAGACGACTGGCTTCAATATCTAAAGCAGTCAAGTCACATTGGTTATGGCACAGTTCTAATAAATGGGTGGTTTTGCCTCCAGGTGCAGCGCAGGCATCTAAAATGCGTTCATTCGCTTGGGGTTGTAGCAAATGACCTGCCCATTGTGCACTGGCATCTTGCACACTGAACCAGCCTTCATCAAAGCCAGGCAATTGCGTGACATCGGTGCTATCCAGTAACACAGCATGAGATAAGTTCGGGTGTGCTTGTGCTTCAAGTGATTCAGGAAGTTGATGGAGATAGTTTTCAACATCGTAGTGCGGTTTTAGGCGAAGACAGAGCGCGGCAGGCTCATTATTCGCTTGGCAAATGCTTTGCCAGTGTTCGGGATAGGCTTGTTGCAGTTGCTGGATAAACCACGCAGGATGAGCCGTTGATAAGGCTGCTTGCTGGTTGGCTTTTTGCGTTAATTCGCTTTGCTGACGTTGAAAATTGCGTAACACGGCGTTCACAACACCCACTGCCCAAGGCTTTTTCTTAAACCCTCGTGCCAATTCAACCGTTTCATTCAGACTGGCATGAACCGCAAGAGATTCGTCACACAGCTGTGCCAGCCCCAACAACATGAGCACGGCAATGTCCATGTCTTTGCCTTTGAAAGGGCGTTCCAATAGTTGGTCGCGCATCCAAGCCAAACGATTGAGTTGGCGCAAGGTGTCTAGCGTTAAGCGGTAGGCAAAGGCTCTGTCTCGCCCCTCGCTTAAACGCGGTAATAAGCGGGGTGATACCGCCGATAACGATTCGTTATCGGCAATCACGGCCATCAGCATATCGAAGGCGAGGCGACGGGCGCTTACAGGTGTTTTCATTAGTTGAGTATTTGTCCTGTTAAGTCGAAGCCTTTGCTAAACTCCTGCACAGGAAGCATTTTTCCGCCGGTGCGTTGTAGTTGTTGTAGAGCAATAATGCCATCTGCCGTATTCACTAATAGGCCTTGCTCTGTTAGCCCCAATACACTGCCTGGCGCTTGCTTGCTCTGCTCATTCACCACTTCCGCCATGCCAACTTTAAGTAGGTGCTCGCCCCAATAACAAAAACTGCCTGGCCAAGGTGCAAAAGCACGAATGTTACGCACAATTTGCGTCGCGCTTTGCGTCCAATCAATCTTACCTTCCGCTTTGGTTAGCTTGTGGGCGTAGCAGATACCTTCACTGGGTTGAGGTTTGGCTTGAGCGAGGAACAGCGGTAAATCGCTGAGCACATTAATAAGCAACTGAGCGCCCATTGGGGCTAGGCTATCATGTACCTGTTGTTGCGTGTCAGAGGCTAAAATGGGTAATACCGCTCGCGCTAGAATATCTCCCGTGTCTAACCCCGCATCCATTTTCATAATGTCGATGCCTGTTTGTTTATCACCTGCTTGAATCGCCCGAGCAATTGGCGCAGCGCCACGCCAGCGTGGTAATAACGAACCATGAATGTTCAAGCAGCCGTAGCGCGGTAAATCCAATACCGCTTGAGGCAAGAGCAAGCCATAAGCCACCACCACCATCACATCCGCCTGGTACTGAGCGATGAGTGCCTGAGATTCTGCCGTTTTAAGTGACAGCGGTTGATGCACGGGGATGCTGTGTTGTTCGGCCAAGATTTTAACGGGCGGTGGTGTCAGTTTATTACCTCGCCCTGCAGGACGGTCTGGCTGAGTGAAAACCGCCACCACTTGATGTTCGCTATTCAGTAAGGTTTGTAAGGGGTAAGTAGCAAATTCAGGTGTGCCCGCAAAAATAATACTTAGACTCACGAGAACCTCTCAAAACTGCTAAGGGTTGGGGGTCTGGGGGAAGGGATGCACGATAATTCCAAATAATAGTTTGAATTTAACCTTTCCACCAGAGGTGAAATAAATTTAGGAAAGCGAAAAAAACCACTCAGTGGGTTTTGTAGCGATTCCCTCATGCCGATTGTGCCTTTTGTTGTTTGGCGTATTTTTCCATCAAACGACGACGTTTCAAGGGTGAAAGATGGTCGATAAATAACTTACCATCCAAATGGTCAATTTCATGTTGAATACAAACCGATAGCAAATCATCCGCCTCGAACTCAATGGGTTTGAAATCGCGATCCAATGCACGCACCAAAATATTTTTCGGTCGAATGATTTCAGCGGAAACATCGGGAATGGACAAACAGCCTTCCTTCCAAGTGATGGTGTTTTTGTGATCAACAATTTCAGGATTGATTAACACCAACGGCTTACTGCGATCTTCGGATACATCGACAACGCAAAAGCGCTGATTTTCACCGACTTGCGTGGAGGCTAAGCCAACACCTTCGGCATCGTACATGGTGTCGAACATATGGTTGAGTAGCTGATCCAGCTTGTCACTCATTGCGCTAACAGGGGTACAGTGAACGCGTAAACGCTCATCGGGATGGAGGACGATGTCCAGCAACATGGAAAATTTTCCTTTTCGCAAACATTTTTTGTCTTATTATATGTCATAAATGCAATAAAACAGTGGAGATAGACCTGCGAATGATCAGTGAACCAGAAAATCGAGCACGATTAGCGGTCTATCTCAGTAACGGTATTGGACGAAAAGCTTTTTTACAGTTGATGTCTCTCGCTGGCAGTGCGGTTGACTTATTATCGGCCAGTAGTGCGCAACAGCAACACTGGGGAATGCCCAGTGGTTGGAAGGCGAATTGGCAGCAGGCCGATCAGCAACTCGAATGGTTGGCGCGCGCACCACAACAGCATCGCCTGTTATGGTGGGATGATGTTGATTATCCGCCTTTGTTGGCTCGAATTGATGATTTGCCACCTGTGTTATGGGCACGAGGTGATGTCAGTTTGCTTTCTGCACCACAAATCGCTTTGGTCGGTAGTCGCAACGCCACTAGCGGCGGACATAAAATCGCTTTTGAGTTCGCACAAGGACTGGCAGAGTCGGGGTTGTGTGTAACCAGTGGACTCGCGGGCGGTATTGATGCGGCAGCCCATGCAGGCGCTTTGGCGGCTCATCAGGGGCAGACCATTGCGGTGGTGGGTACGGGCGTTGATTTAGTGTATCCAGCACGTAATAAATCGCTGGCTGAATCGATCGTTGCTTCTGGATTAATGTTGAGTGAGTTTCCCTTGGGTGCGCGTGCCGATCATTGGCACTTTCCTCAGCGTAATCGTATCATTTCTGGCTTGTCGCTGGGGGTGTTGGTGGTGGAAGCGGCTGAGGCATCTGGCTCGTTGATTACCGCTGGGCTGGCGTTAGAACAGGGTCGAGAAGTCTTCGCCATTCCAGGATCAATTCATAATCCTTTGGCAAAAGGCTGTCATGCCTTAATAAAAAAAGGTCAGGCTAAATTGACGGAAACGGTGCAAGACATGCTGAGCGAGTTAGCGCCGCAGCTGCGTCGTTATGTGCAACCAGCCTCGCCATCGGACACTGATTTTGCTCACTTGTCGCCAACGGCTCTAGCCTTGTTAAAGCAGATTCCTTACGATCCGATCAGTGCGGATGAGCTGATGGTGAATTGTCAATTATCAGCATCAGAATTCGCTTCCCTCTTGATGGAACTTGAAATCTCTGATAGCGTTGAAAACTATGGAGGCAATAAAATTGCCCGTATTCGCTGAAGGAGCGCGTCTTAAATGAAACATCTGGTCATCGTCGAGTCACCTGCTAAGGCCAAAACGATTGAAAAATACTTAGGCAAAGACTTTACGGTATGTTCTAGCTTTGGTCATATTCGCGATTTGCCTAAAAAAGGCATGGGGATTGACTTGCAGAGCTTTACGCCTGCTTATGAGGTGTCAGCCGACAAAAAATCGGTGGTGTCTGAGCTGAAAAAGTTAGCGAAAGAGGCGGATGCCGTTTGGCTGGCAACGGACGAGGATCGCGAAGGAGAGGCGATTGCGTGGCATTTGGCTCAGGCATTAAACTTGCCCGTTGATTCGACCAAACGTATTGTGTTTCATGAAATTACCAAGCCTGCGATTGAGCAGGCGGTAACCAATCCGCGTACGCTGGATGTGCATCTAGTTGATGCCCAGCAAGCGCGTCGTGTGGTCGATCGTTTGGTTGGTTTTGAGCTGTCTCCTGTGTTGTGGAAAAAAGTGCGCACAGGCTTGTCAGCAGGGCGAGTGCAGTCGGTGGCAGTGCGATTAATTGTCGAGCGCGAGCGTGAGATTCAAGCCTTTCAACCACAAGCCAGTTTTCGGCTAGCGGCCAGCTTGTTAGCTGATAATTTGGCGTTTGCAGCAAAACGCAACAAAGATTTAGCCGATGTGCAGAGTGCTGAGAGCTTTTTGCAAGCGATGTCGGCTTCGACCTTTAGTGTGATCAGTTTAGAAGCCAAGCCCGCCAGTCGCAGTCCGCGTCCCCCCTTTACCACTTCGACCTTGCAGCAAGAAGCGGCACAAAAGCTGGGTTTTTCCGTCAAACAAACCATGACCATTGCCCAGCGCTTGTATGAGTCGGGCAAAATTACTTATATGCGTACCGATTCGGTGAATTTGTCCGATATTGCGCTTGGACAGGCGGGTAATGTCATTCGCGACCGTTTTGGTGAGCAATACCACCAAGTGCGTAAATACAAAACTAAATCTGCTGGCGCGCAAGAAGCGCATGAGGCCATTCGCCCAACTGATTTGTCCAAAGACATGGTCGATGGTGAGCGCAATGAACAGCGACTCTATCAACTCATTTGGAAACGCACCCTAGCTAGCCAAATGGCCGAGGCTAAGTTTGAACGCACCACCGCTGAAATTAGCATCAGCGAATTACCGAATGAGTCGCTGGTTGCCAAGGGTGAAGTCTTGTTATTTGATGGTTTTATTCGTGCCTACGATGATCGCAGCGAAGAGGATGACAAAGACGAAGGACGTTTGCCGCCGATGCAAGTTGGTCAGACGTTACAACTGCAAGCGGCCATGGCAAAAGAGACCTTTACTCGCCCGCCTGCGCGTTTTCACGAAGCGGCATTAGTCAAAGCACTGGAAGAAATGGGCATTGGGCGTCCCTCGACCTATGCGCCGACCATTTCAACGGTGCAAGATCGTGGCTATGTGGTGAAAGAGGACCGTGAAGGCACGCCCCGTCAGTTGACACTATTGTCTCTCGAAGCAGGGCAGATTAGTCAAACGGAACAAACCGAGCTAACGGGCAGTGAAAAAAACAAACTCTTCCCAACCGATATTGCCGGCATTGTCACGGACTTCCTTATCGCCCACTTCCCAGAGGTGATTGACTATCAGTTTACCGCTCGTATGGAAGGTCAGTTTGATACGGTTGCCGAAGGCAAAGCCGAATGGCGTGAAACGGTAGCTCAGTTTTATCAACCCTTTCATACCCAAGTGGAAGCCGCGGAGCATATTTCGCGTGCGGAAGTATCGCAAGCGCGAGAATTGGGTGTCGATCCAGTTTCTGGCAAGCCTGTCTCTGTGCGTATGGGGCGTTTTGGTGCTTTCGCCCAATTGGGTGCTAATGAAGAAGAGTCTGGTGAAAAACCCGTTTATGCCAGTCTGCGTAACACGCAGCGTATGGACACCATTAAATTGGAAGAGGCATTAGATTTATTCAAGTTGCCGCGTGACTTAGGTGCAACCACAGACATTTTATCGGCCTACAGCAGCGACGGTACGCTGTTTGCCGTTGAGGCAGGCACACCGCTGGTGGTCAAGCGTGGTCCTTTTGGGCTTTATATTCAGGCAGGTAAGTTGAATGTCACACTGAAAGGTTTTGATCCGCTGGATATTACTTTGGAAGAAGCCAGTGCTTTGGTGCAAGCTAAGCTTGAGCAAGAAGCCAATAAAGTAGTGAAAAAGTTTGAAGGCACAGACATTCAAATTCTCAATGGACAGTGGGGACCTTACATTGCTGATACGGTGAACAAGATCAACGCCAAGATTGCGAAAACCGAAAACCCGCATGATTTAACGCTAGAAGAATGCTTACGTCGTTTGGCAGAAGCGCCCAGTAAACCCATGCGTGGACGGGGTAAAACCTCGGCGAAAGCACTGGCTAAAAAAGCGGCTGCACCGAAGAAGGCGAGTACAACGAAGAAGACAACGGCGAAATCATCAAGTGATGCTGCAGAAGCGGCAACAACAAAGCCTAAAACGACACGCAAAAAGGCAGTAGCGGTTGAGGGTGAAGCGGTAGCAGCTAAACCTAAAACGACTCGGGCACGTAAAAAAGCAGATGCAGAATAACTCGGCACAGCATGTGAATATTGGATGACACTGAATGGTGAACGCTGGACAGTGTTGAATCGCTTTCATTATGCTTAACAATCAACAAAGGTAACGAAAAGGAACAAGGTGGAATGACGACGCCAATTAATGTTGGTATTGTGGGTGGAACGGGTTATACGGGTTCTGAGCTGTTGCGTATTTTAGCGCGTCATCCACAAGCAACGATTCAAGCCATTACCTCACGCGGTGAAGCGGGCACTTTTGTGGCTAAACTCTTCCCTAGCTTGCGAAGTGTGTTAGATGACTTGGTGTTTACCACGCCCGACGAAGCCCGATTGACCGAGTGTGATGTGGTGTTTTTTGCTACGCCTCATGGTGTGGCAGCGGCACAAGCGAAGGAACTAACTGAAGCAGGCGTTAAAGTGATCGATTTAGCTGCCGACTTTCGTCTGCAAGACTTAGCCGTATGGGAAAAATGGTACGCGCATGTACATCCTTCTCCTGAATTAGTGCCCGGTTCAGTCTACGGATTGCCCGAAGCTAATCGCGAAGCGATTAAGGGCGCGATGATCATCGGTAATCCAGGGTGTTACCCTACTGCAACGCAATTGGCGCTCATGCCCTTGCTTGAACATAACCTGATTGATGTGACAGATGTGGTGGTCGATGCCAAGTCGGGTATTTCGGGTGCGGGTCGTAATGCGAAAGTCGATATGTTATTTGCTGAAACCTATGACAGTTTCAAGGCTTACGGCTTAAATGGTCATCGCCATTTACCTGAAATTGAAGAGCGTTTAGCGGTAATGGCTGGCAAACCCGTCAATGTTACCTTTGTCCCGCATTTATTGCCGATGATTCGGGGTATTGAGGTAACGGTTTACGCTAATTTAACGCAAGATGTCAGTGCTAGTGAACTGCAAGCATTGTTCGAACAACGCTATGCTAATGAGCAATTTGTCGATGTCATGCCAGCTGGTAGTATGCCAGAAACGCGCAGCGTTAAAGGGACTAATATGTGTCGTCTTGCGGTTTATCGTCCCCAAGGTCGCAACAAAGTAGTGGTTACCTCGGTCATTGACAATGTGGCGAAAGGGGCTTCTGGTCAGGCGGTGCAAAATATGAATTTGTTGTTCGGGTTACCAGAGTCGATGGGATTAGAAACCATTGCGCTCTTACCTTAGCCAAATAACGTGCTAGAATAGCGCCTATACTAATAGAGATTCGAGAGCCTACATCATGAGCGACACTTTTGTACCAGTCAACTTTACAGACAATGCAGCCGCCAAGGTTAAAGCCTTGTTGGCGGATGAAAATAATCCAGACTTGAAATTGCGTGTTTATATCACTGGTGGTGGTTGTTCAGGTTTTCAATACGGATTTACCTTTGATGCAGCGGTAAACGATGATGATACAGCGGTTGAAAAAGAGGGCGTACAACTCTTAATCGACTCAATGAGTTTTCAGTATTTGGTCGGCTCTAAAATTGACTACCTAGAGGATTTATCTGGGGCTCGGTTTGTTATTGAAAATCCCAATGCGACATCAACCTGTGGTTGTGGTTCTTCTTTTAGTGTGTGAGTGAGTGTAATAATCTATGACAATGGCTTATATTCCTGGTTTGGCTGGGGTTCCCGCGACAGAGTCGGCAATTTCGTATATTGATGGGCAAGCGGGTGTTCTAACCTATCGGGGTTATTCCATTGCAGAGTTGGCGCAATTTTCTTCATTTGAAGAAACCGCGTTGCTACTGTTGACTGGTGAATTACCGTCGGCGGATGAGTTGGCACGGTTTACCGAAAAGCTGAATGAGAATCGTCGTGTTAAATACAACATTCGCTCATTAATGAAGTGTTTGCCAGCAACAACTCACCCAATGCACATGCTGCAAACAGTGATGGCTTCGATGGCCAGCTTCTATCCCTCTACCGCTTATATGGCTGGTGACGAGAATGATGCCACTTATATTCGTGAAGTGTCAGAAAATATCTTGGCGCATATGGGTACTTTGGTCGCCATGTGGGAACACTTGCGCAATGGTTATGATCCGATTAATCCGCGTACCGACTTGTCTTATGCAGGCAATATGCTGTACATGCTCAAAGGTAAAGAGCCTGATCCCGTTTGGGAGCGTTTGCTGGATGCCTGCTTAATTTTACATGCAGAACACACCATTAATGCTTCTACTTTTACCGCCTTGGTAACTGGTTCAACCTTAGCTAATCCTTGTTCAGTGGTTTCTTCGGCGATTGGTTCATTATCAGGACCTCTGCACGGTGCTGCGAATGAAAAAGTCATTGTCATGCTAGAAGAGATTGGCGATGTTAAAAATGCACGAGCTTATATTGAAAATCGATTGGCGAATAAGCAGGTGATTTGGGGGATGGGTCATCGGGAATACAAAACCAAAGATCCGCGTGCAGCGATTCTGCAACAACTCATTCAAGAAAATCTGATTGATAAGGGCGGCAAGCTCAGTAAGTTGTTTGAAACCGCCTTGGTTGTTGAAGAAGTGTGTAAAGAGTTGCTGGCGCATAAGGGTGTTTACCCGAATGTCGATTTCTATTCTGGTATTCTGTATCGTGAGATGGGCTTCGATCCGGCTTCTTACACGCCTATTTTTGCCATTTCTCGCTCGGCTGGTTGGTTAGCACATTGGCACGAACAGTTGAAAAAGAATAAGATTTATCGCCCTACCCAAATTTACATAGGTGAAGGTGAGCGTTGTTATACGCCCATCAGTCAGCGATAAAGTTTGGCTTGTTATGGTAACCAAAGCCCGCCCAATATGGCGGGCTTTTTACTGCCCGTAATACTGGTGAGATTGATGGCTTGTGCCTCTAGCCGTTGTTTGCCCAGCCATGCAAACAGCATGGCTTCAATGGCCGCTGAAGGATAGCCACTTTGCTCAGTTGGCAAGAGTTGATATTCAGCTAGCGTACATTTCAGTCGCTTCATTAACTCGTCATTCATGACACCGCCACCTGCTAACCAGAGGCTACTTTTTGGTGTTAGTGTTTGACGAACAACAAGCGCAATGTTCTCAACGGTTAATTGCATTAGGGTACTTTGTACCTGCGCTGCGGAGAGATGCGTAAACCCTGTCAGCTGCTCGTTAAGCCAGTGCAAGGAAAAATCTTCTCGACCCGTGCTTTTAGGTATGGGGTGTTGAAAGTAGGGATGAGCCAGTAAGTGTGTTAAGAAAGTGTCATCAACAGGGGCGCTGGCTGCCCAGTTGCCTGCTATATCGTAGGCACAGTCGTTATGATGCTGCCGATACCAAGCGTCTAATAAGGTATTAGCGGGGCCAGTATCAAAGCCCACGGTTGGCTGTTGTGCACGTAATAAGGTAATGTTAGCGATGCCGCCTAAATTCAATACACCTACCGATTCATTCGGTTTGGCAAACAAGACTTCGTGAAAGGCTGGCGCAAGGGGGGCACCTTGTCCGTTTAAGGCAATATCATCCATACGAAAATCAGCAGCCACGGCAATGCCCGTCTGTTTGGCGATGCATGCCGCATGTCCAACCTGTAAGCTGAAAGGGTGTTCGCCTTGGGGGTGATGCCAAATGGTTTGTCCATGACTGCCAACAACCGCTATGGTTGAAGGATCTATCTGTTGCTTACTAATAAAGGATTGAATGCACTGTGAAAACACTTGTCCTACAGCGGTATTCAGTTCGCCCATTTGGGCTAGAGAAAGGTGAGGGGATTCGGGTAGTGCCAGTAAGCGGGTTTGAATGGGTTTTGGCCATTCAAACTCGTCAAAAGCAACAAGCTTTGCAGATGGTGTTTGCCAATCGACCAAAGCGATATCAATAGCGTCAACGCTGGTTCCCGACAGAATGCCCAGCGTTAACATAAAGCATTACTCAAATTGAGTATTGTAAGCTGTTTGTGTGGGCGCAGCGTTAAGGCTTGTCTCATCACTAAATTTGGCCATAGTCGAATCGTCCAACACGGGCGTATTCATGCGTTCTGTGAGCTGTGCCACTTGTTGCATAAATGCGGGCTTGTCTTTAGATTTTAACGGATCGCCTTCAACAAACTTAACACCTAAGGGGTCAACGTGCTGACCTTTAACACGGAACTCATAGTGTAAGTGCGGACCACTTGCCAAGCCTGTCATGCCGACATAACCGATCACTTCGCCTTGTTTGACATTGCTTCCAGCTTGGATGCCTTTAGCAAAACGTGACAAATGTCCATAAACCGTGGTGTAGGTTGCGCCATGTTGCAAAATAATCATATTGCCATAGCCATTGCCCCAACCTTTCATGCTAACCTTGCCGTCACCCGTTGCTTTAACAGGCGTGCCAATGGGCGCACCATAGTCTACACCTTTGTGTGCGCGCATTTCGTGTAATACGGGATGGTAACGCGCTTTACTAAAGCCAGAGGTGATGCGAACATAGTCTACAGGGTTGCGGTTGAAAGCCTTACGTAAGCTTTTACCTTCTTGATCGTAGTAGGCTTTGCTAGCGGCATGGTAGAAAGCGGTGTGTTCTTTTTTGCCAATGACAATGCGAGCGGCGAGCAGTCTACCAGACCCAACCGCCTTGCCTTCGGCATAGGGAACGTCAAAAACGGCGTTAAAAGTATTACCAGGTTGTAGTTCACGTCCAAAATCGATGTCCCAAGCAAAAATATCCGCCATATCCATGATTTGCTGCGCCTGCATGCCTGCCTTGCGACCATCTAAGAAGAGTGAGTTATCAATTGTACCGCTGAAGCTGACAATCTGACTTTCAACGGGTTTGATGATCTGCTGAACGGCAAAACCACTATCGGTTTTTTCTGCCGAAAGAATGTTCAAACTAGAGAAATGGTAGTTGAGAGCAACGAGTTGATTGTTTTCATCGAACTTCAATTCCATGTGTGTGCCAGCACGCAGCTTACGGAAAGCGTCTCCATTAGGACTAGCCGATAACTGTGCAGCTACGCTAGCACCCACACCCACGCGCTCCATGATAACGCCTAAATTATCGCCTGGCTTCACCTCTACCCATTGGCTGACGAGTTCTGCGCTTTCTTCCGCTTCGTCAAGCAAAGCCAAAGACTCATCCATTTGACGCGTTATCTCGGGTAAGGGAAGTTCGAAAGTTCGTGACGGGAAGTTAGCCTGGATAGGTAGAGAGGCAAGGGTTGCGAGGGTTGCGAGGGTTAAACTACTGGCGATGACCAGCTTGTGTAAGCGCTTGGTGGGCGCTATGCGGTGTTTGAGTTCTGCCATCATGCGGGGGTAACCTATGTTTGGACAAGATAATTTATTCCTTTATTATACCTGTGATAGCGGTTATATGCAAAGCATGTGTCAAGACTGAGTGGTGCTGAGTCGTCTGATTAGTGTCTTGCTTGTGGTAGAATACAAGCCTATTTTTATCCAGATGTTGTTGGAGTTATGACCGTGTCATCCGCCACCCCTAAGCACAATATTAAAACTTTCCAAGGACTCATTGCGGCACTGCAAGAATTTTGGGCGCAACAAGGCTGCGTGGTGATTCAGCCTTACGATATGCCGATGGGTGCTGGTACTTTTCACTCAGCAACTTTCTTACGTGCTTTAGGACCAGAGCCTTGGCGTACGGCTTATGTGCAGCCTTGTCGTCGTCCCACCGATGGACGTTATGGTGAAAACCCGAATCGCCTGCAGCATTATTATCAATTCCAAGTGTTGCTCAAGCCTTCGCCAGACAACATTCAAGATCTCTATCTGCAATCGCTGGAAATGATGGGTGTTGACCGTAAGGTGCATGATATCCGTTTCGTTGAGGACAACTGGGAATCCCCCACGCTTGGTGCTTGGGGGTTGGGCTGGGAAGTGTGGCTGAATGGTATGGAAGTGACGCAGTTTACTTACTTCCAACAAGTCGGTGGCTTAGAATGTCGCCCTGTATCGGGTGAAATCACCTATGGTCTTGAGCGCATTGCCATGTATCTACAGGGTGTAGATAGTGTCTACGATCTAACGTGGGTAGATGGTCCACAGGGCAAAGTCACCTACGGCGATGTCTTCCATCAAAATGAAGTGGAAATGTCTACCTATAATTTTGAGCACGCCAATACCGATGTGCTTTTCAAAACCTTTGATGATTGCGAAACCGCCTTTAATTCACTGATTAGCCAAGATTTACCCTTGCCCGCCTATGAACAGGTGGTACAAGCCTCACACAGCTTTAATCTATTAGATGCGCGTAAAGCCATTTCAGTAACGGAACGTCAACGCTTTATTGGTCGGGTGCGTGCCATGGCTAAGCAAGTGGCCGAAGCTTATGTTGCTCGACGAGAAGCGTTAGGTTTTCCCATGTGTAAAGTTGATGTGAAGGAGGGTGTGTAATGAAAGCCGATTTTTTAGTTGAAATTGCCACCGAAGAATTACCCCCTAAAGCGCTGAAACGTCTGATGCACGCTTTTGCTGATGGTATCGCCAAGCAATTGGCAGCAGCTAACTTAATGCATGGCGCTGTAGAACCCTTTGCTACGCCGCGTCGTTTAGCGGTGCGCGTGCGCGATTTGCAACTTCAGCAAGAAGACCGTGTACAAGAACGTCAAGGACCACCCAAATCACAAGCTTTCGATAAAGACGGGAATCCGAGCAAAGCATTAGAGGGTTTTGCCCGTACCAATGGCGTCACCCTTGCCGATCTGATCGAAATTGATACGCCTAAGGGTGTGTGGATGGCGGTGAAACAGGTGATCAAAGGTGGTCACACGCGCGATTTATTGCCTACCATGGTAGAAAAAGCCCTTGCCGATCTGCCTATTCCCAAGCGTATGCGTTGGGGTGCCGGTGATGCGGAGTTTGTGCGTCCTGTCAAGCATGTCACCTTGTTGTTAGGTGAAGATGTGCTGCCTTGTCGTATTTTGGGTGTTGAATCAGCACAAGTGAGTGTTGGTCATCGTGTGCATCACCCTGAATTGGTGTTGCTGAAAGATGCTGCCAGCTACGAGCAAACGCTGGCAAAAGCCTTTGTCGTTGCCAGTTTTGATGCGCGTATGAAAACCATTGTCGATTTGGTGCAAGCGGCAGCAAAAGATGCGGGCGTGGTGGCAGAAATCGATCCTGAGTTGGTGGAAGAGGTTGCCGCTTTGGTTGAATGGCCAAGTGCTGTTACTTGTCGTTTTGAAGAAGACTTTTTGCAAGTACCGCAAGAATGCCTGATTTCAACCATGAAAGCCAATCAAAAGTATTTCCATACTGTTGATGTTCAGGGCAAATTAACGCCTGTATTTATTGTCATTACCAATATCGACAGTAGCGATGTGGCGCAAATTCGTGAAGGCAATGAAAAAGTGGTGCGTCCACGTTTGTCCGATGCACGCTTTTTCTGGCAACAAGACTTAAAGCATGCGATGGAAGCTTGGTTACATCCGCTAAAAACCGTTATTTTCCAGAAAGACTTAGGTAGCGTGTTCGATAAAGTCGAACGCATTGAAACCCTGGCAGCGGCTATGGCGAAACAGCTGGGTTCATCGCCTGAATTGGCGGGTCGTGCGGCGCGTCTGTCTAAGTGTGATCTCATGTCAGCGATGGTGGGAGAGTTCCCCGAATTACAAGGCATTATGGGGCGTTATTATGCCTTGCAAGCCAATGAAGAAGTCGATGTGGCTTATGCCATTGAACAGCACTATTGGCCAAAAGGGGGCGGTGCTGAACTGCCGACCAATTCAGTCGCTCAGGCGGTTGCTTTGGCCGATAAGTTCGATACGCTGACTGGTATTTTCTATGCGGGAATGATACCGACTGGTGACAAAGACCCTTTTGCACTGCGTCGTGCTGCTTTGGCTATAGTGCGTATTGCCGTTGAATCTGAACTTAATATTGATGTTGATTATTGGGTGCGTGAGGCTTTAGCCTTGCACAATCCAGCGGTTAGCAATGAGTTGGTTGCAAAAATCGTCGATTTTGTCATGACGCGTTTCAAAGGCTATGCGGTCGAAACAGGTGTTAAACCCGAATGGTTTGAAGCGGTGCGGTGTGTCGCATCGGCGCAACCGCTCGATATGTGGCGTCGTTTGCAAGCGGTTGAGCGTTTTGTTCAGTTGCCCGAAGCAGAAGCCTTAGCGGCTGCGAATAAGCGTATTGGTAATATCCTGAAAAAATCGGCAAGCAGTCATGCCACGGTTAATACCGACTTATTACAGGCAGGTGCGGAGCAAAAACTCTGGTTGGCCTTGTGTGATATCGAAGTGGAAGCGCAACGCCATTACAGCCAAGCCAATTATGCGGCAGTGTTGCAAACCTTGTCGGCATTGCGTGAGCCAGCCGATGCTTTTTTTGCCGATGTGATGGTGAATGTGGAAGATGAAGCACTACGCAATAATCGCTTAGCACTCTTAGCCAGTGCGCATCAGTTAATGAGTTTGGTTGCGGATATTGGTCAGCTGTAATATAGTAACTCGGTCGATGTAAGTGTGCGCTTTGGTTTGACGTTTTGTTGAGCTTTTGTGCGACTTATATCGAATAACGAGATATTAATAAGAGGTAACGCCCATGAAACAACTAGTGAAGACTATCATTGCCACCAGTGCCTTAGTGTTGGCTATTCCTGCTTTGGCAGCGACACAGTTAACTTGGTATGGTCATTCTAGCTACAAAATTGTGACGCCCTCGGGTAAAACTGTCATTATTGACCCGTGGATTAACAATCCAACCAACCCCAACGCTAAGAAAGACATGGAAGCCTTGGATGATGTTAGCTTAATTTTAGCCACGCATGGACATTTCGATCACATTGCCGATGCGACCAAAATTGCGGAAAACAATCCGACCGCTATGTTGGTTTCGACCTTAGAATTGGGTAAGGCGATGGTGAAACACATGAAGTTCCCCGAAGGTCAATTCAATATGGGCACAGCAGGTTTTCCTGGTGGTGAAATTAGTTTGCTAGATGGCGAAGTGAAGGTAGGTTTTGTGCCTGCGGTACACGGCGGTTCTGTTGAGCTCGAAAATGGCGATTTGAAAGAAGCGGGTATTGCCGTCGGCTTCGTTGTTTCTATTAAAGATGGTCCTCGTTTCTATCATACGGGTGATACAGACTTGTTTTCAGACATGAAACTGGTGAATGAGTTTGGAAAAATTGATGCCATGTTAGTCGCTATTGGTGACCGTTTCACCATGGGACCAGAGCGTGCTGCCGAAGCCGTGAAATTGGTGAACCCAAAAATGGCGATTCCAAACCACTATGGTACTTTTAACATTTTACCCGGCACTCCTGAAGACTTTGCTAAAGCCTTGAAAAAACGCGGCGCCAAAGCAAACCTGAAAGTGATGAAAGTCGGTGAAACGATTAAATTCTAATCTGATTGATACGCACAAAAAAGCCCAGCAAGTTGCTGGGTTTTTTATTACACGTTAATGAAAAACAGCTTCATTAAAATCGCACCTGTACCCGCTAACACTAACCCCATCATCCATTTCATAACCAGCATCTCATTCTTGAGTTCTTGAATGTCTTGTTTGGTGACGGAATGACTCCTTAGTATCATGAGTTTAGCAATCCTTGCACCCGTTCAATCGTCTGCTGTAGTTCTGTCTCGCTGTTAGCGGTAACATTAATGTGACCTAGCTTGCGGCCAGCGCGCGGTGCTTTATCGTATAAATGCACCTGCGCGTGTGGCACACTTAAGGCTTGTTGCCAGTTACCTAATTCGCCAATCAGGTTAAGCATGGCACAAGCGTTAACCGACAGGCCGGCATCCCCTAAAGGTAGCCCGAGTAGCGCGCGACAATGATTCTCGAACTGATCCGTCCAAGCACCATCTTGACTCCAATGTCCCGAATTGTGCACACGAGGCGCCATTTCATTCACCACCAGTCCGTTTTCGGTGTCGAAGAGTTCTAACGCCATGACACCAACGTAATCCAAAGCATCCATAATGGCTTGCACCATGGTTTGTGCTTGTGCGCTGGTAGCCGTGCTAACGGCTGGAGCAGGAGCGAGCGTAACCCGTAAAATACCGTCTTTATGTTGGTTTTCCACTAAGGGATAAAACACCGTTTTGCCTTGAGCATCACGAACAGCCACTATCGACAACTCACGTTGAAAACGCACAAAGCCTTCTAAAATCAGTTCACGATGACCGATATTTTCCCAAGCGGAAATGACATCATCACGCAAGCGTAATACCGCTTGTCCTTTGCCGTCATAGCCTTCGGTAGTCGTTTTGAGTACCGCGGGTAGCCCAATGCTTTCCACGGCTGCTTGCAATTCGGTTAGGCTATTGACAATGGCAAAAGGGGCGGTTTGGATGCCGAGCGAGCGGAATAGTGTTTTTTCACGTCCACGATGTTGGGCGGTGAATAACGCCTTAGCCGGCGGGAAAACCGGTTTATGTTGCGCTATTTGTTCAACCAGCTCGACGGGCGTATTTTCCGACTCAAAGGTAACCACATCGACACTGTCGATAAAGGCTTGCAACTGATGTTGATGATACAGCTTGCCTAATGTTTCGCTGGTTGAACTAGGTACATCTTCATAAAAGGCAAAACGCGCTCCTAAGCGTGTTCCCGCCAAGGCCAGCATCCGACCGAGCTGACCTGCACCAATCATACCAATAACCGAACCGATACTCATGCTTTACGACTCACAGGCTAGGGTCGGGTTGCGCTAACACTGCATCGGTTTGCGCTTGACGGAAGGCGTTCAGTTTAACCGCTATGGTTTCATTATTAGTGCCTAAAATTTGCGCTGCCAAAATGCCCGCATTTTTAGCGCCAGCATCACCAATCGCTAAAGTTGCCACAGGCACGCCCCCTGGCATTTGCACAATCGACAATAACGAATCCCAGCCCGATAGAGCTTTAGATTGTACTGGTACGCCTAAAACAGGCAAGCGCGTCATACTGGCAACCATGCCCGGTAAGTGAGCCGCACCGCCTGCACCCGCAATAATGACTTTTAAGCCACGATCGGCAGCCGATTTCGCATACTCAACCAACAAATCGGGCGTGCGATGTGCCGATACCACTTTCGTTTCATAAGCAATGCCGAATTGCTCCAGCATGATTGCCGCTTGTTGCATGGTAGACCAGTCCGATTGCGAGCCCATAATAATTCCGACTTGAGGTGTCATAGCATCATCACATCATACAAAAAATAAAAGGTTATTATAATGGCAATGAGGGTAAACGGCACGGCGAATTTTGGGCGGTGATTAGTTTAACCACTGAAAACTCGCCTGCCATCCTGCCAATAAATACACGCCTTCAATGCCTTTGGCTTGTTGTTCGTGACCTAATTGTAAGCGAGTTCTGAGCCAGCTATTGGCGTCATACTCTATTAATAGCGCGTTTCGAGTGGTATTGCTTAACGTGTTGGTTTGGCTATTAGCGCTTTCATTACGAATACCAACACGCCATTGTGCATGCCAGCGGTATAACAACATGGCATAATGTCCTTGTTGGTTAAGCGATGTAGCCTGTTCAGATGTTCTTTCTAAATATTCGGCTTGTAACATCCAATAGTTATGGTTGTTGAGTCGATGCTTGAGCGTTAAATCCACGGCTGACCATTGAGTGCTGGTTTTCGCACCATTGGCATCACCACTATCGCCTTGCGCTCTGCTGATACCGATTAAGGTATAAGTTTGTTCAGACAAGCGTTGATTCAAGCGGGCAAAAACATTGGTTAAGGCTGGTTTGGCTGCGTCGGGTAAATTAAATTGATCTTGGTTAATCGCGCTCAGTTGTTCAACAGCAATCATGGCATTACTGATCGGGCTAAGGCTCAGTTGAAGCCCTTTTTCTAATAGTGACGAATCGCCAAACAAGCGTTGATAAATCATCGGTGTATCAATAAAATCACGGTCGTGCGGATGCTGGCTGTTTAATCGTCCAAAGCCCGAATAAAACTGCCCCATTTTAAGTTGGGTTAAGGGTGCTAAGGGTAAGGTAATATGGGCTTCATCAATGGTTAATTCGGGTTCAGTTAGGTTGAAATTAACAAAATAACGCCAGTTTCCCTGTGGTTTGCCAACCCAAACCAAATCATTCCATTGATTGTGCGGATGCTGATGCCGCTCTTGCCATGCTGGGTCGCCGCCATTACTTCTATCGCTGATTAAGTGGTTGCCCTGAGCAATCGCCATAAAATGACTGCGCGAACTTGGCCAGCCCTTGAAATGATGGTGGGGTGCTTCATCATTAAAAAAGTCATTCATCTGTTGTTGACGATCTTCAACGCCTTGTTGCATCGCCGTATTAAACCCTTGCCAGTCTTGTGCCTGTGTGGGCAATGAGCAGAGTGATGCTAGCGCAATACTGCTTGCCAGTGAGGCTAAATATAAAGAAGACTTCATTGTGTTGCTCGTGCTAAAAACGCCTCGAAAGCAGCGAGGGTGACGGCACTGATGTGATGCTCCATGCCCTCGGCATCCACTTGAGCGGTTTCTTCGTCCACCCCTAGTGCCATTAATACTTTTGCTACCACCTGATGACGATGGCGCGATTCAGCCGCTAAGTCTTCACCCGTGGGCGTTAAAAAAATACCGCGATAGGGCTTTGTATTAATTAAGCCTTCTTTTTGTAAGCGGTTAATGGTTTTGACTACGGTGGCATGACTGACACCTAAGCGTTTAGCGACATCGACCGAACGCGCTTCGCCTTCGCTGGCTATTAAATCGGAAATTAGTTCGACATAATCCTGCGCTGTCGCCGCACTGCGGGCATCACGCGCTTGTTGAAAACGGGCGGCTTGCGCTTGCTCATTCGGTAGGGTTTCGGGTGTATTTTTCATCTAAATAGACCATAAATGTTAATTGATGTTGTAAATTGTAGCCAAGGCTGTAAAATAAAGCCAGTAAAAATTTTATTGACGTTTCGATTAAAGAATTCATGTTATGTATGCACCGCAAGAACAGTTAAGTTTGCCCGAATCCCATCGCTCGGTCGCCATTCCGCAAGGAACAAGCCGTCGTCGCTTGTGGGTGTTTATGGGGCCCGCTTTTTTAGTGGCGGTGGGTTATATGGACCCGGGCAACTGGGCAACGGGGCTGGCAGCCGGTTCGGCTTATGGTTACGCCTTGCTGTCGGTGGTATTAATTGCCAGTTTAATGGCGATGGTGTTGCAAGTGCTTACCGCACGCTTGGGTATTGCTACTGGGCAAGACTTGGCGCAACTCTGTCGTCGTCGTTACAGCCCACGTACTACGTGGGGATTGTGGATTATGGCCGAGCTGGCGGTGATTGCCACCGACCTTGCCGAACTGATCGGTAGTGCCATTGCCTTGCACTTGTTGTTTGGTATCCCGATGGTGGCGGGTATTTTAATTACCGTGTTCGATGTGTTTTTGTTGCTGATGTTGCAGCAAAAGGGTTTTCGCTTAATTGAAGCGGTGGTGATTACGCTGATGACCACCATTAGCGTTTCCTTTGCTATCGAACTTTGGTGGTCATCACCCAACTGGACGGATGCAGCGGCTGGCTTAATGCCTAGCACCGCCTTGTTTTCAGATAATGATATGCTCTACCTTGCTTTGGGTATTTTGGGCGCCACCATTATGCCGCACAATCTCTATTTACATTCGGCATTGGTACACACGCGCGACTTTGCCAGCGACGATGGCGCTAAACGAGAAGCCATGCGCTATGCTACCTTTGACACCATTATTGCCCTAACCATTGCCTTCTTTATTAATGCGGCTATTGTTGTGCTGGCGGCTTCGGTGTTTTATGTGAATGGCAAGAATGATGTCGCTGAAATTCAAGACGCCTACCAGTTATTAGCGCCCATGTTGGGTGCGAGTGCTGCTTCGACCTTATTTGCTGTTGCTTTGCTCGCTTCGGGGCAAAATGCCACCCTGACGGCTACCTTGGCAGGGCAGGTGGTAATGGAAGGCTTTTTGAATATTCGCTTGCCTGCTTGGAAACGCCGTTTGCTCACGCGCGGTTTGGCGATAGTGCCCGCGGTATTGGTTGCTTGGTGGTTTGGTGTCAGTGGTACGGCACAATTATTGGTGCTCAGTCAGGTTATTCTGAGTTTGCAATTGCCTTTTGCTCTGGTGCCGCTGTGGATGATGACCAAAGACCATGATTTAATGGGTAATTTTGTCAATCCCTTGTGGTTAACGCTGCTCACAGGGCTGATCACCAGTATCATTATTGTGTTGAATATCTTGTTGTTGTGGAATTTCTTTTTTGAATAGGATAAAAGGGTTATAATGA
>CAZYER010000002.1:0-48466 GCA_964646525.1 uncultured Francisella sp. | reverse complement strand
CTCACCATTTCCCCCTCACTTCTTTGTTGCACAAAAACAACAATCGCGAAAAAATTCAACAAAAACGCAAAAAAGTGTTGCACAGTCACAAAAACCTGTTGTAGTATTGCATTCGTGGTTGAGGCAGACATTCCGTCTGACTCGAAAAATGTTGGAATCTATAAAGGAAATCCTATGAACAAGAATATTTTAGCTATCGCTATCGCTGCTGCTGTTGCAGCTCCTTCTGCTTTTGCAAATGCTACTGTTTACGGTCAAGCACACATGGCTGTTATTCATCAGTCTGATATTGCTGGTGCTAGTGGTGCTTCTGCTTCGCAATTTAACGTTGCTTCTAACTCTTCGCGTTTGGGTATCAGAGGTAGTGAAGATTTGGGTGCTGGCTTAAAAGCAAGTTACCAAATGGAATTTACTGTGGGTATGGACGGTGAAGGTAACACAAGTGGTTTCTCTGGTATGCGTAATACTTTCGTTGGTTTAGGTGGTGGTTTCGGTACGGTATTGCTAGGCAAACATGACTCTCCAATTAAATTGGTTGGTCGTAAATATGACTTGTTTGGTGACCAAGTGGGTAACAGCCGTAACATTACTAACGGTAACGGCGCTATTGGTCGTGCGATAGATGGTCGTCATAACAACGTAATTGCTTACCAATCTCCTACTCTTAATGGTTTTTCTGCTTTGGTTGCTTATGTTCCTGGTGGTGGTGTTGATGACACTGCAACTAATGAGCCGTTTAGCAATACGGCTAACAAGCAAAATGCATGGTCCGCATCGCTTGACTACAAAGCTAAGGATTTTGGTGTTAGCTTAGGTCACATTGCTGCTGACAATGTGAGTGCGAATAACAACTTTGCAGCGACTCGTTTGGGTGCAGAGTACACTATGGGTGCGTTGAAAGTTGTTGCTTTGTACCAAACAGCTGATTTTAGCGCTGCTAACACGCGTGCAATGAACAGCTATGGTTTGGGTGCTTCTTACAAAGTAACTGCTGCTGGTACTATTAAAGGTCAATACTACATTGCTGAAAACTCTGGCAACACTGCTGCTCAGAAAAACAATGCAGACATGATCACCGTTGGTTATGACCACGCAATGAGCAAAAAAACCACTGCTTACCTAAACTACGCAATGGTTAATAACAAAGGCGCTGCTGCTGCTTACACTACATCAATGAATAACTCTGGTGTTGGTGACAACGTATCTGCTGTTGCTGATGGTAAAGACAACAGTGCATTCTCTGTTGGTGTAATCCACAGATTCTAATTGCTTGCCGTGGCAACACGGTATTCAATTTGAAACTGCGAAAAAGCGATCCGAAAGGGTCGCTTTTTTGGTTTGTGGTATAATGCAATTGACCAAATTGATTAGGAATGACAATGGCAAAATTTGTATTTAATGCACAAGCAGCAAAAAACTTTGCTGTTGAGCTAAGAAGGGCTTCGTGGGGTGTTACAGCCTTTGCTGGTTTGATATACTTCAAGCAATCAGACCCAATTTATCTACTGTTGGCTGCTCTAGCTTGGTTTGCATTACAGCTTTCGGCCTTTATTGCTGATAACCTAGAGGATGATTAAGTTATGAGTACAGAAGTTGGTTTCATTTTATCGTTACTGATTGTTGTCGGTGGTGCTTGGTCTGTTGTTGCCTTTATGGTTTGGTCTAAGCGTCATCACAAGCATAGTAAGTCGTCGGTTGATGCTTCAGTGCGGCATGTTTAGTGTGGTAGGTCTGCCAGAAAACCAAGATGAAGTGATTGTTAATAGTCAAAAAGCCTTGGCTGACTCATCGTTAGTAACTAAAGCTGATTTGCATGCTGAGTTGATGCCAATTAAGTACACTCTTGCTTTGCTGGTGGCTGGTGTGGGTGCAATTTTTATGAAGCTGTTTTTCCCACACTAATTGCTTGCTGTGGCAACGCGGTATTCAATGTGAAATTGCGAAAAAGCGATCCGAAAGGGTCGCTTTTTTGGTTTGTGGTATAATCGATCAGGGTTGTTTTAAGGAGGTTTTTTGTGAGCACAATTACATTTGATACCTTACATTTCGTGAGTACGCTAGAACAAGCAGGCTTTGATCGTAAGCAAGCAGAGGGGTTGGCTTTAGCGCAAAAAGAAGCAATGTCTGAAGCACTTGACCTATCTTTAGCAACAAGGTCTGATGTGTTGTCTGTTTCGCAAGCTGTCCGAGATTTGGCCGTTAAAAATGAGACAGAATTAAAATTAGTGAAATGGATGATCGGCTTGTCTATCGCATTATCGGCAAGTGGTTTTGCGTTGATGGCAAAAATGCTGATTGAGTTGTCTCGTATCCCATAGTTGTTAGGAGTTCACCTTTATATTAGCTCTAAGAAGCAAAGATGATGGAAAACATTAATACAACGGATATCACCGTGTTGCTAGTTTCTGTAGCTATGTTGTTGATTGGTCTTGGGGTTATTTTTTGGCATAAATGGCATCAAGAGTGATGGGTTACCCGAAAACCAAGCAGAAGCTATTGTGAATAGTCAAAAGGCTTTGACGGATTCGTCGTTAGTAACTAAAGCTGATTTGCATGCTGAGTTGATGCCAATTAAGTACACTCTTGCTTTGCTGGTGGCTGGTGTGGGTGCAATTTTTATGAAGCTGTTTTTCCCACACTAATTGCTTGCTGTGGCAACGCGGTATTCAATGTGAAATTGCGAAAAAGCGATCCGAAAGGGTCGCTTTTTTGGTTTGTGGTAATATATTGCTAAGAAGTTATTTTAGGAGAGTTGGGTTATGTATGCTGAACGTGTCGTATTAAATACGGATAGTGTGGGACATTTGGTTCATTTGCCGATACTACCTGCAAATAAACGTGTAGAAGCTATTTTTTTAGTACTAGACGATTCATCTGATATGAATCAAAGCAAGTTACTGTCTGCTGACCAGTGTGAAACCATTGCGTTTTCTAATCATAGTGCATCGAATATCCAAGAATGGTTAAGCTCAGAGGAGGATGCCGTATGGAATTAATGGTTGGCGATGTTGTGTTGTGTGAGTTTTTCTTTGCAGATTTACAGAGCAGTAAAAAACGCCCTGTCATTGTTTTTAAAGATAATTTACCCTATGATGACTTTATTGCCCTTCCAATTAGCAGCCAAATAGATAATCTTCACTCAGATGAGCACTTGATTGGTCCGAGCAGCTTCAAGCAGGGCGCTATTCCTAGAACATCTAAGGTTATGGTAAGAAAAACAATGGTTGTATCTAAACGCATTATTGTTAAAAAGTACGGTCAACTGAATGATGCTTATCTAAAACGTATTCAAAATGATTTCTGTCGGTATTTTGGTTGTGCGTAGTCACGCAACAGCGAAAACCCTCATATTCAACGATAAACCCCCATGTTTAGCCGTCTTTAGCTCAATCCTCGCCGCGATCCAATACACCCATTTCCCCCGCAACTCATCCCCATCCTCATACAGCATCTTACCTAGCCTTTTCATGACTACCTCATTGACGTAGAAGATTACTGGAAAACTCAAGCAGTCCAGTATTCAATCTAAAACTGCGAAAAAGCGATCCTAAAGAGTCGCTTTTTTGGTTTGTGGTATAATGCACTTATATGCCCTTGGAGTAAAAATAATGGCTGTTATTACTTTTGATACGCATGAGCATATTAAAGCATTGATTAGTGCAGGTTTTCCCGAAAACCAAGCTGAAGCGATTGTCAATAGTCAAAAAGCCTTGGCAGATTCATCTTTGGTGACTAAAAGTGATTTACACGCTGAGCTGATGCCCATCAAGCAAGACATAACGAGTGTAAAAGCCGATTTGAAAATCATGATGTTTTTAATGGCTGGTATGTTTGCGGGTGTGGGTGCAATTTTTATGAAGCTGTTTTTTCCGCACTGATTGCTTACCGTGGCAATACAGTATTCAATGTGAAATTGCCGAAAAAGCGATCCGAAAGGGTCGCTTTTTTGGTTTGTGGGGAACATGGAATGTACGATCAGCGCCGCATTCGTAAAATCTTTTCCCCAACATATTGGGCTGTTTTTTGTTTGCTGGTACAATAGCGGTACTTATTTAATTTTTTTACCGAGGACTTGTCATGTTTACCAAATCAATGACTATTGCTGGCTATGATGATGTGATTGCGCGTGCTATCAGCGATGAAGCGCAACGTCAGGAAGATCATATTGAACTGATTGCTTCTGAAAACTATACCAGTCCTCGTGTTATGGAAGCTCAAGGTAGCGTGCTCACCAATAAGTATGCCGAAGGTTATCCAGGTAAGCGTTACTATGGTGGTTGTGAGTATGTGGACGTTGCCGAGCAGGTAGCGATTGATCGCGCTAAAGAATTGTTTGGCGCAGATTGGGCCAACGTACAACCTCACTCAGGTTCACAAGCCAATGGCGCTGTGTTTCAGGCTTTATTGAATCCGGGTGATACCGTTTTGGGTATGAGCTTGGCGCATGGTGGCCACTTAACGCACGGTGCTAAGGTTAACTTTTCCGGAAAAATTTACAACTCGGTACAGTATGGCGTTGATGACAACGGCATTGTACAAATGGATGAAGTGCGCAAACTGGCGCTAGAGCATAAAGCAAAAATGATTATTGCTGGTTTTTCGGCTTACTCTAAAACGATGGACTGGGCTGCTTTCCGCGCTATTGCCGATGAAGTGGGTGCTTATTTGTTCGTTGACATGGCCCACGTGGCAGGTTTGGTAGCAGCAGGTCTTTATCCGAATCCCTTGCCTTTTGCCGATGTGGTTACCACTACCACGCATAAAACGCTACGCGGTCCACGCGGTGGTCTGATTTTAGGTAAAGCCAATGAAGCGATTGAAAAAGCGGTTGCCTCTCGCGTGTTTCCAGGTACGCAAGGCGGTCCGCTCATGCACGTGATTGCGGCTAAAGCGATTGCCTTTAAAGAGGCTCTGGAGCCAGAATTCAAAGTTTACGCTGCACAAGTGATTAAAAATGCGCAAGCCATGGCTAAAGTATTTATGGATCGTGGTTACAAGGTCGTTTCTGGTGGTACCGATAATCACTTATTCTTGGTCGATTTGGTGGCGCAAGGCTTAACTGGCAAGCAAGCCGATGCGGCTTTGGGGGCAGCGCACATTACCATCAATAAAAATGCCGTACCAAATGACCCTCAATCGCCCTTTGTTACCAGCGGTATTCGTATTGGTACGCCGGCAGTTACCTCGCGCGGTTTTACTGAAGTCGAATGTACTGAGTTGGCAGGTTGGATGTGTGATGTGTTAGACAGCATCGGCAAAGACAATGAAGCACAAGTGCGTGATGCGGTAATTGCCAAAGTGGTTGCAGTGTGCGCGCGCCTTCCTGTTTACGCTTAAAATCTGTTGCGCGGACGTCTGGCGCAAAATTTGCTGATGAAACAAGCGATTCATGCAGTTTTTACAAACCGTGTTGAGCTGTTTCAGTACGCGGCGGAGCAGCGCACTGAAGTAGGAGTGTACACAAGGTACATGACTACTTCGAGCACTGCGACAACAAACTAATGTAACAGCAGAATAGGTTTTAAATATGAATTGTCCTTTTTGCGGTGCCTCCGACACCAAAGTCATCGACTCTCGCTTGGCGGTTGATGGCGCACAAGTGCGTCGTCGCCGTGAGTGTCACAAGTGTAATGAGCGTTTTACTACCTATGAAGTGATTGAGGTCGCCTTGCCGCGTGTCATTAAGCGTGACGGTAATCGTGAACGTTACGATGATGCCAAAATTCGTGCGGGTATGATGCGCGCTTTAGAGAAGCGTCCTGTTGATGCAGATGCCATTGAAGATGCGGTGATGCGTATTCGTCATAAGGTGATGGCTGAGGGTGTGCGTGAATTACCGGCTAGTCAAGTGGGTGAGTGGGTGATGCAAGAGTTAAAAGGCTTGGATCAGGTGGCTTATGTGCGTTATGCCTCCGTGTATCGCAGTTTTCAAGATGTGCAAGCGTTTCAAACGGAAATTTTGCGTTTGCTCGATGGCACAGCGGCAAAAACCTGACTTTACGCAAAATCATTATCGGGTCGTTGAGCCTTGTCTTATCTTAATTCCTTTACGGCACAAGATGCGCTTTATATGGCGCAGGCCATTCGTTTGGCAGAACGAGGTCAACTTACGGTTAGACCCAATCCTGCTGTAGGGTGTGTGATTGTTAAAGCCAATCAAGTCGTTGGTGAGGGCTGGCATATCCGTGCTGGTACACCCCATGCCGAAGTCCATGCCCTGCGTATGGCGGGTGATCATGCGCGCGGCGCAACGGCTTATGTGACGCTTGAACCCTGTAGTCATCATGGTCGTACACCGCCTTGTTGCGATGCCTTAACGGCTGCTGGAGTGGTGCGGGTGGTGGTGGCGATGCAAGACCCGAATCCGTTAGTTGCTGGCTCAGGTATTGCGCGCTTGCGCGCTGCAGACATTCAAGTTGATGTTGGTTTAATGGAAACTTCCGTGCGTGCGCTGAATGTTGGTTTTCTATCGCGCATGGAGCGCGGACTTCCGTTTGTGCGCGCCAAAGTCGGTGTCAGCTTAGATGGCAAAACGGCACTGCTCAACGGTCAAAGTCAGTGGATTACCAGTGAGGCGGCTCGTGCCGATGTGCAACAACTGAGATCGCGATCGGGAGCGATTGTCACCGGTATCGGTACGCTATTGACCGACAATCCGAGCTTGAATGTCCGTTTGGCGGGTTTTGAATCTTTTCAACCTTTAAGGGTGATTTTAGATACTCAGTTGCGTTGTCCCCTTGAAGCCCAGTTGTTTCGAGTTAACGGGGATGTGCTGATTCTCACGTCAGAACAAGCGCTGGCGCAACAAGCTGAAAAAGTTGATGCATTGAGTCAACAGGGGATTCGCGTTTTGTCAGTTGCTGTGGATGCGTCGGGGCGTTTGAACTTAGTTGATGTGATGAAGTTATTGGCGTCTCGGTTTTCTGTTAATGATGTGCTCATCGAAGCAGGTGCTGGTTTAACAGCCAGTGCGATTTATGCTGGAGTCGTTGATGAATTGTGGTGGTATACTTCTGGGGCTATGATGGGCGAAGCACGCTCGGCATTGGCAGGTATGCCGCTGTTCGGTTCGATGCAACAGGTTCCGCGTTGGCGTTTGCTTGAGCAACGCCTGATTGGTGAAGATCTGCGGTCGCGTTGGTTGCCGCCTGCGGCTGTTAATTAAAGGAACTAACCATGTTTACAGGTATTATTCAATCGGTGGGCAAAGTCAGTGCGATTGCACCCAATGCTAGTGGTGACTGGAAGCTCACTTTGGCGGTTGGCAAGCTGGATATGTCGGATGTTGCTTTAGGCGATTCGATTGCGGTGAATGGTGTTTGCTTAACCGTGGTGTCGATGACGACGAACAGCTTTGTCGCCGATGTTTCTAATGAAACACTGAATGTATCGGCGTTTAAGCAGTTGTCGGTGGGGTCGTTTGTCAATTTAGAAAAAGCCTTGCGCTTGGCAGATCGCTTAGGTGGTCATATGGTGAGCGGTCACGTTGATGCGGTGGGTCGGGTGATGAGTATTTTTGCCGATGGTGCTTCTTGGCGTTATGAATTTGCCATGCCGAAGGAAGTTGCGCATTACGTCGCACATAAGGGGTCTATTACCATTAATGGTGTATCTTTAACCGTTAATGAAGTGAGTGATGGTAGTTTTACCGTTAATCTGGTGCCGCATACCTTGCAAGAAACCAATTTAGGTGAGTTACGTGTCGGCTCGATTGTCAATTTAGAAGTCGATGTCATCGCTCGTTACTTGGAGCGTTTGCTGATAGGGCAGTCGGTTAAATCACAGCAAAGTAGTTTAACGCCCAGTTTTTTAGCAGAGCATGGTTTCTGGAAGTAAAGGCGTTATTGCACCTATTTTGAGGTGTGGGTAGCGGCTTGATGGCGCAAATCGCTGCATTTCATGCGACAATAGTCACCAAGCATAAAACGATAAAAAGGATAGTGTTGTGGAACTGAATACCATAGAAGAGATATTGGCGGATTATCGCGCGGGCAAAATGATCATTCTGATGGATGACGAAGATCGTGAAAACGAAGGTGATTTAATCATGGCAGCCGATTTGGTTCGCCCTGAAGATATTAACTTTATGGCACGTTATGGTCGGGGTTTGATTTGTTTAACGCTGACCAAAGAACGCTGTCAGCAGCTTAACCTACCGCTGATGGTGCGCGGTAGTACCGACCATCAAGAAACGGCGTTTACCATGTCGATTGAAGCGGCACAGGGTGTGACAACGGGTATTTCTGCAGCCGATCGCGCCCATACCATTCGCACAGCGGTAGCGGCTGATGCGAAACCGAGCGATATTACCATGCCAGGTCATGTGTTTCCGTTAATGGCGCGTCGTGGTGGCGTGTTAACGCGGGCAGGTCATACCGAAGCGGGTTGTGATTTGGGTCGTTTAGCTGGGCTGACGCCTGCTTCTGTCATCGTCGAAATCATGAATGAAGACGGCACTATGGCGCGTCGTCCAGAGTTGGAAGTTTTTGCCGCTGAGCATGGCATCAAAATCGGTACCATCGCTGATTTGATTCGTTATCGCTCGCAACACGAAAAAAATATTGAACGTGTCACTGAATGTAGACTACCCACTGAGTTTGGCGAATTTAAGCTCACCGCTTATCAAGACTTGTTGGACCAACGCGTGCATTTCGCCTTGAGCATGGGTCAGTTAGATGGGTCACCTACACTTGTGCGCGTGCATATGCAGGACAGTATTTGTGATTTGTTTGCCTCAACTCGCCCTGAGTGCGGTTGGACCTTGCGTGCAGCCATGTCACAGATTGCCAAAGAAGGTAAGGGTGTGATTGTGGTGCTGCGTAAAGATGCCGATAGTCGTGTACTGTTGGAGCGTATTCAAGCGATGCAACATCAAGACCGTCATTTAGCGGTAGCGTCTGAACCGATGGATGATGATGTGAAAACCTATGGGTTGGGTGCGCAAATCTTATCCGATTTGGGGTTACAACAACTGCGTATTATTGGTACGCCGTGGCAGTTGTCTGCGCTTACGGGATTTGGATTGGAAGTGACTGAATTTGTCGAGAAACAATAAAACCTATTGCTCACCCTAATAGTGGTAGCTGATTATGAAGGTTTTAGGATAGGAAAAATAAGGGATATACAATGAAAAATTTAGAAGGCATGTTGAACGCTCAAGGCTTAAAGTTTGCTTTGGTGGTGGGACGTTTTAATAGTTTTGTTGTCGAAGCATTAGAGTCGGGCGCTAAGGATGCGATTGTGCGTCATGGTGGTAGCCTTGATACTGTGGTAGTGGCGCGTGTGCCAGGTGCTTTTGAAATTCCGTTAGCCGTGCAACGCTTGGCGCAAAGTGGCAAATATGATGCCATTATTGCTTTGGGCGCGGTGATTCGTGGGCATACCCCGCATTTTGACTTTGTGGCTAATGAAGCAACCAAAGGCTTGGCACAAGCGATGTTGGATTTCAGTATGCCGGTTTCTTTTGGTATCTTAACGGTTGATAGCATTGAGCAAGCCATTGAGCGTGCTGGTACTAAAGCGGGCAACAAAGGTTTTGAAGCGGCGGTAACGGCGATTGAAATGGCGCAGTTAATGAAAGTGATTGAGGCGAATGCATGAGCGAAATGAACCCTGCCGTTGGTGACAGCAAGCCGAAAATGACTGAGGCAAGAAAAGGACTGCCTGTACGTACACAAGCGCGTCGTGCGGTGTTGCAAGCGCTCTACCAGTGGCAAATGAACCCGAGTAGTTTGGTTGAAATTGAGCAACAGTTTTTGACCGATGCAGCCATTCAAGTCGGTAGCAAACCGTTCTTTTCGGGATTATTACAGGGTGTGCTATCGAATTTAGAGACGATCGATCGTACTATCGAGACGGCTTTGGACAGACCTATCGCACAGTTGAATCCGGTTGAGTTATCGGCATTGCGCTTGGGGGTTTGTGAATTGAGTTTGATGCCAGAAACGCCTTATCGTGTTGTCATTAACGAGGCCGTTGAGTTGGCGAAAGCCTTTGGTGCAGAGGGCGGGCATGCCTACGTTAATGGTGTACTTGATAAGTTGGCACAAACCCTACGTCCCGAAGAAGCAAAAGCCTAGGGAAGCTCTAAAAGCCTCGCTTCGCTGGTTTTTAGAGCTCCCAATGTAATTTTTTAGCTGAAGGACGGGGTTTTATTAATGTGCTCACTGCTATTTTTAGTCACCCCTTCCTTCAGACTTCCTAGCCATTGAATTTTTAGAGGTTATCCTTAGTCTTTCATGTCGATTGCTACTGAGTTTGAGTTGATTTATCAGCAAATTGCGCCTTGTGCGGGCGTGCGTGATGATGTGTGTTTGGGTATTGGTGATGATGCTGCGGTGGTACAAGCACCTGATGGTCATTCGATTGTCGTTGCGCTGGATACCTTGGTTGAGAATCATCACTTCTTTGCTGGCTGTGCGCCAGAAGATGTGGCATGGAAGTCACTAGCAGTTAATTTGTCGGATTTGGCCGCGATGGGCGCGGAACCTCGTTGGGCGTTACTCGCTTTGTCTTTGCCAGAGGCTATGGCAGACACTGCTTGGTTGGCGCGTTTTATGCAAGGCTGGCAATCGCTGGCGTCTGAATATGGCGTAGCGCTGATAGGTGGCGACACAACACGCAGCGATCGCTTAACGGTGAGTGTCACTTTAATGGGTGTTATTCCCACTGGGCAAGCCATTCAGCGTGCTGGCGCTCGGCAGGGTGATGAGATTTGGGTGTCGGGTTCGATCGGTGATGCTGGGCTGGCGCTAGCTCAGCTCTATCGGCATGAGCAGCCCTTAGCACAGGTTGCTGAAAGACTACACCGTCCACAGCCGCGTGTCGCTTTGGGTCAGGCGCTCCGTGGTCTTGCCAGCGCAGCAGTGGATGTTTCTGATGGTTTTTTGGCCGATTTAGAGCATCTGTTAAAAGCGAGTGGTCGCTTGGGCGCGACCTGCAGTATAAATAAGATTCCTTTTTCAGAGCCAGTATTGCAGTGGGTGCATGAAACGAGTAATCCCTGTTTGCCGTTAACCAGTGGCGATGACTATGAGCTGATTTTTACCGCTGACCCAGCGCAAGCGGAGTCGATTGAACAACTTGCCATCGCCTTGAACCTGCCTTTGACTAAGGTGGGCGTGATTACGGATACGCAAGGGGGTGTTGGTTTATGGTATGCCGATAAGCTGTTGGCAATGCCGAAAAAGCGTGGTTTTGACCATTTTTCTGACCCCAGTCTGATGGATAGCAGTAGCTGACGACAGGGTGACCCGTTGGGTTTTTAGAACCGTCCTGATATAATCAGATTATCTTAAAAAATTTTGAGTTGGCTCAACAGGCAATGCAACGAAATAAACACTGTAAATATGTCATACAAGGCATTACTGAGGCGGGTCAGAAGTTTCGCCCTTCCGATTGGATTGATCGTATCGCGTCTTTAGATGCAGAATATGGATTACAACACCGTCTGGTCTATTCTGACTATTTGCATCCCGAAGTGTTTGAAGGTGAGCGTAGTTTAATTATTGATTCTTACTTACAAGAAAGCAATCCAAGTTTATTTGATTATGTGATGGGTTTTCGTCGTATGAACGAGCTGCGTATGGTCGAAGTTTGTTTGATGGATGGTCAGTATGTCGCAGCGCCCAATGCGGACAAAAAAGAAGCGCAACGCCTCGACTAGTTTTTTAGGGGTGTGTTTTTTACACCTTTTCTCGCGTTAGATGGGACTCCAGCCCATCATCACCAGCCAACCTGCGATAGCCAACCAAGGACCAAAGGCGAACGCCTGATTTTCTTTTCTTTTCCACAGCATTAAACTACCCATGACCAGAATCGCCAGCAGACCCGCCATAATGAAAATGGGTATGAGTGCGTAAGCGCCCAGCCAAGCACCCAGCGCAGCGGTTAGCTTAAAATCGCCATAACCCATGCCTTCCTTGCCTGTCAAAGCACGATGGATTTGAAACAATAACCACAGGCTGACATAGCCTAATGCTGCGCCCCAGACAGCTTCATTCAGGCCGACTAAACCATCGTTACTGCTATTCAGCAAGAGCCCTAACCAGAGTAAGGGCAAACTCAGTCGGTCGGGAATGAGTTGGTGTTCCATATCAGTGATGGTGATGGTAATCAGTGTCCAACTCAAGACGAGCGTTGCCCAGCCTTGCAAACTCAGTCCAAGTAACGCATTGCTATCGGACGTTAAAAAATGAGCGGCAGTCAGGGCGGTGATGATCGCGGTAGCGATTTCTATGATGGGATAACGCCATGAAATGGGCTGCCCACAGCAGGGAGACGCACGATGATAACGCCACCAACTGAATAAGGGTATGAGCTGTTTGACGGAGAGAGCCGATTGGCAGTGTGGACAACGAGAGCGGTCTAGCACTAAGGCTCTTATGAGCGCTGGTGTGTCACTGTCTAGATGTTGAATGAGTCGGTAGCTGAGCATGGATAAAAAGCTGCCGAGAATGAGTCCCAGCAAGCCATACCCAGAAATTGTGACCTCAATGGGCCAGCTTGCTAAATTAGTCACTGGAAAAAGTGGCGCTGTTGCGCTCGTTTTCCCATACGGTCACGGCAGAGACGCGAATGCGTTCATTATTCAGCGCTTCGCCCAGCTGCTGAAACAGATAAAAGGCGATATTTTCTGCCGTTGGGTTTAACTCAGCATCAAAAGGAGGGATGTCATTTAAGTAGTAATGATCCAGCTGAGTTAAAATCTGTTTACCGGTGCGTTTAATTTCCTTGAAGTCAATGAGCATGCCCACCTCATTCAATTGCGATCCCGTCAGACTGATTTCGACTTTCCAGTTGTGACCGTGCAGGCGCGCGCAATTACCATCGTAGCCACGTAAGCGATGGGCGGCAGCAAATTCGAGCTGAGTTGTCAGGGTGAATGCCATAGCCAAATTTCCAATTAATTAATATGGCTATTTTACCATTAATGCGTGCGTTCGACGATATAGTCACACAAGTCGGTGAGTAGACTGGATTGTAACTGACATTCATGCAATACGCTCTTAGCGAGGCTGACATGTTTGATCGCTTCATTTTTGGCATCGTTCAAACCCAATAAACTGACAAAAGTCGTTTTGTCATTACGTTCGTCCGATCCTTGAGGTTTGCCAAGTTGAACGCTGGTTTCGGTAACATCTAAAATATCATCTTGAATTTGGAAAGCCAAACCTAAATGAGCGCCGTATCGTTCTAGACCATGCAAAATAGCTTCATTCGCCTGAGTGGAAGCAAGACCGCCAAAGCTAACCGCCGTTTCAATCAAAGCGCCTGTTTTTTGTTGGTGCAGTCGGCGTAATTCGTCAATGGTCAAAGGCGTCTGTTCTGCCATTATGTCGCGCATTTGACCGGCAACCATCCCATTCGCACCAGCGGCTCTTGATAACACGCGAATCATTTCTAAGCGTTGAGCGCAGGTTAATTCGTTGGCTTGTGACAAGATATCAAACGCCATGGCTTGTAGCGCATCACCCACCAAAATAGCGGTGGCTTCATCAAAAGCAATGTGGGTAGTGGGCTTGCCGCGACGTAGATCATCATCGTCCATGGCAGGTAAATCATCATGCACGAGTGAGTAACAATGAATCAACTCAACCGCTGCGGCTGGTGCATCCAGCAAACTTAGCGGTGTGCCTAGCGCTTCGCCGACTGCATAGGTGAGGGCAGGGCGTAAGCGTTTACCCGCATCGAGTACACTATAATTGATGGCGTCAAACAGCCGTTCTGGCATGGTATGGCGTCGTTCGGCAATCGTGGTTTCTAATACCTGATTGATGCGTTGTTGAAAGCTGTGTAACCGTTCGAGCATAACCCTAGCCTCTTTGGATTGTTATTGGTTTTATTATAGCGAATAAGTGGCTTGCTTGCCTAAATGACCAACTCAATGCACAATGAGCGTATCAATCAACGTGGAAAACTTCCTCTATGATGCTTCAATCTGCTATCGACATTGCCAGCCGTTTTTCTTTATTTGTGCGTCAACAATTGGAACGCTATCCTGATTTGCTTTGTGAAGCGGATAGCGCCTCTTTACCGTTAGACCAAATGCGTGAACAAGCACGGCATTCGTTGTCGTGGGCGCAAACCGATGAACAGATGATGCAAGCCTTGCGTCAGTATCGTCGCAAACAAATGGTGCGTATGGCGGTTCGTGATTTAGCAGGCCTAGCCAGTGTTGAAGAAACCTTAGCTGATGCCTCGGCGATGGGTGATGTGTTGGTTGGCTTGGCCTATGATTGGGCTTATCGTCAACAGACGGCGAAATGGGGTGAACCCATCGGAGAGTTGTCGGGTTCTGCGCAAACGCTGATTATTTTAGGTATGGGCAAGTTGGGCGGTCGTGAGCTGAATTATTCATCTGACATTGATTTGATTTTTGTCTTTCCTGAAAAAGGCTTTACCAACAGTGAGACCAAGTCCATCAGCAACGACGAGTTTTTTACCAAGGTCGGTCAGCAAGTCAATCAGTTGTTGAACAATACGACGGCGGATGGTTTTGTTTTCCGTGTCGATATGATGCTCCGGCCTTTTGGCAGTTCGGGTCAGCTGGTACATAGTTTTGATGCTTTTGAACAGTATTATCAGTTGCATGGTCGTCCTTGGGAGCGTTATGCCATGATTAAGGCGCGTGCCATGACGGGCAAGCCCGAAGATATTGCTGAGCTGGAAAGCATGATGCGTCCCTTTATTTATCGTCGTTATGTCGATTTCACTATGTTGTCTTCTTTGCGTGATTTGAAACGGATGATTGCGTTGGATGTACTGAAGAAAGGGGCGGATAGAGACGTTAAGCTAGGTGACGGCGGCATTCGGGAAGTGGAATTTATTGTGCAAGCCTTTCAGTTGGTGCATGGTGGACAAGATGCGCGACTACGAGGACGTTCGTTATTACCTATGTTGCAAACCTTAGCTGAGCGTCAGTATTTGGCGGTTGATGAGATGGAGCGATTGAAAACCGCTTATCTCTTTTTGCGTGCCGTGGAAAATCGATTGCAAATGTGGGCCGATCAACAAACGCATTTGTTGCCTACTGATTCGGAGCGTTTGCAACTCTTAGCTGAATCCATGCAGTTTGACACTGTCGATGCATTTATGACGCGATTAAATCAACATCGTTGTTGGGTGTCGCAACAGTTTGAGGCGGTATTGGGTGTTGAACCCGTCGATGAGCAGACAGGGTGGTTGTCAGTATGGCAAGCACCAGAAGTGGCTCCTTTTCCGCAACCCATTGCTGCCGAAGCAGAATGGCGCACGCTGTTAACGGATATAACGCAAAGCCGTAAAGTGGCGGTGTTGAGTAATGATGCGCGTGACCGACTCACTGCTGTTGTGCCGCTTATTCTGGCGGAGTTAGCGGCTCATGCGCCTGATAGTGAAGCTTTGAAGCGGGTGTTGTCGGTGATTCAAGCGGTGCTGAATCGTAGTGCTTACTTGGTGTTGTTGCGCGAAAGTCAGACGGCGCGAGCTCAGTTAGTGCAGTTGTGTGCAGCTAGTCCTTGGCTAACACGTTATTTGGTGGAACAACCTGCGTTATTAGATCAGTTGTTAGATGAGAGACAGTTGTATGCGCCCTTGTCTAAAGCGGCATTACAAGAAGAGTTAGCGCATCAGTGTGTGGATGTGGACGATGAAGAGCGCTTTATGGAAGTGTTGCGTCGCTTTAAGCACGCGCAAGTCTTCCGTGTTGCCGCTTCTGATTTAATGGGTAAACTACCATTAATGAAAGTGAGCGATTATTTAACTTGGATCGCGGAAACCATCGTTGAGCAAGCCTTGCAACGGGCTTGGCAAGTGTTAGTTGCTAAGCACGGATTGCCTGCAGGAATGCGCTCCGAAGATATTCCAATGATTGTGGTCGGTTTCGGTAAGCTGGGTGGGTTGGAGTTGGGTTACGGATCGGACTTGGATATGGTCTATTTGTCGGATTCTACCTTAGATCCACAAGCGATGACGAATGGGGTTCGTCCCTTAGATAATACGGTGCTGATGGCGCGTTTGGGACAAAAACTTTCCAGTCTGCTATCAACGAATGTGATGTCGGGTATTGCGTACGAGGTCGATATGCAATTACGACCTCATGGTGCTTCGGGCGCCTTGGTGCCAACGTTGGCGAGTTTTTTCCGTTACGAGCGTGAGCAGGCGTGGATATGGGAGCATCAGGCGTTGATTCGCACGCGTGCCATTGCGGGTAATGCGACACTGATGGGTGATTTTGAGCAAGAACGCTTGGCTTTCTTAACGCAAGCGCGTGATGAAGCGACGCTGAAAGAGGCGGTGTTGTCAATGCGCTTAAAAATGCGTGCTCATTTGGATAAGTCCACTGCCGAGAGTATGGATATTAAACAAGGCGCTGGCGGCATGATTGATATTGAATTTTTGGTGCAGTATTGGGTGTTGTTGCACGCGCATCAATTCCCGAATGTGGTGCGCTACAGTGACAATATTCGTCAAGTTGAAGGGCTAGTGGAAGTGGGCGTGTTGGATGCCGACACAGGAGCGGGGTTAATGAACGCTTATCGCTTTTATCGTCATTTAGGGCATCAATATGCTTTAGCAGAGAAAAAGCTGGAAGCTGTTCCCATTGAGCAAGTCACTGCTTATCGAGCGCAAGTGATGGTCATCTGGCAGAAGGTGTTTGGTGAGGTGTGATTAAGACGTTGTTCTCTTGCGATTGAAAGCACCGTATGTATGTTTGTGGTACACTATTAAGTACAACTATAAAAGAGGGTAAAAAATGATTAGCCTGACTGCTACCGACGCGCGAAAGTCCTTTTTTGACTTGCTGAAACAATCAACCTTGCAACATGAGTTATTTGAAATACAACATAAAGCAGGCAAATCGGTGATTATTTCTGCTGATGAATATGAGAGTTTGTAAGAAACACTCTATTTGCTTTCTCAACCCAATTATAAGACACAATTTGAATTGTCAGTGTCTGAAGTTGATAGCGGTGATACAGTATCGTTTGATGTTGTCTTTGGTGAAGCTCAATAATGGCGTGTGTCATTTATCAAATTCGGTTTACACGCTGAGCACATAAAGACGTTGAGCAGTTATCGCCAAAATTAAAAGCAAAGCTGAAATATACTTTACGCCATAAAATTGCGGTTGATGCCGTTGTAAGGAGTAAACCTTAACTGATGACAACTTGATGTTCACTGCCGACTCATTTAATATGATAGATATTGCAATCTATTTAGAGTCGGCGCACCATGAGCACCATTACCTTTGACAGTTTAGAATTTGTTGAAACACTAACCAAGGCAGGCGTACCAGAAGCGCAAGCAAAGGCAGAAGCCAAAGCCATTGGCAACGCCTTTAAACAGATCACCGAGTCTAAAGAACTTGCGACCAAGCAAGATATTTCCATATCAGAATCTAAAATCCGTCAAGAAATGGCGGAGCTGAAAAGCGAACTCCTTAGAGCGATGCTACTGCAAACTTTCGCTATCGCAGGGCTTGTGATTGCCGTTGTGAAGTTTGTGGGGTGAGGGGATGGCACTGAGTAACGCGCAGGGATTAATTCGTCGCCCCTGAACAATCCTTAACCCACTGATTCATCATTAAATTATCTGCTTTAAGCTGGTTTAGATTTGCAAGAAATGCGATAATAGCATTTAATTTCTTGCAAATTCTCAGTCCACTATGAAGCCAAAAACACCCGAAATTCCCGGTAATAGAGACATGTTTCGTCCGCTGTTAGTCGACATCATCAATCCGCAACATGAATTGGTGCTGTTAGAGCGCGTGGTTGATTGGGGTTATTTTGAACGTGAGTGGTCAGCCTTTTTCACCTCAACCACAGGAAGGCCAGCCACTTCACCAAGATTAATTGCTGGGTTGTTTTACTTGCAACACATGTATGGTCATAGTGATGAAACGGTTCTGACCATGTTCTTACAATCACCCTATTATCAGCACTTCTGTGGTCGCATTTACTTTGAACATCAACTGCCGATTGACCCCAGTTCATTGGTGCGCTGGCGTAAACGGGTTGGTGAAGCAGGCATGGAAGAAATGCTGCTTAAAAGTATTGAAGCGGCGGTGAGTGTTGATCTGGTTAAACCTCAATCCTTTACAGAAGTGATTGTCGATACCACGGTGATGGAAAAAGCCATTACGCATCCCATCGACTCTAAGTTACTAGAAAAATCACGTTACCGCCTGGTCAAACTCGCTCAAAAAGAAGACATTAACCTGCGCCAGAACTACAACCGAGTGGCACCAAGACAAGCCATTTAAACAGGACGCTATGCCCACGCCAAGCAATATGCACGCATGAGAAAAAGCTTAAAAACTCAACGTACTTGGTTAGGACGGGTAGTCAGAGACATAGAGCGCAAAGCAGGTGAACTAACCGATACCCTCAAACATGAACTTGAGATGGCAAAGCGCCTAATCACCCAAAAACCTAAAGATAAAAACAAACTCTACAGCCTACAAGCCCCCGAAGTGGAATGCATTAGTAAAGGCAAAAGCAGAAACCCTTATGAATTTGGTGTCAAAGCCAGTGTCGTCACCACCCACAAAGAAGGGCTAGTGATTGGTGTGCGCACCATGCCAGGCAATCCTTATGATGGTCATACACTCACAGAAACACTCGAACAAAAAGCAATTCTAACCAACACTAAAACAGAGCGCGTGTTTGTCGATAAAGGCTACCGAGGTCACTCAGTTACCGATTGTGACGTTTACATCAGCGGAAAAAAGCGCAATATGACCAAAAGTCTAAAACGCAAACTCAAACGACGAAGCGCTATTGAGCCAACGATAGGTCACATGAAAACAGAAGGCAGACTGGATCGTTGCACCCTCAAAGGACAACTTGGTGATGCCATGTTTGCCTTACTCTGTGCAGCAGGTCACAATCTACGCCTGATCCTCAACTTCCTGAGGAATTTTTGGCACTATTTTCTGACGATGTTATGTTTCACATCAACACCCAATTTCAGTGCTTAAAAGTCATGAAAGTTGAGTATGTGGAAAAGTGGTGTTGTTCAGGGGCGACTAATTCATGAACTTGATAACGGCGATAATTAAACCAGCGATGGCAAATACCTGAATCAGCATAGCTTTGTAGAGATTGGTGGGCATTCGCTCTTCTAATACCGCTAAGTCCTGTTTAGTTGCTAAGTCTTTGCTTTCCGTAAGTTGCTTAAAGGGGCTGTTGATTGCTTTCGCTTGAGCTTCAGGCACACCAGCTTTTGTGAGCGTTTCGACAAATTCTAAACTATCAAATGCAATACTGCCCATAAGAGATTCCTTTATGTTTAAGTAGAGTCTAAGGAAAAAAGATTAAAATCGCAAGAGGCGTCATATTGGCTTTAATAGGAAAAACTCAGTAGAGATAAGAGTTCGGTAGGAAGTTGGCTTGCCTGAAACCCTAATGGAAAAACCTGCACATTCACTCTAGCTTGTAAATCAATCAAGTTTTCAGCATCTGCATGATGCTGAGGGTCATTCAACACTATGGCAATGCAGGTAAGTCCACGTTGCTGAATGGCTTGCAAGGTGAGTCGGGTTTGATTGATGCAACCCAAACGATTGCTGGCTACCAACAGCACGGGTTGCGCTAAGGCATGAGCCAGATCGGCATTGTCACCATCTGAACACAGTGGACTCAGCCAGCCACCCGCGCCCTCTACCAAGGTAAAAGCAGCGCTGTTGCTAGAGGCACGCAGGCAATCGGTCAATGAAATGTGTTGTCCTGCTAAACGTATGGCTCTTTCGGGTGAAATGGCTGGCGCAAAGCGATAAGGGCAAACGACATGGCAGTCTTCACCCGTTGCTTGGGCTAATATTTCCGCATCGGTACAGCCATGCGAACAGCCACTGGCAACGGGTTTGCGTGCTGACACACCATAACCTGCTTCTTTCAGTTGACGAGCGAGTAGGCTGGTGACATAGGTTTTGCCGACATCGGTATCGGTGCCGGTAATGAAAATTCCTTTCATCCAATTAATCCGTTAGTAAGCGTTCCGCTTCTTGATATTTAACCAGTGTATTAGCAATCACATCATCGGGTAACACTGGTCCTGGTGCTTTTTTTGCCCAGTCTAAGGTTTCCAAGTAGTCACGGATGTATTGCTTGTCAAAACTGGGCGGATTGCTACCGACTTGGTATTGATCGGCTGGCCAGAAACGAGAAGAATCTGGTGTCAGTACTTCATCAATGAGGTGAATAACGCCATGCTCATCTTCACCAAACTCAAATTTGGTGTCGGCGATAATGATGCCTCGCGATAAGGCATAATCGGCGGCGAATTGGTAAATCGCTAGGGCGAGTTTTTCGACTTGTGCGGTTTTATCTTCGCCCATGATTTTCACAAGTTGCTCACGCGAGATATTCTTATCATGATCACCCACGGCAGCTTTAGTTGATGGTGTGAAAATCGGTTGCGGTAGTTTTGCTGCTTGTGCTAAGCCAGCGGGTAACTGATGACCACATACCGTCCCCATTTGCTGATAGTCTTTCCAACCAGAACCGACTAAATAGCCGCGTACAATGGCTTCCACAGGCAGAGGTTTGAATTTGCGCACCACCATGACACGATCGCCGACTTCAGCTAACTCTTCTGCTGTTAACACATCGGCAGGCTGAATATTGGTGAGTTGATTGGGAAGAATGTGTTCGGTTTTGCGCATCCAAAAGCGGGTCATGCGCGAGAGCAATTCACCTTTGCTCGGCACTGGTGTTGGCATAACGACATCAAAAGCGGAGATGCGATCAGTTGTGACAATCAGCAGGTGTTGAGCGTCTAAATCGTAAATATCACGCACCTTACCCTGATGAATGAGTTTAAAACGGCTTAGCTGACTTTCATGCAGGGCTTTCATTAAGATTCCTTTATGTGATTTTCTGAAGATTGACGCGTATCAAATGAACGCTTGCCACGGCGACCATCGCCGAAAGCATAGGGGTATTTGGTGTGACCATAACGTAAAATTAAGACCGCTGCGGCAAGCACGACAATCGCCACCGAAATGCCCAAAATTTTCCACTCGCTCATGTCTTTCATATCCAAAATCATATAGCGCGCTAGGGCAACAATGGCAATATATAGTGGAATGCGGATGGGCAAACGTCCCGATTCTAAATAAATAATTACCATGGCTAAAATTTCGAGATAAATAAACATCATCAACAAGTCGGATAGGGTGACCGCTTGACGCTCAATCATTACTTGAATTTCTTGAATGCCGGCAATAATGGTGATAATGGCAATAATCACCAAACCAATAATTTCAACAACATGAAAAATGGGGTGTAGAATGCGCATTTCGGGGCTTTGATGTGAGCTTTGATTCGGCATTTCACTGGTTTCGCGCGGATCCATAAACTTCCTTTTTAGGCTCTTGTTAGAGCGTCTCTGGTTAAAACATGAAAAGGCTTTTGCTAACAGACCCCATCATGTGGCATTTTTTGGTAAAATGCTAGAAATTTGATTTACTTTTTAGGAGACAGACATTATGAAACATCCAAATTGGATCGCCCCCTCAATTCTATCTGCAGATTTTGCCCGTTTGGGTGACGATGTCAAGGATGTTTTGTTGTCTGGTGCCGATATTGTACACTTTGACGTGATGGACAACCATTATGTGCCTAACCTAACCATCGGCCCATTGGTGTGTGACAGCCTCAAAAACTACATGACTAAAAACGGTCTAGAGCAACCGATTGATGTGCATTTGATGGTTAAGCCAGTGGATCGCGTTATTCCTGATTTCGCTAAAGCAGGCGCTAACTATATTACTTTCCACCCAGAAGCATCAGAACATATTGACCGTAGCTTAGGCTTAATTAAAGATTGCGGCTGTAAGGCGGGTTTGGTGTTCAATCCAGCGACTTCATTAAGCCACTTAGAATATGTGATGGATAAAATTGACATGATTCTGATTATGTCAGTTAACCCAGGGTTTGGTGGTCAAAGCTTTATCCCTCAGGCGCTGAACAAATTACGTGCGGTGCGTAAACTGATTAATGAGTCAGGCTATGACATACGTTTAGAAATCGACGGTGGTGTGAAAGCGGAAAATATCCGTGAAATCGCTGAAGCCGGTTGTGATACCTTTGTTTCTGGCTCTGGCTTGTTTGGTAAAGGCTTGGATTCTGATCCTAACCGTTACAATACAATCATCCGCCAAATGCGTGACGAGCTCGCAAAAGCCTAAAAAATCTATTGCGCAATTTTATGGCGTTTTGCGTGGTGCTCGAACGGCGTCATGGTGTTAGTTAAAACCTGTTGCGCTGTCTGTCATCAGACGGCGTTGGTAGGTTACTCACAAAAGTCATGTATTTTGTATACACTCCTTTTGTTGCGCTACCTACCGCCTTGTCATTTTGCCAGCTCACAGACGGTTTTATCATAACCAAACATAAGGTAAAGTTGATGTCAAAATTTAAGCCAGGGTTCATTTTATGTGACCTTGACGGTACGCTGATCGACAGTGTGCCAGATTTAGCTTACTGCGGCGATGAAATGATGAAAGCACTAGGCTTGCCGCCGCGCGGTCAGGAGGCTTCTCGTCATTGGGTAGGTAATGGCGTTGAGCGTTTTTGTGAACGAACTTTGTTGGGTTCGGTTGATGGTCACGCAGACCCTGTGTTGTTATCTAAAGCCTTGCCGATTTTCAAAGAATTGTATCTGCACAATAATGCGCAACGTTCTTGCGTTTATGAAGGGGTAACTGAAGGTTTGACTTGGTTATTAGATCAGGGTTTTCGTTTGGCGTGTGTCACCAATAAAGCAGAAGCCTTTACCATGCCGTTGCTACGTGATAAAGGGCTGCTCGATTATTTTGAGTTTGTTGTCAGTGGTGATACTTGCGCTGAGAAAAAGCCCAGCCCCATGCCATTGCTCTATGCGGCGGAGAAAATGGGTGTGTCACCTGAAAACGCCTTGATGATCGGTGATTCTATTTCTGATGTTAAAGCGGCGCGTGCGGCTCATTTCCATATTATTTGTATGAGTTATGGTTACAATCACGGTAAAGACATTCGCGAAGCCAATCCTGATGTAGTGATTGACAGCATGACGGAATTTGCCAACCATATTGAACGCTTGAAGTAACGGAATTAGCCGATGAAACTCGATGTCGCTCCACGCCGTGTGTTGACACGCACCCTATTAACCGACGGTGATACCGCTCTAGGCTTATATCAGCGTCTTAATGTGGGTGCTGGTTCTTTCTTGTTAGAGTCGGTACAAGGTGGCGAGAAGTGGGGTCGTTATTCGATTATTGGTTTGCCAGCACAGCGTCGTATTCGCGTCGAAGGTGATCAGGTTTTTGTCGAAACTGGTGAGTCGGTTGAGTCTTTCCAGTGCGCCGATCCCTTGGCTTGGTTGACTGAAGTTCATCGGGCTTATGCGCAAGCGAGTGAGTCGGCTGGATTGCCCCGTTTTGCTGGTGGCTTGGTGGGTTATTGGGGTTACGATGCCGTGCGTTGGATGGAGCCGCGCTTACAGGGTAAAGCGCCGCCAGATAGCTTGGCTGTGCCAGACATTTATTTGTTCGTTGCTGATGAAGTATTAGTGGTCGATAACTTATCGGGACTGACACAAATCATCGTGCATGTGTGTGATGACGCTGAAAGTCTGGCGGCGGGTGAATTGCGCTTGAACAGTATTGCTCAGGCACTAACACAGCCCATGCCAACAAGGCATTCAACTTCGGTTGCACCAATTGATGAAAGTCAGTTTGTCTCTTCCTTTGGCGAGCAAGCTTTTGAGGATGCGGTGCGTCGCATTCAAGAGTACATTCTGGCTGGGGATGTGATGCAAGTGGTGATTTCGCAACGCATGAGCGTGCCTTATCAGCAATCATCGCTGGCGCTTTATCGTGCCTTGCGTCATCTCAATCCTTCTCCTTACCTGTTTTATGTGGATTTTGGAGATTTCCAAGTGGTGGGGTCATCACCGGAAATTTTGGTACGTGTTGCCGAAGGTGAAGTCACTGTTCGCCCCATTGCAGGTACGCGTAAACGCGGCGCGACACCTGCGCAAGATTTAGCCAATGAACAAGACTTGCTTGCCGATCCCAAAGAAATTGCCGAACATCTGATGCTGATTGATTTGGGGCGCAATGATGTCGGTCGTATTAGCGAAGCGGGTAGCGTCGCTTTAACTGAAAAAATGATCATCGAGAAATATTCACACGTCATGCACATTGTTTCTAATGTCACGGGAAAATTGCGTCCTGAAGTGACGGCGATGGATGCGTTGAAAGCCGCTTTTCCAGCTGGAACACTATCGGGAGCGCCGAAAATTCGTGCGATGGAAATTATCGATGAGCTAGAACCGGTGAAGCGCGGCGTTTATGGTGGTGCGGTCGGCTATTGGAGCTGGACAGGTGAGATGGATGTCGCCATTGCTATTCGCACCGCGGTGGTTAAAGATGAAACCTTGTATATGCAAGCGGGAGCTGGTGTCGTTGCAGATTCTGTACCACAGTCTGAGTGGCAAGAAACGCTGAGTAAGTCTCGTGCCATTTTCAAGGCGGCGCAGTTGGTGAGTGAAGGATTGTATGGCGCCGCTTAAGCGCATACTTTGTGTTGCTCTTGACTGTTGCTAAGCTGGCCTGAGTCTATGTCAGCTGTTCAGGGTAAACCCTTTCAATTAGTGTCACTTTACCAACCTTCGGGCGATCAGCCCGAAGCCATAGCACAGCTGGTACAAGGCGTTCGTGATGGCGAAGCTTTTCAAACGCTCCTAGGCGCGACGGGTACAGGAAAAACTTTCACCATTGCCAATGTCGTGGCGCAATTACAACGTCCCACCATGGTGATGGCGCCGAATAAAACGCTGGCGGCGCAGTTGTACAGTGAGTTTAAGGGGTTCTTCCCCAATAATGCGGTGGAGTATTTCGTGTCTTACTACGATTACTACCAACCCGAAGCCTATGTCCCCAGTACCGATACCTATATTGCTAAAGATGCAGCGATTAACGCTCAAATCGACCAGTTGCGCCTGTCTGCCACTAAGTCATTAATGGAGCGACGTGATGTTTTGGTTGTCGCGACGGTGTCCGCGATTTATGGACTGGGTGATCCGCAAACCTATCTGAAAATGATTTTTCAGGCACGTATTGGTGATCGTATTGATCAACGCAAGCTGCTTAAACAATTAACCGCTATGCAATACACCCGCAATGAGTTGGTGCTAGAGCGTGGTTGTTTTAGGGTGCGTGGCGATATTATCGAAATCTACCCAGCCGAATCGGAATTTGCCGCAGTGCGCTTGGATTTTTTTGATGATGAATTAGAAAACATCAGTTGGTTCGACCCTTTAACGGGCGAAGTGGTGGAAAAAACCAATCGTGTTACTGTCTATCCGAAAAGCCATTACGTCACACCGCACGAACAGCTGATCGGCATGATTGATGCCGTTAAAGAAGAGCTAGTTGAGCGTCTGGCTTGGTTCAGAGAGCGAGATAAGCTGGTCGAAGCTCAGCGTTTGGAAGAGCGCACGCGTCTGGATTTAGAGATGATGCTAGAGCTGGGTTATTGCAACGGTATTGAAAACTATTCACGCTATTTATCGGGCAGACCACAAGGTGAGTCGCCACCGACCCTGTTTGATTACCTACCCAAAGATGGGTTGCTGGTGATTGATGAGTCGCACATTGGTATTTCACAAGTCGGCGCCATGTACAAGGGTGACAGATCGCGTAAAGAAAACCTAGTTGATTATGGTTTCCGCTTGCCTTCGGCGCTCGATAACCGTCCGATGAAGTTTGAAGAATTTGAAGCACGCATGCCGCAAAGTATTTTTGTTTCGGCAACGCCAGGTAAGTACGAGCTAGAACATTCAGGTCCGCCTGCCGAGCAGGTGGTGCGTCCGACGGGGCTGTTAGACCCTGTGATTGAGATTCGTCCCGCACTCAATCAGGTTGATGATGTTTATGGCGAAATTCGTGCCGTCGCTGAACGTGGTGAACGGGTACTCATTACCACGCTAACCAAGCGTATGTCAGAAGATTTGGCCGATTACCTGAACGAGCAGGGTGTTAAAGTGCGTTATTTACATTCGGATATTGAAACAGTTGAACGGGTTGAGTTGATTCGTGACTTGCGCTTGGGCGTATTCGATGTACTGATTGGCATTAACCTGTTGCGCGAAGGGCTGGATATTCCCGAAGTGTCTTTGGTAGCGATTTTTGATGCCGATAAAGAAGGTTTCCTTCGTTCAGAACGCAGCCTAATTCAAACCATTGGTCGTGCTGCGCGCAATGTGAATGGGCGCGTGATTTTGTATGCCGATAAAATCACCGAATCCATGCGCAAAGCGATGGATGAAACTGAGCGTCGTCGCGCTAAACAAATCGCTTACAACGAAAAACTGGGCGTGCAACCTCAATCTTTGAATAAGCGTGTTGAAGACATGATTGATGTGTCGGCGATGATGGGCAAAGGGCAGGTGAATAGTCGTAAAAAACGTACCAGCAATGATGACACGCTATTGGTGGCAGCGGAAGAGGTGGCTGCTTACGCACATGACCCACACAGTTTAGCCAAACAAATTACTCAGCTAGAAAAAGCCATGCACACTGAAGCCAAGGCGTTGAACTTTGAAGCAGCAGCGGCATTGCGCGATCAAATTAAACGCTTGCGTCTGTTATTAGTCAGTTAGTCGTGCGCTGGCTTTAATTCAAAATTATGAATGCTATCATTCATGCCATTATTGGGTTGTTCAAGTCCAAAACGTTTAGACTCTAACTTAATGCGTAAGCGTAAATCGTTAACGGCGTCGGCAAATCGTAAGGCGTCACTGTGGCTGATCTGGTTGTTTTCGTAGTGATCAAATAGGGCTTGGTCAAAGGTCTGCATGCCAAGTTCTCGACTGTCTGCCATGAGTGTTTTCATTTCATGTACTTTGCCTTCGAAAATAAGGTCGGCCATTCGGGGTGTATTGATTAATACTTCAATGGCAGCCACTCGGCCTTTGCCTTCTTGTTTCGGTATAAGTCGTTGGCTGATAATGGCTTTAAGATTGAGCGATAAGTCCATGAGTAACTGTGCTTTGCGTTCTTCTGGAAAGAAGTTGATAATGCGATCGAGTGCTTGGTTGGCATTATTGGCGTGAAGAGTTGACAGACATAAATGCCCTGTTTCAGCAAAAGTAATAGCATGCTCCATGGTGTGACGTTCTCGAATTTCACCGATCAGGATAACATCAGGTGCCTGGCGTAACGTATTTTTAAGTGCGGATTCAAAAGTTTCTGTATCTGTTCCTACTTCTCGTTGAGTGATAATGCATCCTTTATGTGGATGTACAAATTCGATCGGATCTTCAATGGTAATAATGTGTCCTTTGCTGTTGGTGTTGCGATGACCAATCAAGCCTGCTAAAGAGGTTGACTTTCCCGATCCTGTTCCACCAACAAATAAAATCAATCCTCGTTTTTCCATAATCAGGCTGGTTAATATGGGAGGGAGTCCAAGCTCTTCTACTTGAGGAATGAGCGTATTAATAACGCGAATAACCATGCCAACACTATTTCGTTGTACAAAGATATTGATACGAAAACGCGCTGAAGCTCCCATCGCGTAAGCTAAATTACATTCATTAGTGCGTGAGAAGTCGTTGAGTTGCGCTTCGTTCATTAAGCTTTCTGCAAGTAAGCGCGTGTGGTTCGCAGATAAAGGTTGTTGAGTGATGGGCGTCATTGTGCCATCAATTTTTAGGCTAACTGGGGCTCCTTCAGTAATAAACATGTCAGATGCTTTTGCATTTAGCATGGCTTCAAGGAGTTGATTTAATTGTTCTAGAGCCTGTGGCTTGTTCATTCAATATTATTCCTGAAATAACGCTTTGTTGACTGCTTTAAAAGCAGCCTCATTTGCGTCGACTATTCCTTGAGAGACTAATTTTTGTAGGCATTGATCTAGCGTTTGCATGCCTTGTTGCGAGCCAGTTTGGATAATCGAGTACATCTGCGGCACCTTGTCTTCCCGAATGAGGTTGCGAATGGCGTGTGTACCTATCATGATTTCATGAGCGGCGATGCGTCCGCCTCCTTTTTTCTTGAGTAGTGTTTGTGAAATGACAGCACGCAATGATTCAGAAAGCATGGATCTGACGAGTGCCTTTTCATTGCCAGGAAAGACGTCGATAATACGATCAATCGTTTTAGCAGCACTAGAGGTGTGTAGTGTGCCAAATACTAAATGTCCGGTTTCTGCTGCAGAAAGTGCAAGTTGGATAGTTTCTAAGTCTCTCATTTCTCCAACAAGTATGACATCGGGATCTTCTCGTAGCGCTGAGCGCAAGGCATTGGCAAAACTATAAGTGTCTCGATGGACTTCGCGCTGGTTAATCAGTGATTTTTTGCTCTTATGTACAAACTCAATCGGGTCTTCAACAGTCAAAATATGAGAAAAATGGTTCTCATTGATGTAGTCAATCATGGCGGCTAGTGTGGTGGATTTTCCAGAGCCCGTAGGGCCTGTAACCAGTACAATCCCGCGAGGAGTGTTCGCTATTTCTTTAAAAATGCTTGGTGCACTTAATGCCTCCAGTGACAGTACTTCGGATGGAATAGTGCGAAAAACGCCAGCAAGCCCTCTATCTTGTCTAAAAATATTAGCTCGAAATCGAGCAATTCCGGGTAGGTTAAATGAAAAATCGGATTCATTTTTTTCTTCGAATTGTTTCCGTTGAAAATCATTCATGACATCATAAAGTAACGCCTGTGCTTGGCTGGCATCTAATTCTGGCGCATTAATTTTTCGAATATCACCATCAATACGCAGTATCGGCGGCATGCCTGCCGAAATGTGTAAGTCAGACGCTTTTTGTTGTACCGAAAAAGTGAGAAGTTGTGTGATGTCCATTGCGCCTTTACCCAAAAATACCAACTTCTGCTATATTAGCGGATAGTGCATTGAGTAAAAAGGGGAATGCGGTGTTTTTGTTAAGAGTTTTATTGTGTTGGTTGTTTTGGCAACCCGTGTTGGCTACTCAAACTGTCAATATCAATACTGCTGACGCAGCCCAATTGGCATCTGCTTTGTCAGGGATTGGTGAAAAGAAGGCGCAATTAATTGTAGCTTGGCGGCAAGAGCATGGTCACTTTAAAACATTGAATGATCTGGCTAAGGTCAAAGGTTTGGGACCAAAACTGATTGAACGGAATAAAGATATTATCGTTTTTTCAGACTCTACTAAGCAGAATTATTTACGAGAAAAGAGCGATAGAGACAATTCAACACTCATTTGGCCAACACCGAGTCGTGCCTACTGATGCTGTTTTGTTGTGCGGGCTTATGTTAGAATAGCTGTGCGATTTGGGCTGGTCCCTCGCGGCACTAAGCAGAAAACCCCGCCAGGTCAGGAATGAAGCAACGGTATTTGTGATGTGGGCGCCGAGGTTCAGCTGGCTCAAGTCGTCTTTATTTTGTTAGGCTCACGGTTTGTTTCGAGTCGTGACCCTAACGAAAGTCTCCGTTACCGAAACTCGAGGTCACATGTCAGCTAGCACGGTTCTCGCACGTAAGTGGCGTCCCCAACAATTTTCAGAAGTCGTCGGTCAAGAGCCTGTGGTGCGTGCGTTATCGCAAGCTCTAACATCGGGTCGTTTGCATCATGCCTATTTGTTCACGGGTACGCGAGGAGTGGGTAAGACAACGTTGGCACGCATTTTCGCTAAAGCATTAAATTGTCGTGACGGCATGACTGCCGAGCCTTGCCAAGATGATATTGCCCAAGCCATTGATGCGGGTAATTTTGTTGACCTGATTGAAATTGACGCCGCTAGTCGTACCAAAGTCGAAGATACGCGCGAGTTACTAGATAATGTGCAGTATGCGCCCAGCGTCGGTCGCTTCAAAATTTATATTATCGACGAAGTACACATGTTATCAACGCATAGTTTTAATGCGTTGTTAAAAACGTTGGAAGAACCGCCCGAACACGTTAAATTCCTATTGGCGACGACAGATCCTCATAAACTTCCGGTAACGATTTTATCGCGTTGTCTGCAATTCCATTTGCGCCCCATGACACCTCAGGTATTGCACGCTCATTTAGCGAAGGTGCTAACGGCGGAAGGTATCGCTTTTGAATCCACCGCTTTGGATTTGGTGGTGCGTATGTCGGGTGGGAGTGTGCGTGATGCGCTCAGTTTGCTCGATCAGGCCATTATGTTAGGCTCGGGTGCGGTGAATTATGACTCAACGCGCGACATGCTGGGATTGGCTTCCGATGAGCAGGTAAATGACTTGTTGTCGGCATTGGCGCAACAGGATCAAACTCAGGTATTGGCTTTGTTGCACGATTGGATTCGTTGGGGTGCTGACTTCGATCGTTTGCAACAACAGTTGTTGGAAAAGTTGCACCAGCTGGCCATGTTGCAAAGCTTTTCTATATTGTCGGTCGAAATGGGTGATGCTTTGCGTCAACTGGCAGAACAGGTGTCGAGCGAACAGGTACAGCTGTGGCTGCAAGTAGCGTTATTAGCGCAAGACGATATGCGTTTAGCCCCAACCGCTCAAATGGGTTTTGAGCTGATGCTGATGCGATTATTGCATTTTGTTGGCTATTCGACCCCAGTAGCTAAGTCAGCGTCAACCAAGCCAGTGTCTGCTGCTCGGGTTGCACCCGCCGTTACACTGCAACCCACTAGATCGCAACAAGTTCCCAGTCCTGTTCAAACAGAAACACCCACAGCACCTCTAGCCAGTTGTGATGGTCATGAATCTCCCCACTTAGCGGCTTTAGCTGCCTTGGGAATTCGAAAAAATAGCTCCATGGCTGAAAAAAAAACACTGAATATTGAGCCCTTGCCACAAGCTGCTGTGACAAACATGCCAAACATGCCAGATCAGCCAGTGTCGGTTACTGCTGAATCAGAAAAGCGCGAAGTTTCTGAAGTCGAAGCACCGATTTTAGAGGTATTGGAAATGCCATCGACACAGCCCGAATCAGCAAGCATGCCTTGGTCGCTAGAAGATTGGAAAGCCTGTTTGCATCAATGGAAGCTGAAAGGGCCTGAGTTGGAATTAGCCAATCAATGTATTCGCCTAGCACATGAAAATGCAAACCAGATTGTGTTGGCTTATCCGAGCAATGCATCGGCTAATGTCACTTATTGGGGTGATAAATTGGTTGCAGCCATTCGTTTGGTAGAGCCGCAAGCAAGCCTTGAATGGAAAAATCAGTGGCAAGCCGATTGGGTGAGTCCTGAGGGTCAGGTCAAACAACTCAAACAATCTGAACTGGATGCCATTAAAGCAGATATTCAGCAAGAGCCGCGATTACAAACCTTACATCAGTCGCTGGGGTTAACGCCCCAGTGGGCTAAGTTAGAAGCGATAGCGTCTTAAATCACACTTGACATTATATTACACTTAATCATAAGGAAACCAATCATGTTCGGAAAAGCGGGAATGGGTCAATTAATGAAGCAAGCCCAAGCAATGCAAGAGAAGGCGCAACAACTGCAGGCAGAAGTGGCTGCGATGACGGCGGAAGGTGAAGCGGGCGGTGGCTTGGTTAAGGTAACCTTAACCGGTAAGCATGAGGCCATCAAGGTGACCATTGACGAGAGCTTAATGGATGATCGTGAAATGTTAGAAGATTTAATTGCCGCTGCTATTAATAGCGCCAACCGTAAAGTCGAGCAAGTTACCGCAGAAAAAATGGGCAGTTTAACAGCTGGCTTGCCAGCGGGTTTAGGTAATATTTTTGGTTAACATCGATTGTGCTCTCGTTTGGTTTTAAAAGCGACGTTTAATCATGTCGTTACTTAATCGACTGACACAGGCACTGCGTCAACTGCCTGGTATTGGTCCGAAAAGTGCGCAGCGCATGGCTTATCGTCTGTTACTACACAAGCGTCAGCAAGCGGTCGAATTGGCCAAGGCACTTGAAGCGGCTTTAACAGGCGTAGGTCAATGCAGTCGTTGTCGTGATTTAAGTGAATCGGTCGTTTGCGCTTTGTGTGCTAATGAAGAGCGCGATGCGCGTTTGTTGTGTATTGTCGAATCCCCTTTAGATGTGTTGGCTTTTGAGCAAATGGGAAGCTACAAAGGGCTTTACTTCGTGCTACATGGTCAGTTGTCGCCGTTAGATGGATTAGGTCCGCAAGAATTGGGCTTACCTTTGTTGGTCGAGCGTTTGGCTGAAGGGGTGATTGAAGAGGTGATTATCGCTACCAATCCAACGATGGAAGGTGAGGCGACTGCTTACTACATTCAGCAACTCACTGATGCGGCACAGATTAAAACCAGTCGTTTAGCGCAGGGAGTGCCGATGGGTGGGAGTTTAGAGTTGTTGGATGGGGCGACATTAGCGCAGGCTTTATTGCATCGACATTAAAACCTATTGCGCTGCCATCTGGCGTCGTTGCTTCGGTGCTCGAACAGCGTCATGTAGTAGTCTACACTCCTTGTTCTGTGCGCCTTGCGCCTAGCCATTTTGTCAGCTCATAACGGTTTTAGATAAGTTTGATTGCGCTGCCTCTGGCGTCGTTGCTTCGGTGCTCGAACAGCGTCATGTAGTAGTCTACACTCCTTGTTCTGTGCGCCTTGCGCCTAGCCATTTTGTCAGCTCATAACGGTTTTAGATAAGCTGGATTGCGCTGCCACCTGACGTTGTGACTAACCACAAAAAGCCCTCGATAAATAAGGGCTTTTTTAAAACACTGAAGCAGCTATCAAGCTTGCTGCCCTAACAGCAAGAACTCCATTAGTGCTTTTTGTGCATGTAAACGGTTTTCCGCTTCATCCCACACCACACTTTGCTCACCATCGATCACATCGCTAGCAACTTCTTCACCGCGATGAGCGGGTAGGCAATGCATGAATAAAGCCTGTTTTCCTGCCGCTGCCATGATCTCAGTTGTGACTTGGTAAGGGAAAAACTTAGCATGACGCTCTTCGGTTTCCGCTTCACAGCCCATACTGGTCCACACATCGGTTACCACTAAGTCAACGCCTTGCGCTGCCGACAGTGGATCGCGGTGCAAACTGAAGCTGCCTTCGCATTCGGCTTGCACTTCAGCGTTAGGCTCATAGCCTTCGGGGGTGCAAACACGAATATGAAAACCAAATTGCTTGGCGGCGTGCATGAAAGAATGGCACATGTTGTAACCATCACCAATCCATAGCACTGTTTTGCCAGCAATGCTGCCGCGTTGTTCAACAAAAGTCATGACATCCGCTAAGACTTGGCAAGGGTGATGAAGATCTGTTAGTCCATTAATAACAGGTACTTTAGAGTGTTGCGCGAAACGTTCAACAATATCCTGACCAAAGGTGCGAATCATGACAATATCGGTCATGCGCGAAACGACTTTAGCCGTATCTTCTAAGGGCTCACCGCGACTGAGTTGGCTATCACGAGGTGAAATGAAAATGGCATGACCACCTAACTGAGCCATGCCTGCTTCAAAGGAAATTCGGGTACGTGTTGATGACTTTTCGAAAATCATGGTCATAACTTTGCCAACGAGGGGTTCATGTACCTTGCCTTGGTTGCGCCACGTTTTTAGGGTGATACCACGTTGCACCAGATAGTTTAGTTCATCTGTAGTGCAATCGAGCAGGGTACGGAAATGTCTAATCGGTAAAGTCATAAAGTTACATCGTAGTTAGTTGTTTTTAATGCAGTTACGCATTAGTGTTTAAAAATTCACGGATTACATCACAAACGCCGCTGACAATCAGTTCAGCATCGTCCTGAGTCATGACCAAGGGCGGTAATAGGCGAACAGTATCGCCACGCGTGACGTTAATGAGTAAATGGTGCTTTTCTAGCGCGCGCTTAACCAGTTCGGCACAAGGGCGATCGAGTTGAATACCAATCATTAGGCCTAAGCCGCGGATAATCTTAATGCCGTTCAAATCGGCTAAACGACGGCTGAATTCAGCACGCATCTTGTCACCAAGATCGGTGGCGTTAGTGATGTATTCAGGGTGTTGTTTCAAGGTGTTGAGTACGGCTAATCCGGCAGCACAAGCGAGCGGGTTGCCCCCAAAGGTGGTGCCGTGGTTGCCAGGCGCGAACACCTCAGCAGCTTTGCCGCGAGTCATCATCGCACCAATGGGCATACCATTACCTAAACCTTTAGCTAAAGTGACCACATCGGGTAGGAAGTGGTGATGTTGAAAGGCAAAGAGTTTGCCTGTACGACCAATACCCGTTTGCACTTCATCAATCATCATTAAGGCATCGTGCGTTTGACAAAGATCGCGTAAACGCTGACACCATGTGGGGTCGGCAGGTAGTACGCCACCTTCACCTTGAACTGGCTCCACCAGTACGGCCACAATATTGGCATTACTGGCAAAAGCTTGTTCAATGGCGTTAATGTCGTTATAAGGAACACGTAAGAAACCTTCAAGCATGGGGCCGAAGCCTTCTTTAATTTTCTCATTGCCTGTGGCAGTTAATGCCGCCATGGTTCGACCGTGGAAACTGTTCTCCATCACCACAATGGTGGGTAGTTCAATGCCTTTTTTGTGACCGTACAAACGCGCCAATTTAATCGCCGCTTCGTTTGCTTCAGTGCCTGAATTACAAAAGAATACTTTATCCATACCCGACGCTTCAACCAGCGCATCGCCTAATACTTCTTGACGTTCAATCTGGTAAAGGTTCGATGTATGTACTAGCTGACCTGCTTGCTGACAAATGGCTTGCGTGATAGCAGGGTGACAATGTCCGAGGTTGCACACGGCGATACCACTGATGGCATCTAGGTAGCGGTTGTTTTGATCATCCCATAACCAAACCCCTTCACCGTGTGTGAAGGTCACTGGTAGGCGACTGTAGGTGGGCATTAAATGGCTCATGGTGATCCCGTCCGTGTGCTCGAAACAAAAAAGCAGCCTTAAATGACTGCTTGGCTAATGTTACCTAAAATGCCCTTAAAAATCAAGTGACACTTAGATGACAAGGTAGCATTATTGTTAAGCTAAGTTATGACTGAGCAGGGCTTTCTGCGATAATGACGACATTTAATTCATTATGATCATGGTTCCTTGTGTCACTTTTGTTTACTGCTCATCAAGCTCTATTAACCCCAGAACAACAAGCTGCCGCTTGTCATGCCCAAGGTCACGCTCGTGTGTTAGCCGTGGCGGGTGCGGGTAAAACGCGCATGTTAATTGTGCGTATTGCTTGGTTACTCGACCAGGGGGCAGTAGCAAAACGCATCCGAGTACTAACTTATAACCGCGAAGCGGCCGATGATTTTCGTCACCGATTAGAGTCAGCCATTGGCGCGAATGACGTTAGGGTACAAACCTTTCATGCGTTGGGTTGGAAGTTATTGCAGCGACTGATGGCGCAAGGCAAAGCACCCGCTTGGCGTTTAGCATCGGGTGGGCAAGAAACGGCGTTAAAACGTGAAGCCTTACGCTTGTGTCAGTTAGATCAAGAACAGTTGGAAAACCTAGGTCAGGCGTTGGAGTGGGTGAAAGGCTTGGCGAGTCCTTTGGATTTGTCTTTAACAATTTTACCAGAGGGGATGCGCAGTTTAGCTCCGGCCATTCGTCAGCTTGAACAATTGCAAGCGCAAGCAAAAGTGTGGTTTTTTACCGATATGCTCTATGAGCCTTGGCGCTTATTGTCACAGCATCCTACCCTGCAGGATGGGTTCGCTAATCACCTCGATTATTTGTTGGTTGATGAATACCAAGATGTGAATGAAGTGCAACATGTGCTTTTGCATTGGCTTGCGGGAGAGCGTGCTCAAGTGATGGTGGTAGGCGATGTTGACCAGTGTATTTATACTTGGCGCGGTGCTAATCCTGATTTTTTAGCGCAACGCTTTGTGCAAGATTTTAGCAATGCGACCACCTATCATTTACCACATAGTTTTCGTTTTGGTCATAGTTTAGCGTTGTTGGCTAATCATGCCATCGATGCTAATCCTTGGTCGGATAGACAAGCGGTATTGGCAACTGAAACATCACAACACACGCATATTCAGTGTCTTATAGGTCATGAAGCAACAGAGGTTGTGCGTGCACTAACCCAGTGGCATGCTGATGGACATGACTGGTCCGCTGCAGCGGTATTGGTGCGCTTATGGGTGCAAGCGGCTCCCATTGAATTGGCTTTATTGCAAGCTAAAATTCCTTATCGGTTATTGGGGGAGCGCAGCGTCTGGGATGTGCCGACGACACAAGGCTTAATGGCGTTACTGATGTTGGCGACAGGGGCGTTGTGGCAAGAAACTACTGAATCGCGCTGGCAGTGGTTGAATGCTTTTTGGCAACTGCCACCCTTAGGTATGGCTAAGGTTCAGCGAGAGCGTTTGGTGCAATTATCGGTGGCACAACCCGAAGCGGTGGTTGATGCGATTGAAGCATTACCCGAAGAACGTGCTTGGTTGAAAAAGCATTGGCAAGCAAGAGCGTCGGTGTGGCATCAGCTGATTTCGGGTGCTTGGCGTGAGTTATCGGCACAAGGCTTAATAACCCGTTTTTTGCAAGAAACGGATGCGACCAATCGGTTAGAAAAGTTGTCTAGTTCGGTGGCGCAAGGTGAGTTACAGTTGGGCGTTATTCGTGCTTTGCGTGATGCTATTTCGCCACAGATGTCAGCGGCTGAAGCCTTGGCTTATTGGCAATCACTGCGTCAAGATGCGCTGCTAGGAACGCAACAGCCCGATGCAGTCAGTTTAACCACCATTCATCGTGTCAAAGGTCGAGAATGGGATGCGGTATTGGTTGCGGGGCTACAAGAAGGCGCTTTCCCCAGTCAAAAAGCCAGTGAAGTTGAAGCATTACTGCATGAAGAGCGTCGCTTGTTTTATGTCGCTATTACGCGTGCACGTCGTCAACTCAGCTTGTGTCTGCCCGATGCCAGTATATTAGATGCCTTGTGGCAAAAAGGTGAGACAGCTAAGAGTGCGGGACAGAATTGCCGTTTCTTGGCGGAAAGCAATTTACACTTGTGTCAGCAGTTAGGTGCTTATTTGCATGGTGAAACAAGGCTGTTGCCGCAAGCTACTGATGTTCGTATTGCGAACACTTATTTGCAAGCACAACAGCGAACTGAACGCCTGAGTGCCAAAGCGGTTTTGCAACAAGGCACGCGATTGCAGCATGATAAGTTTGGTGCGGGTCTGCTCATGTCGTGTAACGGTGATAAAATAGAGGTCATGTTTAGTGATGGCGTGCGGTGGTTGAAAGCGGATCATCCGTCTCTGAGTTGGAGTTGATTATGTGCGGAATTTGTGGCGATTTACGATTTAACGGTGCTCCTGCAGCAGAACAAGTGATGCGTCCGATGCTGGATAAGTTAGCGCGTCGTGGTCCTGACGATGAAGGCGTGTGGGCGCAAGGCAGTGTCGCTTTGGGTCAACGTCGTTTATCGATTATTGATTTGAGTAGTGCAGGGCATCAACCCATGCTCGATGGCGAGTTGAGTTTGGTCTTTAATGGCTGCATTTACAATTATCCCGAATTGCGCCAACAGCTCGAAGGCTACGGGCATCGTTTTCAGTCGCATTCCGATACTGAGATTATCCTCAAAGGTTTCCGACAATGGGGCTTAGATTGTGTGCAGCATTTCGATGGCATGTTCGCCTTTGCCATTTGGGATGCGAGTGTGCAAAAGCTGTTTATGTGCCGTGATCGTTTCGGCATCAAACCCTTTTACTACACGCTAGATGATAGCGGCATTCGCTTTGCCTCGTCATCTCAGGCTTTATTGGCAAGTGGTGATATTGATAAAAGCCTCGATCCGATTGCCTTGCATCATTTAATGACCTTGCATGCGGTAGTGCCAGCGCCACGTACACTCATCCAATCCATTCGTAAGCTCGAACCCGCACACTGGATGATGGTATCAGCCAACGGAAAGATCGAAAAACGTCGTTATTGGTCACTCAGTGCACAGCGTCCCGCAAAAGCTGTGTCGGAAGCGGAAATGCTCGAAGGCACGCTCTATCATCTGAAAAACGCCATTCAAAAACGCATGAATGCCGATGTGCCTGTCGGTGTGTTGCTTTCAGGTGGATTAGATTCGAGTTTGATTGTTGCCTTGCTTGCCGAACTGGGTGCGAGTCATATCCCAACCTATTCGATTGGGTTTGAAGACACGCCTGAAGAAATGGGCAGTGAATTTGAATATTCCGATCAGGTGGTGGCGCGTTACGCCACCGATCATCACAAAATTCTCGTGCCGAATGCGCAGGTGTTACCGCGTTTGCCCGAAGCGGTTGCGCAAATGTCGGAACCGATGGTAGCGCAAGATGCGGTGGCATTTTACTTGTTATCGGAGCAGGTGAGTAAAAGCATTAAAGTGGTGCAAAGCGGGCAGGGTGCGGATGAGGTGTTCGGTGGTTATTTTTGGTATCCGCAAATGCACGCCGCCGAAGGTGAAGACACACTGAATCGCTTTGCCAGTCGTTATTTCGACCGCACGCATGATGAATGGTTGCGCGCCGTTAATCCGCGCTACCATGTCGGTGATGTGACGGGTGACTATGTGCGCGATATGCTCAGCCAGGCAGGTGCAGATACCTACCTCGACCAAGTGTTGCGTTTTGACAGCACCACGCTGATTGTCGATGACCCCGTTAAACGCGTCGATAATATGACCATGGCGTGGGGACTAGAAGCCAGAACGCCGTTTATGGATCATCATCTCATTGAATATGCGATGACTCTGCCACCCGAATTCAAATTGCGTGATGAGGGAAAATATCCGCTCAAAGCCTTGTCGCGCGGACGCTTGCCCGATGCCGTTATCGACCGTAAAAAAGGCTATTTCCCTATGCCAGCACTCAAGTTTGTTCGCGGTGCCTTTTATGATTTTATGGCCGATATTCTTAACAGTCGTGCCGCGAGCGAGCGAGGGTTGTTTAATCGCGACTACCTTGAATTGTTATTAAAAGAACCCGATAAACACTATACCGCGATTTTGGGCTCTAAACTCTGGCATGCCGCTTTGCTCGAACTTTGGCTACAAACGCATGTCGATGGGGTATAATCTCACCATGACAATTCAAGAATTATCCAGGCTCGAAAAGCAAAAAGAACTGATTGGTTTTTATAAGTCTATGTGGACTCTTGTGGTTACGCTTTTAGCTGCTGTTGTCGCTTGGTTTGCTGTTTATGATAAAGCTGATGTGTTAGCAGGACTTGCATTGTCGTCTATGCTCGGTTTATCTGCATTGGCCATATGGTTGCATTTTCGAGTGCTGGGTTTAATTCGCACATTGGAGCATAAATAATGGATATTGAAACAATGCGTTTAATTGCTGTGGGTGTTTTTTTTGCAACCATTATCTTTATGGTTGTAAACGCCTTATTGAGTAAACACTAATATTTTAGGAGCTACAGTATGACTAAAGAAGAAACCTTGGCAAAAATCGACGGTCAAGTTAAAAACAACCCATGCGTTATTTACATGAAAGGCACACCGACCATGCCTCAGTGTGGTTACTCATCACGCGCTTCACAAGCGATGATTGATACGGGTGAAAAGTTTGCGTTTGTTAATGTGTTGGCTGATGCCGATATTTTCCAACACTTGCCAGCTTACCAAGATTGGCCAACTTTTCCGCAAATTTACATTGATGGCGAATTAGCGGGTGGTTGTGACATCACCTTAGAACTGGCAGCCAGCGGTGAGTTGTTGCGTATGATGAAAGCCGCGAACGAAAAACATGCATCAGCTTCAGCAGCGGAATAAGGTGGTCTGAACATGAGTATTCTCGTTACGGGTGGTGCGGGATATATTGGATCGCACACGGTGATTGCGTTGCAACAGGCTGGCTATCACGTGGTGATTGCGGATAATCTCTCTAATGCCAAAGCGGGTGTACTCAATCGTATCGAGCAAATTACGGGCATTGAGCCCGAGTTTGTCTTAGCCGATATTCGTAATGCCGATGCCATGGCGCGCATTTTCAGCCAGCATAGTATTGATGCGGTAATTCACTTCGCAGGATTGAAAGCGGTGGGTGAGTCAGTCGCTGAACCGCTTAAGTATTATGACAATAACGTCAATGGTACGCTGGTATTGCTCAATGCTATGCGTGAAGCGAATGTAAAAAGGCTGGTGTTCAGTTCTTCGGCAACGGTTTATGGTGACCCAGCTAGTGTGCCTGTATCCGAAGATTTTCCACTGTCCGCCACCAATCCTTACGGTCGCAGTAAGTTGATGATTGAAGACATATTGCGAGACTTGGGTCAAAGTGAAGCAGGTTGGAAGGTGCATTTATTGCGTTACTTCAATCCAGTGGGAGCACATAACAGCGGGCTGATTGGTGAAGATCCTAACGGCATTCCGAATAATCTAATGCCGTTTGTTAGCCAGGTTGCTGTCGGTCGTCGTGAAAAGTTGTCTGTTTTTGGTGGTGATTACGACACCATTGATGGTTCTGGTGTACGTGATTATATTCATGTGGTTGATTTGGCCGAAGGTCATGTCGCTTCTTTGAAGCAACTTATGCAAGCAACGAGTGATGATCAAGTGACAGCCATTAACTTAGGTACTGGTTGTGGTTATTCAGTACTTCAAGTAGTGAAAGCTTTTGAGCAAGCGAGTGGTCGATCTGTGCCTTATCAAATCGTTGCTCGTCGTGCAGGGGACGTCGCTTGTGTGTATGCGAATGCGCAAAGAGCCGAGCAACTCTTGGGTTGGTCAGCAGAAAGAAACATTCAACAAATGTGCGCTGATGCCTGGCGTTGGCAATCAAATAACCCTAATGGATTAGAGGAATAAGTTTGTGAGTGTGAAGTTTGCTGTTATTCCTGCGGCTGGCTTGGGAACGCGTTTTTTACCAGCAACCAAAGCCATGCCCAAAGAGATGATCACGCTTGTTGATAAACCACTCATTCAGTATGTGGTTGAAGAGGCTTACGAAGCGGGTATTGATACACTTGTGTTGATTACGCATGCCGCAAAATCGAGTTTAGAAAACCATTTTGATCGACAATTTGAACTTGAAACTGAATTAGAACTGAAAAACAAGCTTACTTTACTAGGGCTGGCGCGCAATACTTTGCCTCAAGGCATGAAGTTAGTATCCGTACGTCAAGGCAAGGCTCTAGGCTTGGGTCATGCGGTGGCTTGTGCTGCACCTGTGGTACAAGATAACCCCTTTGCGGTACTCTTGCCCGATGTTATTTGTTACGATGCACAGCAAAATGCGACGGCTCAGTTGGTTACCGATTTTGGTCAACATGGTGTCAGTAGCATTGCCTTGCAAGCGGTCGACCCTGCTCAAGTGCATAAATATGGCATTGCTGGAGTTAATGAATTGGGCCAAATTAGCCAACTGGTTGAAAAACCCAGTGCCGAACAAGCTCCTTCAAATCTGGCTGTGCTAGGGCGATATCTGTTTACGCCAGCTATTTTTGCTGAACTGGAGCAGACACAGCGCGGAGTTGGTGGTGAAATTCAACTTACTGATGCCATGCAAGCGCTCTTGCAGCACCAACCCATGCGAGGTGTCACGTTTAGCGGAGAAGTCCATGACTGTGGTGATAAGTTAGGTTATTTGGCTGCGACACTGACTTTTGCACAGCGTCATCCTGAGTTGGGAGAGGCGTTCAATCAGATGTTGAAAAGTTCTCTTTTGGTTCAAAATTTAAGGAATTAATACATGGCAACGATAACTTTTGATATGCATGATTTTGTTAAGAAAATGACAGCAGCTGGTATGCCGATTGAACAGGCTGAAGTGTTGGCTGAGTCGCAAAAAAAATTAATTAATGAGCAACTGACCAGCAAGCAAGATTTAAAGTCATTAAAAGATGAATTATTGTTAGCAATTGGCGGCATGATTGCAGGCGCAACAGGTTTGATTATTGCTGTATTACAATTAAAATAATGAGCTTAACCCAAACCCCCGCATGGCACGATCTAGCAGAGCACGTCAGTGTCCTGCGTTCAATGCATTTAAGTCGTATCTTTGCCCAAGATTCTGAACGGGGAGAGAGAGATCAGCTTAGCGCTGCAGGTATTACGCTCAACTTGGCGCGCCAACGCATACTTCCAGAAACTTGGCAATATCTCTACGCTTTGGCCGATCAACAACAGCTAGCACAATCGATAGAGCAGCTGTTTACGGGTGTTGCCATCAATCATACCGAGGGTAGGGCTGCCTTACATACGGCATTAAGAGCGCAAGCGTCGGCAGAAGTCAGTGATGCGCTGCAGTGGCAGATGATTCAAAGCCAATTAGCCCGTATGCAAGAATTGGTGGATAAAGTCCGAGCGGGGCAGTGGCGTGGTTTTAGTGGTAGAGCCATTACCGATGTTGTCAATTTGGGCGTGGGTGGTTCCGACCTAGGACCGAATTTGGCAGTCAGTGCTTTGCAACATTTAAAAGATACCCAGATTGGTATTCATTACTTATCCAGTATGGATGGCACCAAAACAGCATCACTGCTACAACAACTCAACCCGCATACTACCCTGTTTGTGTTTGCCAGTAAAACCTTTACCACTATTGATACCCTTGCCAATGCGCAAACGGCGTTAGAGTGGCTGGTCGCACAGGGTGCTTCCAAAAAGCTAGCCTATCAACAGCATTTTATTGGCGTATCGGCGAATGCCACTAAAATGAGCGAGTTTGGCATTCATCCTGATCATCAATTGCTGTTTTGGGATTGGGTTGGTGGGCGCTACTCCATGTGGTCAAGTATTGGCATCACTATTGCCGTCGCCATTGGTATGCAGGGTTTTAGACAGCTGTTAGCGGGTGCAAATGCCATGGATCAGCATTTTCGTCACAGTGCTTGGTCTGATAATATGCCGGTACGCATGGCATTAGCAACGGTATGGAATCGAAATTTCTTAGGGATTCATGCTAAAGCCATTTTGCCTTATGATGCGCGTTTGGCATTATTGCCGGCCTACTTAACCCAATTGATTATGGAATCTAATGGTAAAAGTGTGGATAGAGCGGGGCAAGCCTTGAATTATGCTACCTGCCCAATTATCTGGGGAGAAGTGGGACCGAATGCGCAGCATGCTTTTTATCAGTTGTTGCACCAAGGTACTGAGGCGGTGATGTGTGATTTTATTGCACCGTTAACACGCCCCGATATTGCTCAAGAGTCCGACCAAGCGACGCGAGAAGCATTGACTTACCAGCATCAGCTTGCCTTAGCCAATTTGCTGGCGCAATCAACCGTGTTGATGTTAGGCGATGCTGCATTAGCTACACCACCTACCGATGCGCACAAACATTATGCAGGTAATCAACCTAGTAACACCATTTTGCTCGACCAGCTCGACGCCAGCTCCTTGGGTGCGCTCATTGCCTTATACGAACATCAAACTTTTGTTGAAGCCATGCTATGGAATATCAATCCCTTCGACCAATGGGGTGTTGAGTTGGGGAAGCAGATTGCGGTTAATACCTTACAGGCGATGCAAATGGAAAATGCTCAGGGTTTTGATTCAGCTACCCAAGCGGTGTTATCATTGCTCAAAATAGCAAAGGAGAAAAAGCTGTGAGCACGATGATTTTTGAAGTTTATGATGCCCTAAAAGATGCTGGTGCAACGGAAGTAAAAGCGAAAAAAACAGCTGAATCTTTAGCCAATTATGAGAGTCGTTTTAATAAGGTTGAGTCAGAGTTAACGTTATTAAAATGGATGGTTGGCTTTAATATCGGTTTATCTGTTGTCATTTTGTTGAAGTTGTTTGGTTAATGAACCTGATTGTTTACGGTCATGACTATCCTGCTTTAGTCACTGCGGCGAGTTTAGCCAGTCACGGCAATCGTATCGATATTTACCCCATTGATGCTCCAGAAAACTGGCAGTGGCAAGAGACAGCCAGCAAACAAAGCGGGTTGCAATCGCTGGTGCAACAACAAATCGAAGCGGGTAACCTGCATTTTTTAGTGAGTTTAGAATGTCCCTGTATCGATAAAGCCCAACTTCATATTCTCAGCGTGCAAAGTGCGCAACTGGAATTGGCCGAACAGCTGGTTGCCCAACTGATTCCCCGACTAGCATCACACAGCCTATTGGTCATTCAAACCCTGCAGGGGGTCGGACGCGCTGCCTACTATCAAGCGAGCGTCGAGGACCAAAAGATTGAAGCTGCTGTTGTGGTGTGGCCAGAATTTATGTCCGAAGGTAGTGCCATAGCTCAGTTTTCGCGTCCAGATCGGATTATTATTGGTGCCACGCAATCTTGGGCAATTGAAATGATGCGCGATTTGTTGCGGCCTTATAATCGAGTGCGAAACATGATGTTAATTATGCAGCCAACTGCTGCCGAGTTAACCAAATATGCCATAAACAGTCTATTAGCATTACGCGTTTCGGCAATGAATGAATTTGCTAATCTGGCCGAAAAAATTGGTGTCGATATTGAACAGGTTCGTCAAGGAATCGGCACCGACCCTCGTATTGGGTTTAATTATTTGTATCCTGGTGCCGGTTTTGGTGGTCCCAACTTTATGGCCGACTTGCAAGCGATGGTGCAGACGTTTCAAGTTTATGGCCAACCACCACGATTGTTGCCGGCGGCACTGGCCGTCAATCAAGATCAGCAGGAAATTTTATTCAGCAAATTGTGGCAGCACTATCATGGTCAGTTAGTGGGCAAACAGGTCACTTTATGGGGTGCTTCATACAAGCCAGATACGGCCACGATTGAGCAAGCATCTAGTTTGCGGCTGATTGATGCCTTGTTAGCGCAAGGCGTGAGTGTGCGCGTACACGATCCTAAAGCACTTGCTGCTATTGCCCAACGTTATGTAAATCATCCCTTGGTAAGCTGTTACCAAGACCAGTATCTTGCCTGTCAGAAGAGCGATGCGTTGCTGCTGATGACCGAATGGAAGGTCTATTGGAATCCTGATTTTGATCGACTCAAAGCCGCATTGAAAACCCCCTTAGTGTTCGATGGTCGCAATATTTATGATCCTGAAGTCATGTGTCAGCAGGGGTTTATTTACCAAGGGGTGGGGAGAGGTTAAGCTCATCATCCATGCAGCAGAATTGTAATATGATGTTGCCAATATTTTGATGTCCTATTTTCACATTCTGATATAATAATCTTATATAGAGGTAACCTGTGATTCGTTTCACCGTCTACCTTTCTAAACGTTTTCGGCTTATCGGCTCAGCACGATAGGGCGGTAGCGTATTTAGTTCAGTTCACTTCACTCGGTATCATTCATGAAAAAAATTCTTGTTACTGGCGGTGCTGGTTTTATTGGCAGCGCCGTCATTCGTCACCTGATTAACGACACTGAACACTCTGTTGTCAATGTCGATAAGCTGACTTATGCAGGTAATTTGGCTTCATTAGCGTCGGTTAGTGATAGTGCTCGTTATGCTTTCGAACAGGTCGATATTCGCGATGCTATAGAGCTTAAGCGTGTGTTCAACACCCATCAGCCTGATATTGTTATGCACTTAGCAGCGGAGTCTCATGTTGACCGCTCAATTGATGGTCCTGGGGAGTTTATTCATACCAATATTGTTGGTACTTACACGCTGCTAGAACAAGCCCGCGCTTATTACGAATCCTTGCCTTTTGAACGCCGTGAGATATTTCGTTTTCATCATATCTCAACCGATGAAGTGTATGGTGATTTACCCCACCCAGACGAAGTGAACGGTGAGGGGTTGGAGTTACCTCTATTCACCGAAACTACCGCTTATGCCCCCAGTTCACCCTATTCCGCTAGCAAAGCGGCCTCCGATCATTTAGTCAGAGCATGGCAACGCACTTATAAGCTACCAACCCTAGTCACTAATTGCTCCAATAACTATGGTCCTTATCACTTCCCCGAAAAGCTCATTCCATTAATGATTTTGAATGCTTTGGCTGGTAAACCGCTACCTGTGTATGGAAAAGGCAATCAAATTCGAGATTGGCTGTATGTTGAAGATCATGCACGCGCCCTCGTATTAGTAGCAACCCAAGGTAACATTGGCGAAACCTACAATATTGGCGGCCACAACGAAAAGCAAAATCTAGAAGTCATTAAAACCATTTGTGCCATTTTAGAAGAATTGTCACCCAGTGAAGATAACCCCAATATTGATACTTACTCCTGTCAGCCAGGCAATGCCACCAGTTACCTAGCACTGATTAAGTATGTACAAGACCGCCCAGGTCACGATATGCGTTATGCTATCGATGCCAGTAAGATTGAGCGAGAACTGGGCTGGAAACCACAAGAAACTTTCGAATCCGGTATTCGTAAAACCGTGCAGTGGTATCTCGACAACCAAGACTGGGTACAACAGGTGCAATCCGGCGATTATCAACAATGGATCAACAAAAACTATAAGGAACGCAACTAATGAGTAAACAACGCAAAGGCATTATTCTCGCAGGTGGTTCAGGAACACGCTTATACCCAGCCACCTTAGCTGTCTCTAAACAGTTGCTACCTATTTACGACAAACCAATGATTTATTATCCGCTGTCGACATTGATGTTGGCTGGTATTCGCGATATGCTCATTATCAGTACCCCGCAAGATACCCCTCGCTTTGAGCAACTGTTAGGAGATGGCAGTCAATGGGGCTTAAACCTTTCTTACTGCGTTCAACCTAGCCCAGATGGTCTTGCTCAAGCGTTTATTTTGGGTGAAAGTTTTGTCGGTAACGACGATTCTTGCCTGATATTAGGGGATAATATCTATCACGGCAGTGGCATGAGTAAGCTACTGCAAAATGCCAACGCACAAGATGCTGGTGCTACGGTATTTGCCTACCACGTTACCGATCCCGAACGCTTTGGTGTCGTAGAGTTCGACAAAGCGGGTCAAGCCATTAGCATCGAAGAAAAACCTAAGGTGCCTAAAAGCAATTTTGCGGTGACAGGGCTTTACTTCTACGACAACCAAGTGGTTGATATCGCTAAAAGTATTAAACCCTCAGCCCGTGGCGAATTAGAAATCACCACGGTTAACGAAACCTACCTGAATATGGGTCAATTACGTGTCGAAACCATGGGACGTGGCTATGCTTGGCTAGATACAGGTACGCACGAAAGCTTACTTGAAGCCAGTAACTTTATTCAAACGATTGAAAAGTTGCAAAGCCTTAAAGTCGCTTGCCCAGAAGAAATTGCTTACCGTATGGGGTATTTAAGTGCAGAACAGGTCGAAAAGCTGGCGCAACCGATGAGCAAAAATGCCTATGGTCAGTATTTGCTACGTTTGATTAAAGAGTAACTAGCCCATGCAATTCATTCCTACCACTATTGCCGATGTGGTTATCATCGAACCAAAATTATGTAATGACCCACGTGGTTATTTCTTTGAAAGCTATCGAGATGATCTGTTTCAACAGCAGATGGGCAAGATAGACTGGGTACAAGACAACGAATCCTATTCAACCTACGGCACTTTGCGTGGGCTACACTATCAACTTGCTCCCCATGCACAAAGTAAACTTGTGCGTGTTATTCAAGGCAAAGTGTTAGATGTTGCTGTGGATATTCGCCAATCCAGCCCCACATTTGGTCAACATGTAGCGGTAGAATTGTCCGCCGACAATAAACGCCAACTGTTTATTCCGCGTGGTTTTGCTCATGGCTTTGTCGTTTTATCCGAAACGGCAATTTTTCAATACAAGGTCGATAATTACTACAACAAAGACTGCGATCGCGGCATTGCCTTTAACGATCCAGCCTTAGCCATCGACTGGCAAATTGACCTAGCGCAAGTGCAGTTGTCCGATAAAGATAACAAACAACCCTTGTTCAAAGATGCGGAAGTCTTTGCATGAAAGTCTTATTACTCGGCAAAAACGGTCAATTGGGCTATGAACTCGCTAAACAACTGCCCGCTATTGCGGAAGTGATTGCACTAGGCCGAGAAGAACTAAACTTAACCGACCTGAATGCCGTTGCTCAGGCAGTACAAACTCATCAGCCAAATGTCATTATTAATGCCGCTGCTTATACCGCAGTGGATAAAGCCGAAACCGATCAGGTAAGCTGCTACCTGATTAATGCCGCTGCGCCCAGTATATTAGCCAGTGAAGCCAAGAAGCTAAATGCGTTACTTATTCACTATTCGACTGATTATGTGTTCGACGGTACTAAAACCACACCTTATGAGCCAACCGACACACCTAACCCCATTAATTACTATGGTTATAGCAAACTGATGGGTGAGCAGGGTATTAAGTTCTCTGGTTGCGATTACCTCATTTTTAGAACCAGCTGGGTCTATCATCCAGATTATGGCAATAACTTTTACCGCACCATGCAACGCCTAGCGAAAGAGCGTGAGGTACTAAGTATTGTCGCTGACCAACACGGCATTCCCAACGATGCACGGCAACTAGCCAAAGACACGGTAGAATTATTAAAACAACCTATTGAACAGCTTAAAGCTCAATCGGGTATTTATCACCTAACCGATACGACAAACAAACAAACCACCTGGCACGGCTTTGCCAAAGCGATTATTGATGCCATGCCTGAAAAACTGTGTCAACAGGTTAACCCCATTCCCACCAGTAGCTACCCCACACCAGCCAAACGCCCGAAGTGGAGTGTGATG
>CAZYER010000001.1:79579-106599 GCA_964646525.1 uncultured Francisella sp. | reverse complement strand
TATTTCAAACGTATTAATGACCAGCACGGTCATATGGTAGGGGATAGTGTGTTGCGTTTCATTGCTAAACTCTTACAGCAATCCAGTAAAGGGCAAGACTTTGTTGGTCGTTTTGGTGGAGAGGAGTTTATTCTATTATTGCCTCAGACTAGTGCCAGCAATGCTTATGCCTTTGCTGAAAAATTACGTAAATTACTACAAGATACCAATCTAAAATTACGTAACACACAAGATACACTAAAGTTTACGGCCTCGATTGGTGTTTCAACTTATCGTAAAGGTGAGATGGTTACTGATTTTATTAATCGCGCTGACAATGCGCTCTATGTTGCTAAAAGAACAGGGCGTAATCGGGTGGTAGATGAAATTGAAGCAGCTAATACTAAGTTTGCTTAAGCTTCGACTTATTTAGAGTGCTCGCTTGATGCTGTTTATTTGACCACGCAGCAAGCTTACGATCAGCGTCTGACTTTACGTTGCGAGGAGGATGGAATTCCCATAGCTTCTCTGTATTTGGCTACTGTTCTTCGTGCAACACTGATTTTCATGCTTTCCAGTTTGTCGACTAAATCTTGATCGCTGATGGGCTTTTTAGGGTCCTCGGCATCAATTAGCTGTTTAATGCGTGCTTTGATGGCAACCGCTGATTGATCTTGCGGACCGTATTGACTCACGCTACTAGAAAAAAAGTATTTGAGCTCATAAGTGCCCCGTGGTGTTTGCATGTATTTTTGTGTGGTGGCACGTGAAATCGTCGATTCATGCAGACCGAGTGCATCGGCAACATCGCGAAGTACCAAAGGCTTCATGGCAACATCGCCTTCATCTAGGAATTTGGCTTGTTCGGCAACGAGATAAGCTCCTACTTTGAGCAGTGTTTCCCCGCGACTTTGAATGCTTTTAATGAGTCCTCGTGCTTCTAACAGCTTTTCTTTCATTGCTTCGGCTTGTTCTTGGCTGCGACTGGATTTGTCTAGGTGTTTGAGCAGGTCTACATATTCGTTGTTTACGCGAACGCGTGGGTAAGCATTGGGATTCAGTTCAACCTTCCAACCTTTTTTATCACGTTTGATGATGAGGTCGGGAATAATAACCTCTCGTTCACTGTCGGCAAAACTCAAGCCTGGTTTAGGGTTGAGAGATTGGATAAGACCCATCAATGAGATCCAGCTCGCTTCATCGAGTCCATAAACACGTTTTAATCGCGTAAAATCACCATGTGCAAACCAGTCAAAGCGTTCGCTGAGCATGCGAATCGTGGTATCAATCAATGCAGTTTGTGGCAGCATGCCTTTAAGTTGAATCAGCAAACATTCTTGGATAGAGCGAGCACCGACACCAGCTGGATCAAAGTTATCTTGAATCAATGTTAATACAGTTTCAATATCATCTTCGTTGGGCGTAAAGACCTCATTCTCGCTGATGGCTTCAATCACTTGATCTAAATCGCTACTCAAATAGCCTTGTTCGTCTATTAAGTCAATGAGATAGTAGGCAATGGCTTGTTGAATATCTGTTCCCCAAGTGAAGGTATCTACTTGCCATTTGAGATGACTGTACAGGTCTTCATGCGCAGCAGTATAGCTTTCTGCAGGGGTGTAGTCATCATTTTCGTGATGAGAGGTAACCGAAAAATCTTCAAATTCACTCTGTTGAACAGGTGCTTCATTGCCATCTTTGTCGAACAAGTCATCCCACTGACAATCCAGATTGTCAGTTAGATTATTGCGATGATCTATAGAGTGATCGTCGCTTACACTATTAAATTCACTTAATGTGTCAAATTCCGTATCCGCATCAATATCATCAAAGTTCGTCAATTCAGCTGATTCGTTAGGGGATGAAGTGCTATCATCGTCCATTTCCAGTTCGAGCATGATATTACTGTCTAAGGCTTCACTAATTGCTTCTTGAAGTTCAATAGCTGAGTGCTGCAAAATCTTAATTGATTGTTGCAGTTGCGGCGTGAGCTTGAGCTGTTGGCTGACGTTAAACTGTAATCCTGGCAACATGGCCATGTGATACTTTCCTTGTAAAACGATTTTTGGCGTTTGTCACAATAAGATGCGTTATTTGTTATACGTGCATTATAATACGCTTGTTGCCCTAGGGGTAAAGTTTAACAATGAGGAACTCATGAAAGTATCAAAAAATGAGATGAAGCAACTGATTGATCGGTTGCCAGAGGATGCAGGTTGGGATGAATTGGTTTTTCAACTCTACCAAGAAGGTAAAGTAACTTTGGGTTTGGCTGAAAATGAGCGGGATAAACCCTTAACGAAAGAGCAATTCCAGCAACTGTTTATTCGTGCCGAGTCGGCTCGCAACTTGCCTGTTGATATGCGCAACACCTTAATTTACCATCCAGGTAATACCACAACGATTGCTATGGTGGCGGGTGTGATTGCTGCAGGTTTTGCTTTCGTTTTCCCTCCTATTGCTTGGTTAGCCGCTCCAGTGGCTTTCATTGGTGGTTTTATGGGTGTGTTAGCGGGTCAGCAACGTGCATGGGTGGCAATGCTATTGGCGATGGTTACCTTAATGCCTTTTGCTTTAGCCGCTTTTTAAGTGCCTACTACCAAACAACCACTTCTTTTTCTAACGAGATAGAGAAGTGGTTAATGACTGATTCACGAATCATTTCTGCTACGCTTAAGATATCTTTACCACTGGCTTTGCCATAGTTAACCAAAATCAGCGCGTGTTTGTAATAAGTTCCAACTTCATCAACGCGTCTTCCTTTCCATTGTGCCTTTTCTATAAGCCAAGCAGCTGGAACTTTAATGTAGCCATTCGTTAATTTATGTCCAGGAATGTCGGGATAGTGTTGCTGTAATTGCTGAAAATGTTTCAGCGTAATGGTCGGATTTTTGAAAAAGCTGCCCGCGCTACCCAATACGGCTGGATCTGGAATGCGTTGTTGACGAAGGTTAATGACGGCATCGTAGACCATGCGTGGGCTAAAATCTTCCAATTTAAGACCGGGATTGTTGCTAAACATGGCTTCGTGTAAAGGTTCGTGTACCAGATTCGGAGTGCTTTGTTTTAACAAGCGGAAGGTAACACGATGTATAAGTACTCGATTGGCTAACTCATGCTTGAAGATACTGTCTCGATAAGCAAAGTTACATTCATTTTTGCGTAGCTCTACACGGCGGCCATCGCGTAAGTCAAAACTTTGAATGCGAGTGATGGTATCTTGAACTTCAGCACCATAAGCGCCAATGTTTTGAACGGGAGCGGCACCCACTTTACCCGGAATTAGGGCAAGGTTTTCTAGGCCCCACCAGCCTTGTTCAACGGTATAAGTGACCAACTCGTGCCAAGACCGTCCAGCTCCTACCGATAACCATACAGAATGCTGATCTTCTTTAACAATTTTAATTTCGTCGTAATTACAACTTAGCACCAGTGCGTCAAGGTCATGAGTGAGGAGTAAATTACTACCACCGCCCATGATCATCCAAGGTAATGAAGCCAGCTTAGGGTCTTGTCGTAGAGTAGGAATGGCACTGGCATGTTTAACTTCAGCAAAGTAGTGTGCTTTACATGAAACACCAAAGGTATTGCGTTGTTTGAGCTCATAATTGGCATAAAGATACATAGTGTTGATCTGCAATTGGTTTATGGGCGAACCACAAGTAATACGCCACACATAGGATGGTCGAAATACTGTAGTTCGTTGAGTTTAACTTTGCGTGCTTCTTGCAATCGAAAACGCCATTGTTGACCTATGACCGATAACGGTAATTGTTGTTTGGCGGCAAAGGCAGAGGCAACCGAATCGGGTAACTGTTTTGTGCATTGTAGTTCTAACATAATATGCTCAAACTTTTGTTTGTGGAGTTTGACTTTGCCAGTTAAAGGCAGTCCGTTGCGACTGATGCCTTCTGGTAAACGCGTGTTTTTGGCAGCTTCACGTGATTCTGCTGGTTGAGACCAAGCTAAGTGAGCAAGGATGGCAAACTCACCGCTACTGGTCAGTCTGCGTGCTGTCTCTTTCAGGGATAATTGCGAATCATTCAGTAATAATCGACCGCTACTAGCAGAACTGAGTGATAGGTCATTTTCACTCATATCCAGTTGCTCGGGTAGTGCTGGCCAGTGTTCACTTAACCATAAATTAGGATTTTTAGATTCAAATACAATCATTTCAATAACATAAGCTTGCGCGCTTGAGAAGCTAGCGAACACTAGGATAACGATGATCAGTAAGGTATTAATCCAGGAGGCAATCATGGGTAAACTCATTCTCTAAATACTAAGTGGTGCTGAGTTGCATTAACAGTTCATCAACCGCTTTTAGCCGGTCGGTGGCAGCACTGATGTTTCCCAACCATTTTAACTTGTTTGGTCCATCTAGTTTATAGATTTTTGGTTGTTGCTGAATCAACTTGATCAGTTTCATGGGATCGACCGAAGTTTTTGCTAAAAAATGCAGTTTAATATGATTTGCGCTGCCTTCGATTTTGTGAATGCCTAAGCTCATGGCGCGATGTTTCAGTTGCATAATGGAAAATAGGTTCTTACATGCATCGGGTAATAAGCCAAAACGGTTCACCATTTCGACTTGTAGTTGATGCAGATCGGCTTGGTCTTCAGCGGCATTGATACGCTTATAGAGTACTAAACGAGCAGAGATGTCGGGCAAATAGTCATCGGGTATGAGTGCGGGGATGCCAAGATCCACATCACAATTGTCGTTATTGTCTTCTAAATTAGGTACTTCTCCACGACGATAGGCGCGTACCGCCTTGTTCAGTAGTTGTGTATAGAGTTCAAAACCAATTTCGTGCATTTGACCACTTTGTTCGTGACCCAATAGTTCACCCGCACCGCGAATTTCTAGGTCTTGGCTAGCGAGTGCGAAGCCTGAACCGAGTTGATCGTGACGTGTAATGGCTTCAAGACGTTTGACGGCATCACTGCTTAATGCTTCCTTTGGTGGGGTAAATAAGTAGGCATAGGCTTTGTGATGTGAGCGTCCGACTCGCCCCCGTAATTGATGTAATTGGGCAAGACCAAACTTGTCAGCGCGATGAATGAGGATAGTGTTGGCATTAGGGATGTCGATTCCAGTTTCGATAATGGTGGTAGAAACAAGAATATTGTATTGCTGGTGATAAAAATCGCGCATCACTCGTTCCAATTCTCGTTCGGGCATTTGTCCGTGCGCCATGGCAATACGAGCGTCGGGCATGAGTTGGGTTAATTCTTCTACAAAAGCGGGCATGCGTTCGACATCGTTGAAGAGTACGTAAACCTGACCACCACGACGTAGCTCACGGGTGCAAGCTTCTTTGGCTAATGCTGGATTCCAATCTTGCACGAACGTTTGAATGGACTGACGTTTTGCAGGCGGTGTGGCGATAATCGACATGTCTCTCAATTGAGCAAAAGCCATTGAAAGGGTACGTGGAATCGGCGTGGCGGTCATGGCGAGAATGTCCACCTGTGTGCGCAGGCTTTTTAAGAATTCTTTTTGTTTAACGCCAAAGCGATGTTCCTCATCGATAATAATGAGTCCTAAATCGTGGTAACGCATATCGCTTTGCAATAACTTATGCGTGCCAATGACGATATCTACCTTGCCTTCAGCGATTTGTTCAATAACTCTGGACTGATTGCTGGAGCCGCCGAAACGCGATAGTGATTCAATTTTGACTGGCCAGTCGGCAAAGCGGTCGCGAAAGTTTTGTAAATGTTGATTGGCCAATAAGGTTGTTGGAACCAGTACGACGACTTGTTTACCTCCATGTACCGCCATAAAAGCGGCACGCATAGCAACCTCTGTTTTGCCAAAACCAACATCACCACAGACCAAACGATCCATCGGACGGGGCGATTGCATATCTGCAATGACCGCATCAATGGCGTTTTGTTGGTCGGGTGTGGTTTCGAAAGCAAAGCCCGCACTGAAGCGCAGATAGTCAGCACCGGCATCGGCAAAGGCGTGGCCGCGACGCGCTTCACGCGCCGCATAAAGATCGAGTAATTCAGCAGCGACATCGCGTACTTTTTCAATCGCTTGCTTACGTGCTTTGCTCCAGCGATCGTTGCCTAGTTTATGCCAAGGTGCATGATCAGCATCGGCTCCAGCATACCGACTAATCAGGTGTAGATTCGTAATTGGGACATATAGCTTGTCACCACCTGCATATTCCAGTGCAACAAATTCACGCGGAATATCACTAAGCGTTAGGGTTTCTAAGCCACCATATCGACCTACACCATGTTCTAGATGCACGACGGGCGAGCCTATATCTAGCTCAGCAAGTGAACGAATACCATCGGTAAAGTCTTGATGTGCACTGCGTTTACGTCGCCGTGTTTGCCTTACTTGGCTGGTGTAAAGTGAAACTTCACTAATGACAACAAGGTTATCTAACCACATATTCTGGGTAAGTGGAGCAACAGTTAGATAGAGTCCAGCCGCTTCTGCCGTTAGAAAGTCTGACCAGCTTTCTGCACGCATTGCTTTGAGTTGAGATTTTTGTAGCAGCTCAATCAGTACTTCTCGTCGTCCGACGGATTCGGCAACCAATAACACTTTAGTGTTGCTATCTAGCTTGGGCAGCCAGTCGGCGAGTCGCCATAGCGCATCACTTCGACTAGGATCGATACTGAGATCGGGAAGAGGTTTCATCAGCCAGTGTTGGCTATTGTCGGCTTTAGTTTCGCTAGTGAGTTCGATGCGGTAATAGGGCTTCATGCGTCCTAACAAATCGTTTGCAGCTAGGAAACCGCGATCGGGTGGTAATAGCGGGTGATTGGGGTCGAGTTTGCCGATACTGTAACGCTCTTCCACATCCCGATAAAAAGCTTCCGCTGAACTCACTACTTGACCAACCCAAACTAGGTGTGTGTCAGCGGTGAGATAGTCAGTAATGGCGCTAAGTTGTTCAAAGAATAAGGGTAAGTAATACTCTAAGCCACTGGCGTTTTGCCCCTTAGAAACCGCTTGATAAAGCCAGTTGGTGCGAGTGTTACTGTCGGGAAAGGCATCGCGCCATTGTTGACGAAAGAGGTTAATGCTATCTGCATCGAGCGGGTATTCTTTTGCTGGTAATAAGGTTATAGAGTCGATGCGTTGAGTTGTTAGTTGCGTGCTAACATCAAATTCTCGAAGTGAGTCTATCTCATCATCTAACCAGTCAATTCGCAGCGGCATTTCTCCACCCATCGGGAATACGTCGAGTAAAGCACCTCGCAAGGCATACTCTCCATGTTCCATCACTTGACCAACGCGTTGATAACCATTGTTTTCTAGGTTGCGGGTAAACTCATGGCGATCAATTGATTGACCCGTTGAAAGAACAAAGCTGCGGCTTAACAAATAGCTCGATGGAATGAGTTGGTGCATCAGGGTAGTGATGTGTGCTATCAGAAATTTTGGTGGCGTTGTCGCTTGACGATAGAGCGCTTGTAGTCGCGCTGAAATGATGTCTTGATGTGGCGAAAAGCGGTCGTAAGGCAGTGTTTCCCAGTCTGGAAAGAGTAAAGCGCTTTCTAGGCTATAAAAATTGAGTTCATTAGCAACTTGTTGTGCTTGTTGAGCGCTATCGGTAATAACGAGAAGCGGTTTATTCAGTGATGAGCCTAATTCAGCTAGCGCTAATGCAATGCCTGCATCGCTTAATCCAGACCAATAGAGTGTTTTATGTTGTTGTTGATTCCATTGAGGTAATATGAAAGCCACCAGAAATGTCCATGTTTTGTGAATTTATATTGGACTACATTATAGCATTTGCTGATTTTTTAGGGTTTTGTTGTCCTCGTTTGATTCATTTATGTACTGATGAATTGTATCGTTTGATACAATGTTGACTAATGACAAAAAATTATCACAGGAAAAACAGATGGCAACAATCGTCATTGTTGGTGCGGGTATTGGCGGAATGCCGATGGCCTATGACATTAAGCGTCAATTAGGTTTCCAGCACATTGTTAAGGTTGTTTCAGCGCTTGATCAGTTTCAATTTACGCCATCTAATCCTTGGGTTGGTGTTGGCTGGCGAACTGCGCAGGATATATCTTTTCCTTTGGAGCCTGCGTTAACGCGTAAAGGAATTGAGTTTATTCATGCCACGGTAACGGAAATTAAACCGAAAGAAAATTATCTCGTGCTTGCTGATGGTCGTCGTGTTGATTATGACTATGTTATTTTGGCAACAGGTCCTTATTTGGCTTTTGAAGAAGTTGAAGGATTAGGGCCATCAAGTCATGGAGGTCATACTGTATCTGTGTGCACGACGGGGCATTCTTTAGAAGCCTTTGAGGGTTGGGAAGCTTTTTGCCAGCAACCTGCTCCCATTGTGGTAGGTGCGGTGCAAGGTGCTTCTTGTTTCGGTCCTGCTTACGAATATGCCATGATTATGGATACGGATTTGCGTAAACGTAAAATTCGTAAGGATGTTAAAATGACCTTCGTTACCTCGGAACCTTATATTGGTCATTTGGGTTTGGGTGGAGTAGGTGATTCCAAAGGGATGCTAGAAAGTATCATGCGTCAGCGCCACATTAACTGGATTTGTAATGCGAAAGTGAGCAAAATCGAACAGGGAATGATGTATGTGGATGAGCATGATAGTAATGGCAATCTGATCAAGTCACACCAATTACCTTTTGGTTATTCGATGATGTTACCCGCTTTCAAGGGACCTAAGTTCTTACAACAAGCAGATGAGCAACTAGTCAATCCTCGGGGCATGGTGAAGGTGGATCAATTTAATCGTAACCCGACTTACCACAATATTTATGCTTTGGGGGTAGTGGTGGCTATTCCGCCAGTGGAGGCAACGCCAGTTCCTGTTGGTACGCCTAAAACGGGTCTGATGATTGAAGGTATGATGACGGCCATTTGTCATAATATTGAAAATCAATTGGCTGGTAAGGCACCGTGTGAAGAAGCAACCTGGAATACCATTTGTCTTGCTGATTTGGGAGATACGGGTGCCGCTTTTGTCGCGTTACCGCAAATTCCTCCGCGTAATTTAACCTGGGCAAAACAAGGGAAATGGGTTCATTTAGCTAAAATTGCCTTCGAGAAGTATTTTATTCGTAATATGAAGAATGGTAATTCAGAGCCAATTTATCAGAAATATGTTATGAAAATGTTAGGTATAGTGCGCTTAAAATCGGAAGAAAAGCGATAGCTTGAATGTCTTTTTAGGTGCGAAACAAGCGCATCACTTTATTTTGCGTTGCGGAAGATGAGCCATGATTAATGGCTGTGGTATGATGGTATGATGTTTTTATTGGTATCGGAATCCTTTTTGCATGCTTGATCCTTTGTTGTTATCACTTGATTTAATGGGCACAGTGGTGTTCGCGATCACGGGTTTATTGGCTGCTAGTCGCCACCATTTAGATTTATTTGGTGCTCTGGTCTTAGCGATGGTGACGGCTGTAGGAGGGGGCACACTCAGGGATTTAATTTTGGGTGTTCCCGTATTTTGGTTGATGCATACTGAATATCTCTACTTGATTATTGTAACGACCGTTTTAGTGGCTATTTACCGTCGTACTCATGTCATTCCCATGAAGGTGTTGCTGCTACTTGATGCAATTGGGTTGGCGGTCTTTACGATTATTGGTGCGCAAAAAGCACTGGCACTGGGTTATGCTGATATTATCGCTGTGATGATGGGTATTATGACGGGTGTCGTTGGCGGTATGATTCGCGATATTTTAGTGGGAGAAGTTCCGCTCATTTTACGCCAAGAAATTTATGCTACTGCTTCGTTTTTAGGCGCAACTGTTTATGTGCTTGCAAATCATTGGATTGGTTTGTTCGAATTAGTGATTGCCTTATCTATGCTGGCCACTTTGGTAGCTCGTTTGGGAGGCGTTTTTCTAGGCTGGCGTTTACCCAAATTTATTACCACCTAAATGTTTTAGTGAATTACTCGTAGGACTCTGACAGTGAATTTTCCCTTTGAATGGCGGATTGGTTTGCGGTATTTGCGTGCTAAACGCCGCAATCATTTTATTTCCTTTATTTCGCTTATCTCTTTTTTGGGTATTGCTTTAGGTATTTTGGCGCTTATCACCATTTTGTCTATCATGAATGGTTTTCATGAAGAAATTCGCGCGCGTATGCTCAGTATGACAGCGCACATGACGGTATCTGGGCCAGGTGATAAATTGGAAAACTGGCAACAGTTAGCGACAGAAATTAAGCAAACACCATCGATCACGGGCATGGCGCCTAACGTTAGTCGTTTAGCTCTGGTTGCTCACGGCGGTAGCTCGCATGGTGCTATGGTGAAAGGTGTGGAACCTGAGTTAGAGTCGGATGTTTCCACCATAGAGCAACACGTTAAGTTTGGTCAATTCTCGGCACTGAAAGCAGGAGACTATGCGATTGTGTTGGGTAGTGAGTTGGCAGCGAAATTAGGTGTGGTGTTGGGCGATAAAGTCACGTTGATTACACCAGAAGGGAGCAACACCGCGGTAGGTTTTATTCCCAAAATGAAACGCTTTACTTTAGTTGGTATTTTTGAAGTGGGTATGCATGACTATGATGGTGGCATGGCGTATATTCATCTTGCTGATGCGCAAACACTCTTTGGTTACGACGAAAGTGAGGTGAGCGGACTGCAGTTAAAAGTAACCAATATGTTCGATATTCCAACCATGCGAGATGATCTAAGCAGCGTCATTACGCGTACGGTTTATGTGACCGATTGGACGCAACAACATGCTAACTTATTTGCTGCGTTACAGTTAGAAAAGCGCATGATGTTTATTGGTCTTGCGCTGATTGTCATGGTGGCAGCATTTAATATCATTTCTACTATGGTGATGGTGGTTACTGATAAGCGAAGTGATATTGCCATTTTGCGCACTATTGGTGCTTCTCCTGCCTCGATTATGACGATTTTTATTGTGCAAGGTATGGCGATCGGGTTAATTGGCATGTTGTTGGGTATTGCAGGCGGTGTGGCTGTTGCGACGAACATCGACACCATCGTGCCCTTTATTGAACAGTTATTTGGCTTCAAGTTCTTTCCAGCAAATGTTTTTTATATTAGCTTTGTTCCTTCACATTTAGAATGGAGTGATGTGTGGCAGGTTGCATTCATGACATTTACTCTCACCTTGTTAGCAACGCTCTATCCAGCATGGCAAGCTTCGAAAACTCAGCCTGCGGAGGCTCTGCGCTATGAGTAATTTACCAGAAAATTTTGTATTAGAGGCTAATGGACTGTCTAAGCGTTATGATGAGGGCGATATGCAAGTTGATGTGCTCAAATCAATTGACTTTAGCATTGAACCAGGTGATTGCTGTGCTATTGTTGGTGCTTCAGGTTCAGGCAAGTCGACACTACTTCATTTATTAGGTGGGTTAGATAAGCCAACTGAAGGAAAGGTTCGCTTATGCGGGCAAAATTATTCAACACTAAGCGAAGCAGAACGGGGTCGTTTACGTAATCGCCATTTGGGTTTTGTTTATCAGTTTCACCATTTATTACCTGAATTCACTGTGCTGGACAATGTGGCGATGCCGTTAATGGTTAGGCGTATGTCTGTAGCGCAAGCGAGATCTCAAGCTATGGAAATGTTGAATTCCGTTGGCTTGTCTCATCGCTTGATGCATAAACCGAGTGAGTTGTCTGGCGGTGAGCGGCAACGTACTGCTATTGCACGAGCTTTGGTGACGCGTCCCGACTGTTTAATGGCAGATGAACCAACGGGTAATTTAGATTCAGCCACGGCAGATAAAGTCTACGATTTGCTGATGGAACTGCAGCAGCAAACACAGATGGCGTTGATTATTGTGACACACGATAGCACTCTGGCGGCTCGAATGAATCGAGTGTTACATATGCGCGATGGGCGTTTTGTCGATTAAGCTTTTTGCTAAGAGACGCTGACCTGCGGTATCATATGACTAATTTTTAACTTTTCTCTCTGGAGAGTTCCTGCGTGATTTCATTTCGTGGAAGCATGGTTGCCATCGTAACGCCCATGACCTTAGAAGGTTCGGTTGATTACCTGGCTTTCGAGCGCTTATTAGACTTTCATTTAGATAACGAAACTTCGGTTATTTGTGTCGCTGGAACAACAGGTGAAGCCTCGACCTTGGACTGTGATGAACATTGTACATTGATTCGTTATGCGGTTGAGTACGTTAAGGGGCGCATTCCTATTATGGGTGGTACTGGCGCGAATAGTACGCGCGAAGCGATTGAGCTGACGCAGTGTGCCAAAGATGCGGGTGCTGATGCTGCTTTATTGGTAACGCCTTATTACAATAAGCCCACTCAAGAAGGGCTTTATCTGCACTATAAAGCGGTTGCTGAAGCGGTTGATATTCCGGTTGTACTCTACAATGTGCCAGGGCGTACTGCTGTGGATATGTTGCCGGAAACGGTGGCGCGTTTATCACAACTTCCCAACATCATTGGTATTAAAGATGCAACGGGGAACTTAGCCCGTCTAACAGAGATGCAGGCTATTTGTGCGCCCGATTTTGAGTTTTATACGGGCGACGATGCTACGGCTATTGAGTTTATTTTATTGGGTGGACATGGTGGCATTTCGGTGACGGCTAATGTGGCTCCCAAAGCAGTGAGTCTTGCTTATCAAGCAGCGTTGGCTGGTCATGCAGAACAGGCGCGTGCTTTAGATTTACCCTTGCAAGCCCTACATCGTGATTTATTTGTTGAAGCCAATCCGATCCCTGTAAAGTGGGCATTACACCACATGGGGTATATTGATTTAGGTATCCGTTTACCTCTGACGGTATTGTCAGATGCTAAGCGTCCACTTATCGAAGCAGCCCTTCAACAAGCCCATTGTTTATAACTCATCATTTTTCGGAGTGCCTTGTTTCATGAAATATTCTTTAGGCTTAGTGGGTGTTACGGCCTTATCTGTATTGTCGCTTTCAGGCTGTAGTAGTATTAGCAAATCCTTTGGCTCTGGTGATGCCATTACCAGCAAAGATAATTATCGAGTCACACAAGATGCCCTGATTTCACCTTTGGAGTTGCCTCCAGGGTTTCAAAATCCTAATCGCAATATGGATATGAATAATCGCCAGCTCATGGGTCAGCTGAACGATAAAATTATGCGTAAAGATATTCCAACCTATCAAGTCGATGGACTATCTATCCGTAGTAATTTGTCTGAGCGTTGGTTACATGTCGAGAAAGTTAATTCAGATGATTTATGGGAAAGATTGCAACGATTTTTAGTAGCTCAGGGATTCACGGTTGAAGAGTCGCGCAAAGACGTCGGCTTGATTCGGACTGCTTATGTGGCGCGTAAAGAAGTCGTTCCTAAAACCGAAATGAGTTTTCTGACACGTATTCTGAATTCATGGCGTGAAGAAACAGCCAAGGGTGCTATGGATCGGTTAACCCTACGCGTTGAAACGGATAAGCAGGGTGGGGCTAACGTTTATCTGCGTCACTCGATGATTTTGGCTGATTTTGATGGCGACATTAATAACTGGCGTTCACGTCCTTATCATCCCGTATTTGAAGCAGAGATGCTTTATCAGTCGATGGTGTTCTTAGGTGCTTCAATGAATAATGCCGTTGCTCAAGTTGCGGCAACCGAGAAACGTCTGGAAATGTCTTTAGATGGTGAGTTTGCAGGCTTAAGCTTGAAGGCAGGTATGGAAGAAAGTTGGCAGTTTATTCTGTCTCTTGCCGATCGTTCAGGTTTTACTGTGTTGAATACGGATAAAGCCAATGGCGTGATGACATTAAAACTCAAGTCAGATGTAACAAAAGAAGAAAAAGGTTTCTTCTCTCGTCTGTTTAGTTCAGAGAGCGCGGTTGTTAACCAAGTTAGTTTGAAGTTTAAAGCGAATAACAGCTTGAAGACAACGGATGTCACCGTTGAAAGTGTCGACAATCGTGTATTGACGGCAAAAGAGCGCAAATCTATCTTCCAGCGTATGGGTGCGATTGAATGAGTCAGGTGATTGAGTTTATTTGGGGGCGTGCGGCGCTTTCTTCTTTTCGTATCCAACAATTGAAGCAACGTGCTCAACAGCGTGGCGTTGAGTTATCAAGGATTGAGGCTCAGTTTATTTATGTAGCTGAGTGTCAACAGCCATTAGATGCACAAGCTCAATTAACGCTGAGTAGGTTGTTGAATGAAGAAGCTGGTTTGGTGCAAGGCATGCCAGCACAATTCGTGGTTTCGCCTCGTGTGGGTACTATTTCGCCTTGGTCTTCTAAAGCCACTGATATTGTGCACAATTGCGGTTTGAATAGCATTAAGCGTATTGAACAAGCCATTGCTTGGCGTTTAGATGATCATCTCAGCAGTGATCAAATTGCCTTAGTACAGGGTTTGGTTCACGATCGTATGACGGAAAGCGTGTTAGATTCTGTTGATGCCTTGGCAGCGCTCTTTTCGCATCAGGCACCTAAGCCATATCAAACCATTCCAGTCTTGTCGCAAGGTCGTGAAGCCCTAGTTGCGGCGAATCAACGTATGGGATTGGCGCTGTCTGAAGATGAAATTGATTATTTGTTTGCTGCTTTTAACGAACAATTAAAGCGTGATCCGGTTGATGCCGAATTAATGATGTTTGCGCAGGCAAATTCAGAACATTGCCGTCACAAGATTTTTAATGCGAAATGGACGATTGATGGACAAGCACAGGATCATAGTTTATTCGGTATGATCCGTAATACCTATGCCAATGAACCTTCTCGTATGTTGTCTGCTTACAGTGACAATGCGGCGGTGATGCAGGGTAGTGTTGGCGAACGTTTCTTCCCTGATGCGGATGGTGTGTATCGTGCGCATGAAGAACATGTCGCCATTTTAATGAAAGTCGAAACCCATAATCACCCGACAGCCATTGCGCCTTTTGCTGGTGCGGCAACCGGTTCGGGTGGTGAGATTCGTGATGAAGGTTCAACAGGACGTGGTTCTAAACCCAAGGCAGGCTTAACTGGCTTTACGGTATCGAATTTGGTCATTCCTGCCTTTCAGCAGCCTTGGGAGTTACAATACGGTAAACCTGGTCGCATTGTTTCAGCACTTGATGTGATGATTGAGGGACCGTTGGGTTCTGCCGCTTTTAATAATGAGTTCGGTCGCCCTGGCTTATGTGGTTATTTCCGTACCTATGAAAACCCAGTATTAACACCCAATGGTGTTGAGCAACGCGGTTATCACAAGCCGATTATGTTGGCGGGTGGCTTGGGTAATATTCGTGAACAACACGTGCAGAAACAACCTTTCCCTGCCGGCTCTAAACTGATTGTATTGGGTGGTCCAGCCATGCTCATTGGTTTGGGTGGTGGTGCAGCTTCTAGTGTCGATGCCGGAAAGTCACACGAAAGTCTCGATTTTGCTTCGGTACAACGCGGTAATCCCGAGATGGAGCGTCGTGCTCAGGAAGTGATTGATCGCTGCGTGTGGATGGGTGAAGATAATCCCATTTTGTTTATTCATGATGTGGGTGCAGGTGGTTTGTCGAATGCGATGCCTGAACTGGTCAATGATGCCGGCAAGGGTGCTAAATTAAATTTGCGTGCCGTACCGAACGATGAGTCGAGTATGTCGCCGATGGAAATTTGGTGCAACGAATCGCAAGAGCGTTATGTCTTAGCCATTGCTGCCGATAAACTTAAACTGTTTGAAGCTATTTGTCAGCGTGAACGCTGTCCTTTTGCTGTACTCGGTGAAGCGACGCAAGAATCGCATTTAACGGTTGAAGATCCCCAATTTAATAATGCGCCTGTCGATATGCCTTTACCGATTTTATTAGGTAAAGCGCCGAAAATGCATCGTGACGTGACTGACGTGGTTCGTTCGCAACCGGGATTTGATACCGCTGCGATTGATGTGAATGATGCGGTGAATCGCTTAATGGCGTTGCCAACCATTGCCGATAAAACTTTCCTTATTACCATTGCTGATCGTAGTATTACGGGTTTAGTTGCGCGCGATCAAATGGTGGGTCCTTGGCAAGTGCCCGTGGCGGATGTTGCTGTAACGGCAACCGATTACGTCCATCATACTGGTGAAGCGATGGCGATTGGTGAACGCTCACCTTTGGCGGTGTTAGATCCAGCGGCTTCGACACGCATGTCGGTGGCTGAGTCGTTAACCAACTTGTTGGCAGCCGATGTGGCCGACTTAACCCACATTAAGTTGTCGGCTAACTGGATGGCAGCGGCTGGGCATAGCGGTGAAGATGCTGCGCTTTACGCAGGCGTTAAGGCTGTTGGTATGGAGTTTTGTCCAGCATTAGGCTTGACTATTCCAGTCGGTAAAGATTCTTTATCGATGAAAACCTTGTGGAAAGACGAACAAGGTGAGCAAAAAGCGGTTGTTTCGCCACTGTCCTTAGTGGTAACGGCTTTTGCACCCGTGCAAGACATTCGTCAAACTTGGACGCCGGAGCTGCGTGCTGATTTGGGCGGTCAACTCTGGTTGGTAGATTTGGGTGCAGGTGCGAATCGTTTAGGTGGTTCTTGTTTAGCTCAAGTGTACAATCAGGTGGGTGATGTCGCTCCAGATATTACACCAGATGCGATGCGTAACTTATTTAATTTGTTAACATCTGCACGCGCACAGGGATTGGTTAGCGCTTACCATGACCGCAGTGATGGTGGTTTGTTTACCACTTTGGCAGAAATGGCGTTTGCCGGTCGTACTGGTTTGGACATTGATTTGTCTGTTTTTGCAGACGATGTGATCGCTGCTTTGTTTAGCGAAGAAATTGGTGTTGTGGTGCAAGTCACATCAGCAAATCAATCAGCTTTTGTGAATTTGGTTGCAGAGCAGGGCTTGAGTGATCGCTGTCATGCAGTTGCGCGTTTTAATGACGCGCAGTGTTTGCGTGTTAGTGCAAATGGCGCCTTGGTATTTGAGCGCAGCCTAGCTGACTGTCATGCACGTTGGTCGGAAACCTCCTATCGCATGCAAGCCCTGCGTGATAATGCAGACTGCGCGCAACAAGCTTATGGACTGATTCAATCACAGGCACCAGAGGCGAAATTGTTTGCTCAGCTGAGTTACAACCCTGCTGAGAATCTAGCTGCCCCTTACTTGAATTTAGGCGCTCGTCCTAAAGTGGCCATCTTGCGTGAGCAAGGCGTGAATGGTCAACAGGAAATGGCAGCAGCCTTTACCCAAGCAGGTTTTGATGCAATGGATGTCCATATGAGTGATATTATTAGTGGTCGTTTGTCGCTTGAGCAAATGAAGGGACTCGTGGCTTGTGGTGGTTTCTCTTATGGTGATGTGATGGGGGCAGGTCGTGGTTGGGCTTCGAGCATTCAACTCAATAGTCAAGCATCTGCGGCCTTTGCCGACTTCTTCCACCGTCAGGATAGTTTTACCTTAGGGGTGTGTAATGGTTGCCAAATGTTGTCGAGTCTGCACGATTTGATTCCGGGTGCTGAACACTGGCCTCGTTTTTTCCGTAATACTTCAGAACAGTTCGAAGCACGCCTATCGATGGTGAAGGTGGAAGAGAGCGCTTCTGTGTTGTTGCAAGGAATGGCTGGCTCAATGATGCCGATTGCCGTGGCGCATGGTGAAGGTCGTGTTGTATGGCGTGATGCCGCGCATCAAGCGCAGGCTCAAGCGGCTTTACGTTATGTCGATGCCACTGGTGCGGCTACGGAGGTTTATCCGTTAAACCCGAATGGTTCGCAGGCAGGATTAACTGGCTTTACTTCGACCGATGGACGTGCCACCATTATGATGCCGCATCCTGAACGTGTGTTCCGACGCGATCAGTATTCATGGCATCCTGATGATTGGCCAGAAGAAGGACCCTGGATGCGCTTATTCCGCAACGCGCGAGCGTGGGTGGCTTAAGGCTTAGTGTAATTAAGAAGATTGATGATTGCCCAAGTGATTTTAATTTGCACATTGGGTCTTTAGGGCATATCATTTTTTGTTCATATGTTTTTTTAGACAACTTGAGGAGACTCATCACGATGGCAATGAATCGCCGTGAATTTCTGCACGTCATGGGTATGGCTGCAGCTGCTGGTATGTTACCGAATATGGCTCGTGCCGGTAAAGAAGCCGATATGTACAAAATGCCTCGTTATGGTCAAGTACGCATCATGCACATCACCGATACGCACGCTCAGTTGAAGCCTATTTATTTCCGTGAACCTAACGTTAATTTAGGTATGGGTGCAGCTTTCGGTAAATTGCCACACGTTGTTGGTGAAAAAATGCTGAAAGAGTTGAAAATCAAGCCTAACTCAATTGAGGCACACGCTTTCACTTACTTAAACTTTACCGATGCAGCGCGTCAATACGGTAAAGTAGGTGGCTTCGCTCACGTTAAAACGCTAGTTGATAGCTTGCGTGAACAGGCTGGTGGTCGTCAGAACACGCTTTTGATTGACGGTGGGGATACGTGGCATGGTTCGGGTACGGCGCTGTGGACGCGTGGTGCGGACATGGTTGGTGCTTGCAACATTCTTGGTGTTGATTACATGACACCTCACTGGGAATTCACTTATACGCAAGAAGAAGTTTTCCGTAATTTAAGCAAGTTTAAAGGTCAAATGTTGGCACAAAACTGTTTAATTCGTGAAGACTCTCTGATGGGTGACGATTACGCAGCACTAACGAAAAAATACGGTGGTATTGGTTTGTTTAGCGAAGAAAGTCGTCATGCCTTTGCACCTTATGCGATTAAAGATGTTGGCGGTTTCAAAGTTGCGGTTATTGGTCAAGCCTTCCCTCGTTTGGCTAATGCTAACCCACGTGCCAACTTCCCTGATTTAACCTTTGGTGTTAATGAAGAAGAAATGCAAGCAACGGTTAACCAGATCCGTGCTAAAGAAAAACCAGCAGCTGTGATCGTGATTTCTCATAACGGTATGGACGTTGACATTAAGTTAGCGAGTCGTGTAACAGGTATTGACGCGATTTTCGGTGGTCACACTCATGATGGTGTGCCAGTTCCTGTTAAAGTGAAAAACAAATCAGGTACCACCTTGGTAACTAATGGCGGTTCTAACGGTAAGTTCGTTGGCGTGATGGACTTAGACATTAAAGCAGGCAAAGTTGCTGGCGTTCAATACAAATTGTTGCCAGTATTCTCGAACATACTGCCAGCTGACAAGGAAATGGAAACCTACATTAACACCATGCGCCAAACCAAGTATGACGATAAAGTGATTGAAGGTCGTCGTCCTGATAATGCGGTTATTAAAGGGCGCTTGGGTAAAACTTACGAGTCACTATTAAGTGAAGTAGTGGGTGTTGCTGGTGAAACCCTGTACCGTCGTGGTAACTTCATGGGTACGTGGGATCAAGTTGTCGTTAACGCTCTACGTGAAGAGCACGATACTCAAATCGCTTTGTCGGCGGGTGTGCGTTGGGGTACCTCGGTATTGGCTGGCGACAACATCACCTTCGAAAACGTCATGGATGAAACCTCAATGACTTATGGTGAAACCTATCGTACAGAAATGACGGGTGAGCAATTACGTGAAGCGATGGAAGGTATTGCGGACAACTTGTTCGTTGAAGATCCATACTTGCAGTCAGGCGGTGACATGGTTCGTATCGGTGGTTTGACTTACGATATCGACCCAACTCAACCATTGGGCAAACGTATCAGTAATGTTCGTCTAGACAACGACACACCAATCGAAGCGGGTAAATCTTATACCGTTTCTGGTTGGGCGCAAGTGGACTCAGTGGGTTCAGGTCGCTTAATTCATGACGTGGTTGCGGATTACATTCGTAAACACAAAGAAGTGAAGCTGTCGAAAGTGAACCATCCGCGTCTGAAAGGTGTGAAAAACAACCCAGGTGTAGAAAACTACGCTACACCACTGCTGTAATTTGCGTTAGCATCCTTATGGCTATTAAGAAGCCCCGCCCATTGGTGGGGCTTTTTTATTGCTAGCTGGTCAAGAGATAAAAAATAGCCCCGCATTGCGGGGCTAGCTTTAACGTTAAGCTACGAACTTGATCATTCAGTACGAGAGGTCACCTCGACCAAATGATAACCAAATTGTGTTTTAACAGGACCTTGAACCACGCCTACGGGAGCACTGAACACGACTTTATCAAATTCTGGTACCATCATACCTGGACGGAACGAACCCAAATCACCGCCTTGACGGCTAGAAGGACAGCTAGAGTGTTCTTGAGCAACAAACGCAAAATCTTCGCCTGCTTCAATTTGAGATTTGAGTGCCAAACATTCTGCTTCCGTATTCACTAAAATGTGACGAGCACTAGCCATTTTTGCCATGATGATATTTCCTAGAAATGTTGTAATGATTGCTTATTATAGCGATTTTATCCGTTAACACTAGCATTAAGCGACGCAAATGGTTCGACCTTGCCCGAGTGCGAACACAGACTGTGCATGCTGGCATGGGCAACGGGATAAGTTAGCCATTCATCGGCGCTGGTTTGTTTTGCGATTAATCTTAAACCGCGAATTACACCCGCATGGGTAATCACCAGCGTGCAAGTGCTTTGATTGGTATCAACCAAGTGTTGTTTAGCATTGTGCAATCTTTGCAGAAAAGCGTCAAAGGCTTCGGCATTCGGTGGTGTAGATTGATACGGGTTTTGCCAAAATGCCGTTAAGGCTTCTGGCTGCTCATCCCAGAGTTGTTGTATTGGCAGGCTTTCCCAATCGCCAAAATGGTATTCTTGCCATTCTGGTAAAATTTGATAAGAGCATTGCCGTTGTTGAGCTAGCTGTATAGCAACGCTGGCACAACGCCGCAATGGCGAACTGATAATTCGATTAAAGTTCAAGTTGCTTACGGCTTCTAGCATGGCTTGAAAGCCCACATCGGTTAGTTGACTATCGGTACTGCCATAAAAACCGTTATTGTGTTCGGTTAGGCCGTGTCTGAGCAAAATAATAGGGTTGTTGAGCTGCATTTAGTGTGCCGTTAAGGTTTGGATCATTGCTTGTAGTTTAGCTTGTCCGCGAAAATGGTTAATGGAAACTTGTACCACACAGCAATAGCGTTGTTGGCTATTCAACGCCAGACTTTGGTCCGCATTAAACCAAACTGCTTCTAAGGTGCTGTTAGTGAGTGTTTGCAAGGTTAATCGTTTGTGCTGTCCTGTTTTGCCCATTGAGCTATGATTGAGCACCAGGGTATCCAGTACAAAGCTGGGCGCGGGTAATCCTTGCCCAAAGGGTGATAATTGCTTTAATTGTTGTACACCTTCCAACGACAATAATGCACTGGGTAAATGACCATCGTAATAGTGGTGCGCTTCGGGTGCTTGCTCGTTAAAATCGGCACGAATCTGTCTTTCTAGTGCGTCTGTTAACAGGGATAGATTTTCTGGTGCAATGGATAGCCCGGCAGCGGCGGCATGACCACCATATTTACGGATGCAGTCGGTGCTTTGTTGTACAGCTTCGAGTAGTGCTCGAATATCATATCCGGCAATAGAGCGCGCTGAACCAGTCAATTGTCCCTTATCGCATTGAGAAAAAACGAGTGCAGGACGTCCAAAGCGTTGTGCTAGTCTCCCAGCAGCCAAACCGACCACGCCATGACTGGCTTCGGGAACGTAGGCAATGAGGATAAAACGCTGTTGTTGAATCTGTTGTTCGGCTTGTTGTAAGGCAAGGCTTTCACAGAGAGCTTGTTCTTCTTTGCGTTCTTCGTTATTTTGGCTCATACTGGCCCAGGCCTGCTGACAGCTACTCATGTGCGCGGTGGTAAGCCATGTGAGGGCAGTATGTCCATCATCGCCCATACGTGACAGTGCATTGATGCGGGGTGAAATTTGAAAACCGACTGTTTCTTCATCAATACTGGCACTGCTATCTAAGGCTTCTTTTAATAATTGCCAAGCAGGTCTGAGTCGCTGGTTCATGTGTGCTAAGCCAACACGCACCACGGTGCGATTGACAGGGTTGGATAAGTCAACCATATCGCCAATGGTAGCGATAGCCGCTAGGTCAAGCAGATGCTTGACATCGAATGTGGTTGCTTTGGCTTGCAAGTCACTTAAATCAGTCTGTTGACGACCATGAGCACGCAACGCAGCGATGAGATTCCAGGCTACCATAGCACCACAAATCGGATGACGATAGTCATGATCAGTGTCTTGGCGATGAGGGTTAATAAAGGCGTCAACGCTGCTGGGTGGTGTTGTGCTGCTGATATGGTGATGATCGGTAACGATGATGACCAAGGGTTTGTTCTGGCTTGCGTAGCACTGCTGTAACTTAGCGAACTGAGTTCCATCGGAAGAACCCAAATCGGCGGTAATGAGACAATCGGGCAGGGGATCTAGTTTCATGACACGTTGACAGGCACCGACTGAAAAACCATAGCCGTCTTCATGACGATTGGTAACCATCACGTCAACTGTTGCGCCTAAGGCAGTTAATCCTTCTTGTAAAATAGCACCTGAGCTAATGCCATCAGTATCATAGTCGACCACGCAGAGGATGCGCTGTTGTTGCGCAATAACCGATGTTAACAAGTTGACAGCGACACCCATATCAGGAAGTCCGTTTGGATTAGGTAGTTGGCCTAGTCCTGACTGTAGCAAGGTTTTAGCTGCAATAGGACATTCTAGGCGACGTGCCATAATGTCGGCCAACCAGTCGGGCAACTGGCGACTTAAGGCCTGTTTAACCGCGGTGTTGACAGGGCGTTCAATGAGTTTCATAGGGTCATTTTCAATTAAGGTTGCGTAATGTGATGATTGACAGGTGCCAGTAACACGTAAAGAGCACCACTACCTCCATCCGCCAGTTGCGCGGTATGAAAGGCCAAAACACGCGCTTGATTGCGTAACCACCAATTCAGCCAGTTTTTTAAGATGGGGTGTTCACTGGAACCACTCAGCCCCTTACCATGCACTACCAGTAAGTAGCGGTCGCTACGCTGATGGCAGCGTTGTAAGGTGTGCTTCATTTTTTCTTCAGCTTGTGCTTCGCTAAGTCCATGCAAATCAATGACACATCGAGTGGAAAAGTGACCGTTTTTTAAGGCACTCAATTGCTTGCTGGGTAAGGCGCAGCGTTGAAAAATGAGACTGGTTTCTGAGCGCGCTAAGCCATTGACGGTATGAGGTTCATCACTTTCACTAAACCAGATTTCAGGCAGACCACGACGACGCAAGTGTAAGCGTTTTTTGAGCACCTGGTGACGATTTTGTCGCTCAATGCGTTCAGTGCAACGCAAGGGAGTAATCTCGCCGATGCTTTGACGAAATAATTGTTTGGCTTCTTCTGTAATCTTGGTCACGGGCTTAGGTATAATATTCGTTATTGAATGATTCGGTGATTAAGGAAAGTTTGGTGCATATTTTATTATCCAATGATGATGGTTATCTGGCCCCTGGATTGCGTACATTATACGCGAATCTCAAAGCACATCCAGAGGTTGCTAAGGTAACGGTAGTTGCACCAGAGCGTAATCGTTCTGCCGCGTCGAATTCACTGACGATTCAAGAGCCTTTGCGTGTTTACAAAGATCAGGTAGAGGATGATATTTTCTTTGTTACTGGTACGCCAGCCGATTGTGTGCATTTGGCACTGACAGGATTCGTTGATAGTCCGGTCGATTTGGTGATTTCGGGTATCAATGAAGGTGCGAATATGGGCGATGATGTGCTCTATTCAGGTACGGTAGCCGCGGCTATGGAGGGGCGTTTTATGGGTTTGCCTGCTATTGCCGTGTCCCTGAATGGTCATACTCACTACGACACGGCTGCTCAAGTGATACTGGAATTGTTGGTTCGCTTGCGTGATTGCCCTTTGCCCAAAGATACCTTGCTCAATGTCAATATTCCCGATGTTCCTTATGAGCAACTTACTGGACAAGAAGTGACGCGTTTAGGTTTACGACACAAAGCAGAACCGATGATCAAAATGAAAGATCCGCGTGGTAAAGAAATTTATTGGGTGGGGCCAGCGGGAGCGGGAGCTGATGCTGGTGAGGGTACGGATTTTTTTGCGGTTGAGCATAAACGTGTTGCCATTACGCCCTTGTCAGTTGATTTAACGCACTATCGTCAGCAAGCCGAAATTCGTCAGTGGTTGATGTCGGCATCATGATGGCATTGCCGCCACTGGTTTATCCCAATTCGGTATTTGAACAAGCGCAAGGAATTGGATTAACATCACAGCGTCAACGTGACCGCATGGTGCAGTCGTTGTTGCAGTCGGGATTAAGTGATACCCGTGTTATCCAAGCGATGCGAGCAACTCCTCGCCATGTCTTTGTCGATGAAGCACTGGCATCACGCGCTTATGAAGATACGGCTTTGCCCATTGGCTTTGGTCAAACCATTTCTCAGCCGAGTGTGGTGGCGATGATGACGCAAGCCTTGCTCAACGGTCATCAACCGAAACGGGTGTTAGAAATTGGCACTGGTTCTGGTTATCAAACCGCGATCTTATCTCAGTTAGTACCTTTGTTATGGACGGTTGAGCGCTTGAAGCCATTGCAAGATCGTGCTCACTCAGTGTTGCATCAATTGGGATTGACCAATATTCGATATCGCCATACTGACACGGAATTAGGCTGGGCAGATGCCGCACCTTTCGATGCGATTCTTTCCGCTGCCGCACCAGCCGAAGTACCAGAGAGTTTAATTCAGCAACTAGCGGTAGGTGGACGTCTTGTCATTCCCATTGGCGGTAATTACCAAACACAGCAGTTGGTGGTGATTGATAAAACGGCAACTGGCATTAAACAACAAGTATTAGGTAATGTATTATTCGTTCCTTTAATTGAGCAATAAGGATGGGCATCTCTAAAAACCTCACTTTGTGGGATTTTTAGAGCTCCCAAGTTTATTTAATTTCTGGTGGAAGTTTTTAAATCAATGGGTTACATGTTATTTCCCTGCATGCCTTCCCCCAGACACTCTTCTATTTTGGGCTTTTAGAGGTCATTGGATTATTATGAAGCTATTTTCGGGACTGCTGGCGGCAACCATGCGTTGGGCTGAAGCACCTAACGCACGCTGGTATCTAGGTGGTGTGAGTTGCACCGAATCCGCTTTTTTCCCTATTCCGCCTGATGTACTCTTGATACCGATGGTGTTAGCACGTCCAGATGATGCTTGGCGTTTAGCTTGGTTGACTACTTGGACTTCCGTATTGGGCGCTTTGTTGGGTTATGCATTAGGCTATTTTGCCATTGAGCTGTTGATGCCTTATTTGCAAGAGTGGGGCTATGTAGGTAAGCTAGAGCAAGCTAAGGCTTTTTTTGCTGACTACGGTATTTGGGCGGTGTTTTTAGGTGCGTTTACGCCCTTGCCTTTTAAAGTGATTACCGTTACCGCAGGTATGTTAGACATGTCGCTATTGCCTTTTGTCTTGGTTGCTTTGTTAGGTCGAGGACAGCGTTTTTTCTTGATCGCTGGAGTGATGAAATACGGTGGCGTTCGTGCGTTACCTATCATGCAAAAGTACGCTGATGCTTTAGGTTGGCTGGTGGTTAGCACTGTTATTATTGGTTTAGTTATTTGGAATAGTGTGAAATCGGTATGATGTATCGGAGTCGAATGGTTCAGTGGAGTGGTTTGTTGGGTTTATCGGCAATAATAATGGGTTGTCAGCATCAAGTGAGGGTTGACCGCTGGGTTGAAGTGCCTTGTCAGCCTCATGGTTTTTTTATTGCTTTCAAAGGTCAAAGCTTGGCGGATGTGGCGAAAACTTGTCAAGTTGATGAGGCTTTGCTCGTTCGACACAATGCTTGGTTAACGACTCGTCAGCCGTTTGCTGAAAATACGGTTGTTTGGTTGCGTGCTGATCCCAGTGCTCCCGTGATCGAAGCTGATTTAACGGTACAGGGCATAGATAGTAGCAAGCCAGCTGGTTTTGCAGCCGAAAGTCTCACTCCGCTAGGCTTGCCTAGTCGAGCAGTACCAGCCAAACAGAACGCTCCTCGGTCGTCAGTACGTTAAAGGTGCGAATGGCGGCATCGGTTTGCATTTGTTCTAAACCAATGTTTTGTGCATTGAGTTGTGCTTGTAATTGCATCCATGCTGGATTCCAAGCAGGTTGGTTCGGTTTTCCGACAATAATCAGGTCGGCTGCATGCGAAGTTAAGAGCGGTGTGAAGTCGCCTAAACAAAGCTGTTCTGCATTAGCGGGTTGCCAATCACTCACCAAGGCTTGAGCGCAGAGTGCGCAGGGGAGATCGAGCCAGTCCTGCTCAATGCGGATGCGGTTATTTTCGTAGGCACGAATACGGTAGCGAGAAACATCTTGATATTCGACGAATTTCATAAAAAAACCTGTTTGTGATCATAAACTATGAGCTAGGATATAGCCAAATTTGCCATAAATCGACTAAAATCACAATATTTTGCATGATTCAGTGAATAAGCGCTGTCTGCTTGTTGACTGTGCAATCAACTTTAACGAGAACAGGACCATGATGCGACCCATTGTAAAATCGTCTAAATTAGCGAATGTGTGTTACGACATTCGCGGTCCTGTCATGGCGCATGCTCGCGAAATGGAAGAAGAAGGGCACCGCATCATCAAGCTCAATATTGGCAATTTAGCGCCATTTGGTTTTGATGTGCCAGAAGAAATTCAGCGTGATGTGATTCATAATTTGCCACAAGCGGCAGGTTATACTGAATCAAAAGGCTTGTTCTCTGCTCGCAAAGCGATTGTGCATTATGCACAAGAAAAAGGTATCAAGGGTGTTGATCTTGACGATGTTTATGTCGGTAATGGTGCTTCAGAACTGATCGTTATGTCTCTGCAAGGACTGCTCAATAATGGCGATGAAGTCTTGGTGCCAAGCCCTGATTATCCTTTATGGACAGCGGCGGTGAGTTTGTCGGGTGGTACACCTCGTCATTACATTTGCGATGAAGGATCTGGCTGGATGCCCGACCTTGAGGATATGCGCAGTAAAATCACCGACAAAACGCGTGCTTTGGTTATTATTAATCCTAATAATCCAACGGGTGCTTTGTATCCCGATGAAATTTTGAAGTCGCTGATTCAAATTGCTCGCGAACATCAGTTGATTATTTTTGCTGACGAAATTTACGACAAGATGCTTTATGATGGTCGTACGCAT
>CAZYER010000001.1:2810-79479 GCA_964646525.1 uncultured Francisella sp. | reverse complement strand
GACCCTAAGGTGTATCCGATTATTGACGATCAATCGTTTGCACTCGATTTGTTAAAAGAAGAAAAAGTCTTAATCGTACAAGGTACGGGCTTTAACTGGATTCGTCCGGATCATTTCCGCATGGTATTTTTACCTAATGGAGATGATTTACAAGATGCGATGAAACGCATGGAGCGTTTCTTTCATAATTATCGAAAGCGTTTTGGTACGCTTTAATTCGTTGCCCCCTTAGTGATAGGAATAACAAGTTCAATGACTTCTGTAAGACTCGGTATTGTTGGTTTAGGTACGGTTGGTTGCGGTACACTCAGTATTTTGCGTGATAACGCGAGTTTGTTGGCGCAGCGTACGGGATGTGATATTCGTGTTACCACCGCAGCAGTGCGCGACTTGGCACGTCCACGCACTTGTGATACGCAAGGTATTCGGCTGGTTGATACCCCATTAAGTGTTGCTACCGCTGTTGATGTGGATGTGGTTGTTGAATTGATGGGCGGAACAGGTTTGGCTGTTGATGTCGTTCGTACGGCTATTGAAGCCGGCAAACACGTGATTACGGCTAATAAAGCGCTACTTGCTGAACACGGAAATGAATTGCTAGCATTGGCTGAAGCAAAAGGCGTGATGGTTGCGTTTGAAGCTTCAGTTGCGGGTGGTATTCCTGTTATCAAAGCCTTGAAAGAGGGCATGGCAGGTAATGCCATTAACTGGGTTGCCGGTATCATTAATGGTACCTGTAATTATATGCTCACCGAGATGGCTAAGCCCGGCAATGATTTCGCGCCTGTATTAAAAGAAGCGCAACGCTTGGGTTACGCCGAAGCAGAGCCTAGCTTCGATATTGATGGTATTGATGCTTCGCACAAACTGGCTATTTTGGCATCAGTCGCTTTTGGTGTGCCATTATCGCGTCAGGGTATGTTGATTGAAGGCATTACCATGGTCACAGCGGATGATATCGCTTGGGCGGACGATTTAGGGTATAAAATCAAATCATTAGGTATTGCGCGTCGTCGTGAAGCGGGCATTGAATTGCGTGTTCAGTCGGCGTTAGTGCCTAAATCTAAGTTGCTCGCCAATGTTGATGATGTGATGAATGCGGTGATGGTCAATGGTAATGCCGTTGGTACGACGCTCTATTCGGGTGCTGGTGCGGGTGGTTTGCCAACGGGTTCAGCCGTGGTTGCGGATATTGTTGATGTCTGCATCGCCATGCGTTCTGGTCAAGTGTTGCGTCCAGCATTAGGCGTACCAATGAAGGATTTGTCCCCTTTACCCATTCTCCCATCGTCAGAGATTCAAACGGCTTATTATTTGCGTTTAAACGTGACGGACGCGCCGGGTGTGTTGGCTAAGATTTCTGCGGTGTTAGCGCATGAAGGCATTAGTATTGAAGAGATGCGCCAACAACCGGACAGCGCAAAGTCGGCTGCTACGCTGGTACTGTTAACCAATGTGGTGCAAGAAGCGGCCTTTATGAGTGCGCTAACGCAGCTATCGGAGCTTTCTGATCTTAAAGCGCCCGTTGCTTGGTTACGTGTTGAACACTTAGCTTAGTTTTTTAAATTTTAGGGTGTCTCTAAAAACCCAATGGGTAGGAGGTCTGGAGGAAGGGGTTGCTGAAAATAGCATCTAACCCTTTGATTAAACCCCTTCCTTCAGCTAAACAATAAACTTGGGAAGTCTAAAAACAAGCGAAGCGAAGTTTTTAGAGATTCCCTTTAGATTTTAATTTTATTGGATATGAGCATTATGAACGCTTTTGGACATCGTTACACTGGATTGATTGACCGTTACCGTGACCGTTTACCCGTCACCGAATCAACGCCGATTATCAGTTTGGGTGAAGGCAATACGCCGTTAATTAAACTCCACAACTTACCGAAAATATTGAAGAAAGATGTCGATATTTATGTGAAGTACGAAGGCTTAAACCCAACGGGTTCATTTAAAGACCGTGGTATGACCATGGCTGTGACTAAAGCCGTTGAAGCGGGTTCTAAAGCGATTATTTGCGCCTCAACGGGTAATACTTCTGCTGCCGCGGCTGCCTATGCGGCGCGTGCGGGCATCACGGCGTTTGTGCTCATTCCTGATGGTAAAATCGCCATGGGTAAATTAGCTCAAGCAATGATGTATGGCGCAATTACCATCCAAATTAAAGGTAACTTTGATGATGGTATGCGTTTGGTGAAAGAAGTGGCGGACAAAGCGCCTGTGACCATTGTCAACTCGATCAATCCTTACCGCTTACAGGGTCAAAAAACGGCTGCCTTTGAAATTATCGAAGAGTTAGGTCGTGCGCCAGATTACCACTGTTTGCCAGTGGGTAATGCGGGTAATATCACTGCTCATTGGATGGGATATTGTGAATCTTCAGCAACAGATGTAACCAAGGTGACTGAGTCTTGTGCTTTCTGTGAAGGTCATTGTAAGTATGCCGGTAGCATCGTTGGTAATCGTCCGAAAATGATTGGTTACCAAGCTGCTGGTTCGGCGCCTTTTATTCGTGGTGTTATGGTCGATGATCCTGAAACTATTGCCACTGCTATTCGTATTGGTCATCCACAAAGCTGGGATCGAGCATGGAAAGTGATGCAAGAGTCGGGTGGTTGGTTTGATGAATGTACTGATGAAGATATTTTAGTGGCGCAAAAAATGTTAGCTCAATACGAAGGTGTTTTCTGTGAGCCTGCTTCAGCGGCTTCTTTTGCTGGCGCGATGAAAGACATCCAGTCGGGTAAAATTGCTGAAGGTAGCACCATTGTCTTGACGCTTACGGGTAATGGTATGAAGGATCCAGATACCGCCATTGCGCAATGTACGGGTAAATCGGTTATGGTACAAATTCCAGCTGAGTTGGAAGCGGTTCGTACTGCCATTCTTAACAACATGGTTCAATAAGTCAGCATGAAGGGTAAGATAGCATTACCCCCAGCGATCCAACAACAGGCAGCCTTTTGGCTGCCTGTTTGCCCTGTGCATTTAATTGCTGATCGAGATACCTTGGTACTTGCGCCAACCGCGGGATTAGGCTTGGCTTTGTCGGAAGCTCAAGGGCTTGTTGACTCTTTTAATGGCCATTTTGCCGAGGAGGGTTATTGTTTGTATGCGGTATCGGAAAGGGATTGGTTTTTAGGTTCACAACAGCAGTGGAAGTTAAACTTTCCTTTATTAGAAGAGGCTGAGTCGATGAACTGTCGTGATGCCTGGCAACAAGGCAGAGATGCCTCACAGTGGCGTAAGTTACTGAACGAAATGCAGATGCTATGGTTTTCTGATGCAGTTAATTTGCAACGTGAGCAGCAAGGTTATTTACCCATTAATGGGTTATGGGTCATGCAACAAAAAAGGTGGTGGCAGAAATGGTTCGGATAACGGCGGCGCTTGTATTAACGTTATTTGCTTTGAATGCGCAGGCAAAAGATTATTTTGGTATTACCTTGGATAGCGACACCGTTAAAACGGTTTGCCAAAAAGCAGATCGTGTTTTTGCTGATTGCGAAGTAACAAAGGAAGGAGACGCGATAATTCAGGGTAACGGCTTGTTACGCTTGCTCAATCCCGTTATCCAGCAAGCACGAATAAGCTTTGCTCAGAATGGTAAGGCGGAAATCTTAACGGTATTAACACGTCCTTTGTCTGATAAGTCAATTGAAAAATTGATTAAACATTTGCGTGAAGATTATGACTTAGCCAACTTAACGGAGTTATCTGTTCAAAATCTGATCGATATTCGCGACCGTCGTTGGGATATTCAACCTCTGTGTACGATGAGTAAGCCGTGTAATTTTCAGGTTAAAATAACCAGCCTGACGAAATAAATCTTAGCGCTTGCGCGGAAGCAAAATAGGCTCTACAATGTAAACATTACCTGTAGTATTACAGATCTGTTGGGGGCGTACTGGCTTCGACGGGGATAGTAAGGCTAAAGGGGCATGTCGAGGGTGTCGGGTACCTCGTAAATCCATTTGACAAAATATAGTCGCAAACGACGAAAACTTTGCTCTCGCCGCTTAAACGCGAAGCCCTTGGCATTAGCTCTCTGATGGGCTAATTTACCAAGGTCATTTACATCAGATCGTCATGACGATGTCTATAAGTCGTGGCTAAACTTAATAGACTGTGTTGTCACCTTCCCTGTCTGTTGGGTTTTGTGGCAACAAGAATAATAAACAGACTACACATGTAGAACCGATAGTTAAGCGTCTTCGGACGGGGGTTCAACTCCCCCCGCTTCCACCAAAAAATCATCTCAAGCCGTCTCAGGACGGTTTTTTAAATGATCTAGATTCATCTCAATTTTATCCATTGCTGGCTTCAACTAACGCATCAGCGTCATTGTGGAATAGGCTGTCTGTTGAAATGACCAATGCGTCACCTGCCTCATTAACCTGAACGGTTAAACAAGCTCCCTTAGCTAAATCACCGAATAAAATGGCATCAGCAAGGGAACGTTTGAGTTCTGTTTCGATCACTCTGTCTAAAGGACGCGCGCCCATTTTGACGTCATAACCTTTTCGTGCTAACCAACTTCTGGCCTCATGTGACAACTGTAACTGGTAGCCTTTGTTAGCTACTAATGCTTCAAGGGCAAAAATAGCTTTATCTACCACTTTAGGCATCACCTCTGCCGACAGTGGCGAGAAGGGAATAATGGCATCGAGTCGATTACGAAATTCGGGCTTAAAGGTATTGTCTAAAGCTTTTTGTGATTGATGCGCAAGGCTATCTGCATCGACAAATCCCAAGGTGTTACGTTGCAATTGCTCTGCACCAACGTTAGAAGTCATGATCAGAATTAAATTACGACAGTCTGCCGTACGTCCGTTGTTGTCCGTCAAGCGACCATCATCCATCACTTGTAGTAGTAAATTGAAAATATCGGGATGAGCCTTTTCGATTTCATCGAGTAACAGGACTGAGTGAGATTGTTTAAGAATGGTCTCAGTGAGCAACCCACCTTTCTCATAGCCAACATAGCCAGGAGGGGCGCCAATGAGTCGTGCCACACTATGGCTTTCCATATATTCAGACATATCGAAACGATGTAGCGGAATACCAAGATGTTTTGCTAGCTGTTTGGCCAGTTCGGTTTTACCCACACCAGTTGGGCCGGTGAACAGAAAGCTTCCCCAAGGTTTATTTGGCGCTCTAAGGCCAGCGCGTGCCAGTTTGATGGCATCGACAACCCGTTGAATGGCTGAGTCTTGACCGAACACAACATGCTGTAGGCTGCTGTTGAGGGCTCGTAACTGTTCTCTATCGTCAGTGTTAGAGTCAGTTAAGGGAATGTGTGTTTGCTTACTCAGTAAGTGGCGAATGTCGCTAGCCGTAATACGAGACTTTCGTTTGTTAGCTGGTTTTGCGCGTTCTTGTGCACCCACTTCATCTACTAAATCAATTGCTTTGTCAGGCAGATGGCGGTCAGTTAGGTAACGTGCAGACAGTTCTGCTGCTGCTGTTAAAGCGCTGTTGGTGTAGTGTACTTGATGGTGTTGTTCAAACTGTGTTTTCAGTCCTTTTAAAATACTAACCGTATCTTGCACACTGGGTTCGAGTACATCCACTTTTTGAAAACGTCGATTCAACGCCTTGTCTTTTGAAAAGCTTTGACGATACTCTTCAAAGGTGGTTGCTCCCACACATTTTAGTGTGCCTCGAGCGAGAGCGGGCTTTAACAAATTAGCCGCATCCATAGCACTGCCTTGCACGCTACCAGCACCGACAATGGTGTGGATTTCGTCAATAAAAATAACGGCATTGGGAATGCGTTCCAGCTGTGTCAGTATGGTTTTGAAGCGTTTTTCAAAGTCACCCCGATAGCGCGTTCCTGCTAATAGTGCACCCAAATCGATACTGTAAATTTGTGCTTGCGCCAGACCTTCTGGTAGCGTATTTTGTTCAGCGGCTAAAGCCAGTGCCTCAGCAATAGCGGTTTTGCCTACGCCGGGTTCTCCGACCAAGAGAGGGTTGTTCTTACGACGTCGCAGTAAAATTTCGCTAACGCGCAGTAGTTCAGTATCTCGTCCAATCACGGGGTCAATCTTGCCCGCTTTCACCAGACTGTTTAGATGAATGGCGTAAAGCGAGAGTGCATCTTCTGTCTCTTCTTTATCGGTTTTGTGTGTGTTCGTTTTATGTGTTGCACTGGGTTCATCTTTACGTAAACCATGAGCGATATAACTGAGCATGCTGGCTTTATCGGCACCAGAATTTTCTAACAGAGCAACGGCTTGGCTATCGCGCTCACTATAAAGTGCCGCTAGAATGCCCAAACTGCTGACCTTTTGTGCAGGCTGTTGCTGTTGGCTATTAAAAATAGCGCGTTCAATGACACGTTGTAAAGCAATAGTAGGAATGGGCTCTTCCTCTTCACCCTCAATCAGCTCTTGATGATCAATCAGGTCATCAAGTTGTTCATTGAGCTTTTGAATATCCACTAAACAGGCAGCTAGGGCTTGTTGCACATTTTTTTGTTGCGTTAGTAAACGCAGTAAATGTTCTAAGGTAACGTAGGCATGTTGCTGAGATTGCGCAAAGCCAAAGGTGTTGGAGAGTAGCGTTTGAACATCTTTATCTAGCATAGACATAATGGACTCTCTTTTTATTTATGAACGCTCTGGTTGCATGGTTGCCAATAAAGGATAGCCTTCAGTACGCGCACGTTGTTGCACTTGACTGACTTTTGTTTCAGCGATTTCTTTGTAGTAAGTACCACAAACGGCACTACCTTCATGGTGAATTTGTAACATAATTTCGGTGGCTTGTTCAACCGGATGGCGAAAATAGCACATTAATAAATCTATAACAAAATCCATCGGTGTGAAATCGTCATTATGCAAAATGACATCATAGCGACGCGGTGGTTGATAGTGAAGTTGCTCGAGGAGCTCTGGAGCTAAATCTGATAATGACATAGTTGGTAAGCTCTTGATAGGACGTTATTCTAGCGTGACTTTGGCGTATAAATGGCCACCAGATTGATGGCGATCTGCAGGTAGTCCTTTATGCTTAAAACGGATATAGCTACCTTCCTTTACCTGTTTCGCAATATTGACTTTAAATAGTCCCGATGGGGTATCGTAGTACATTTCTCCGCCAGTTTCCCATAAACGACGCGGTACTTTAATGAGCATATAAAGATCACCACCGCGTATTTTGAAGGGGGCATGGTGGGTGAGTTTAAATGAGACAATATAATCGCCCGCTGGTCCGCCAAATAATCCAGGGAAGCCTTTACCAGGGAAACGAAATTCTTTATTGCTCAAAGCGCTGCTGTCAAAGGGCAAGCGTGTATTGAGACTGGGAACTAAAAACGAACCTTCTCTTAGCAAACGAAAAGCATATTTAAGCGTTAGCGGATAAACCATATTTCGATCACGTCCACGCCCAGCCTGCGGTGTCCAATGATCGAATTGAGCTGAACGGTGAGGCTGTGAGTATTGGTAGCTGGATGCGTAATGCTGGCCCTGCTGACGCTGTTGTTGTGCTCGTTGCGCTGCTTGTGCAAGAGACTGAACAGCTGAGTCATAAGCTTGTCGATGACGACTTAATACTTTGTAAGCTTCTGATACTTCTTGAAAACGACTGGTTGCCAGAGGGTGATCGCTCACATCTGGATGATATTGTTTCGCCAACTTGCGAAAGGCAGCCTTAATAGCCGAAAGCTCACAAGCCTGCGCTACGCCCAATACCGAATAGTAGTCTTTTTCTGCATCAAATAAGTTCATCATCTACGGCACCGACACTTAAAATTACACTTGAACAAGTTTGACTGTTTGGGTTGGAAACTCAAACAGTATGACTCCCTTCAATTGCGCAATGCTCATGCCAACTGCGCTAGGATGCGATTAAATGTTTCACTTGGACGCATGGCTTGATTTAAGCGTTCAGGGTCAGCGTGGTAATAGCCTCCCAAATCCTGCGTTTGACCTTGTGCCGCAGCCAACTCGGCAACGATCGCCAACTCTTGTTCAGCGAGTGCTTTGGCAATAGGAGCAAAGGCTTGCGCGAGTTCACTGTCTTTGCTCTGTTGTGCTAAGGCTTGACACCAATAGAGCGCCAGATAAAAGTGGCTACCACGATTATCTAGCTGGCCAAGTTTGCGGCCAGGTGATTTATCTTCGTCTAAGAAGCGACCATTCGCTTGATTCAAGCAGTCAGCCATGACGGCAATACGAGCATTATTCGATTTATGCGCTAAGTCTTCCAATGAAACCGCAATGGCTAAAAACTCACCTAAGGAGTCCCAGCGCAAGAAACCTTCTTCTGCAAATTGTTGCACGTGTTTAGGCGCAGAACCACCCGCACCCGTTTCAAACAAACCACCGCCTGCCAGTAAGGGTACGATTGACAACATTTTTGCACTGGTGCCTAGTTCTAAAATAGGGAAGAGGTCAGTTAGGTAGTCACGCAGTACATTACCGGTAACAGAGATGGTATCTAGCCCTGCTTTAGCACGCTCAAGGCTTAAGCGAACAGCTGCTTTCGGATCAAGAATTTGAATATCCAATCCTTGGGTATCGTGTTGCGTTAAATAGTGACGAACGAGGCTGATAAGGTGAGCATCATGAGCACGTTGTGGGTCTAACCAAAAAATGGCTGGAGTTTGTGTTAAGCGCGCACGCGTCACTGCGAGTTTAACCCAATCCTGCACGGCAATGTCTTTGGTTTGGCACATACGCCAAATATCACCTGCTTCCACACGATGTTGCATCAAAATTTGCTGTGTGTTGAGATCAACGACGCGAACGGTGCCTGCAGAGCTTATTTCAAAGGTTTTGTTGTGCGAACCATATTCTTCTGCAGCTTGAGCCATTAAGCCAACGTTGGGAACTGTGCCCATGGTAGCAGGGTCGAAAGCGCCGTGCGTTTTACAAAACTCGATCGTTTCGGCATAAATACCTGCATAGCAACGGTCTGGAATCATAAACAGGGTATCTTGTTGCTGTCCTTGTGCATTCCACATTTGTCCTGAACTACGAATTGCCGCAGGCATAGACGCGTCGACAATGACATTACTGGGGACGTGGAAGTTAGTAATACCTTTATCGGAATCGACCATAGCAACTTTGGCTTGTGTTTCATAACAAGCCGCAAGATCCGTTTCAATGGTCTTACGTTCTACTTCTGGCAAACTGGTAATTTTGGCATAAACATCCCCAATACCGTTGTTTAGGTTGACGCCCAATGTTTGAAGTGTCGCTTGGTGCTTCTCTAACGCTGGTGCGTAAAATACCGATACCGCGTGACCAAACATGATGGGGTCAGAAACTTTCATCATGGTAGCTTTTAAGTGTAAAGACAACAATAGGTTATTGCTTTTAGCCACTTGTGTTTGTGTTTGATAAAACTGACGTAATGCAGCGACAGACATGACCGATGCATCGATAATTTCTTTAGCTTGTAGCGACAGTGAGTCTTTAAGGACAGTAACTTGTCCAGTACCATCAATGTGTTCAATGCGCACCTGCGTTGGCGATGCGATGACACGCGACTGTTCGCTACCATAAAAGTCCCCCTCATTCATATGCGCAACATGCGATTGAGATTGCGGTGACCAAGCACCCATGCTATGGGGGTGCTTTTTAGCATAGGCTTTTACAGGACCAGCCACACGACGATCAGAATTGCCTTCACGCAATACCGGGTTGACGGCACTACCCAGCACTTTAGCGTAACGCTCTTTAATGGCTTTTTCGCTATCATTCATTGGCTGAGCAGGATAGTCGGGTAGTGCATAACTTTGTCTTTGTAATTCTTTGATGGCTGCAACCAGTTGGGGCACAGAAGCACTGATGTTAGGTAGTTTGATGATATTGGCTTCTGGTCGGGTGCATAAGATGCCAAGCTCTTGCAAATCGTCCGCTTGTTGCTGTTCTTCTGTTAAATAGTCTGCAAAATTGGCTAAAATTCGACCCGCCAAAGAGATGTCCTTAGTGTGAATGCGAATCCCCGCTTTGCTGGTGATGGCTTGTACGATAGGCAATAATGAGTGGGTCGCTAATGCGGGCGCTTCATCAGTGTAAGTGTAAATAATTTCGTTGGGAGTCGTGCTCATGGTGCTAATACCTAACTAAAACTAAAGGGGACTGTGTAAATCTTGGGTTAATGTTTCTAAACAATTGAGATAGGCAACTTCGTCTGGCATGCTGTTGTTGCGCTGTGCTTGCCACAAAGCCTGTCCAAGGCATTCCATCATTTGATGTTCTGCTTCCAGTGATACTTGTGTGGATTGGCAGAGTAAATGATAACAACGGGCTATGCCAGAAGGTCTGTCTGTTGCGATTTGCTCACGCAAAGCCAAATGCATACCCATATGTAAGAAAGGATTGGTATCTCCCGATTCGACTGCCCAATCGCGATAGGAAGCATTATTGGCCAATACTTGCTGATGATACTCTGGATGTTCGGCGATCACTTGTACTACTTGTTGCTCCAGAGTGCTCAAAGCTTGTCCTTGCTGGTGTTTTTGCCAACTGATTTTATAAAACTCACGCAGACTGTTCCTGTCTGATCCAAACACGGTTATAGTCCACCCATGCTGTCGTTCCAAAAACTGCCGAACATCAACCCAAAAAACAAACTAACAGCGAATAAACCGTACCACTGTTTTTTTTGTTCTCGGCTTAACCCAATCAACCAGCGACTGATTCGACCTTCGGTCTGATCTGCATTGTGAAAAAAGAAAATCAATAATCCTGTTATGCCAGACAAGGCGACCAGATTAGCCAATAAGTTCGTATCTAGCCAAATCCCTACGCCAATGGTCAATAACATGCCAATAAAAATGCCGAAAACCAGCATCGAAGCACTCCATAAAGTATGTTCACTAATAATCACCACATTGTAACTGTTTTAAGAGTCGTTGTTGTTATTTTCTGTCGGGTTTGATGGCAAGGTCGATTGTAAATCGGCAATGTGTAGCCAAGATTCTAGCCAAAATTGTTGAAAATAGTGGGCAGTATTATCTAATGCCTGTAATACGGGCAACTTAGTTTGTTGATGTTCGAGTTCATGACGAAAGCTTTGCCATGTATCTCGCCATAACAAAGTCGTTCTATCGACAACAGTGATAGGATCCTGTTTTAACAAGTAAATGAGTTTTCCTGTGTAGGCAAGCGCTAAGGCATTCATGGCTTTGGCAGTACTTTCTGGATGCCAGTGATCTGGTTCGGTTAGGTTATTTATGGCCGTTAGTTGCGAAAAACTCTGTTTGAGTGCGAGCTGCCACTGACGGTAAAGGTGTTTCAACCAAGGTTGATAGTCGACTAGCGTGTGAAGTTCGACATATTCGGATGATTTTTCATGATCTAGAGGTAACTCTTCCACAGCACGACTTGCACTGGTTGGGTCTAGCTTGAAGACTGGAATCATTAAAGTAGGCAACCGTTGCTGAACGTGTTGCGCCAAACTTTGATAATGAACGGTAGGGTTGAGGGCGATTTGATTGAGAATCATGCTATCACCTCCATTAAGGCAGTGGGTATTGCCCAACTGCCGTTGTGTTACTGGGTCGAGTTCACATTACTTGCTGAGCAAAGTCGGCGAGACGAGAACGCTCACCACGCTGTAAGGTAATGTGAGCATTGTGCTGCCATCCCTTAAAGTGATCGACCACAAAGGTTAGTCCTGAAGTGGTTTCTGTTAAATAAGGAGAATCGATTTGAGCGATGTTTCCGATGCAAATCATTTTCGTACCAGGACCTGCACGGGTGATTAAGGTTTTCATCTGTTTGGGTGTTAGGTTTTGCGCTTCATCAATGATAATAAACTTATTCAAGAAGGTTCGGCCACGCATAAAGTTCATCGACTTAATTTTAATACGTTGCTTAATGATTTCTTGCGTGGTATTGGTTTGCCATTTGGCCGCACCTTCTTCAGGTTGCGTCAAGACTTCAAGGTTATCCATTAACGCACCCATCCAAGGTGCCATTTTTTCTTCCTCGGTGCCGGGTAAAAAGCCAATATCTTCACCTATCGGAATGGTGGCGCGTGTCATGATGATTTCGTTATAACGTTTATCGTCAATCGTTTGCGCTAGTCCAGCGGCTAGGGCAAGCAAGGTCTTACCTGTACCAGCTGGACCAAGTAAGGTAACAATATCAATGTCTGGATTCATTAAAAAGTTCAGCGCGAAATTTTGTTCACGATTGCGTGCATGAATACCCCATACGCCCTGGTGACTGTTGCGATAGTCGCGCGGGAAGCGCAGTACACTGCTGTTTCCATCAATGCGGTCAACGATGGCGGAGAAGCCATGTTCATCGGCGGTATGCAAGCATTCATTTGGTACCCAAGGATTATCTGTAGGTGTTTCAATGCGATAGAAGGTATTACTTCCTTCTTGCCAAGAAGTTAAGGCCTCGCCATTGTTTTCAAAGTAGTCATCGGGTAACTCGCGCATGCCAGTGTAAAGTAAATCGCTGTCTTCAACAACACTGTCATTAAAATAATCTTCGGCATGTAAACCGACAGCAGAAGCTTTAATGCGCATGTTAATGTCTTTAGTGACGAGTGTGACATGCGTTTTCGGATCGAGTTGTTGCAGTGCTAATCCACACTTGAGAATGGTATTGTCGGCTTTATGTGTCGGGAAGATTTCATTGAGGTCAAAATCGAGTGGACGCGTTTCAAAATATAATTTCCCAGGATTACCCTTGCGCCCTTTACCTACAGGCTTGTTTTTGCCCAACCCCATGTTGGCGATGTTGACCAGAGGAAGTCCTTTCTCAATTTCTGCTGCACTGGCGCTGCCAATTAATTGATCTAGTAATCGGTTGGTTTCACGTACGTTGCGAGCAATTTCAGAAATCCCTTTTTTGTTGGCATCTAACTCTTCGAGTACCACCATGGGAATGAATAAATCGTGTTCATCGAATGCAAATAATGCCATTGGATCATGCATCAATACGTTCGTGTCGATGACAAAAAGGCGTTTACCAGTAATGTGGGTGCGGTTGGCAATCATCGAGTCGCTCCTAGTTAGTCATCACAAATTATGTCATCAGTTGTTTCAGTTGTGCGAGTACTGCTTCAACGTGTTCTGGTACGCTCACTTTACGCCATTCGTGGCGCACAACGCCTTCTGGATCAATCAAGAAGGTGCTGCGTTCAATACCTATGTATTTTTTGCCATAGTTAGTTTTTTCTTTCAAAACTGCAAAAAGCTGACATAGTTGCTCATCAGTATCACAAATCAATGGAAAGGTTAGGTTAAATTTATGCGAAAACTTCTCGTGTGATTTCATGTCATCACGTGATACGCCAATAATAGCCGTTGATAAGGCTTCAAAATCACTCAGACGTTCTTGAAAAGCTAAACTTTCTTGCGTACAACCCGGTGTGTCATCGCGTGGATAAAAATAAAGTACGGTCCAATGACCTTTAAAATTGTCTTGGGTAAGGGTTTGTTCTGGGTAAACAGAAACAGAAAAGGCGGGAAGTGCATGGTTAACGGAAAGGGTCATTTTCATTACTCCTAGGGTTGTTTCATGACAATATGTCAGTAATAGATCAACTAGGTCAAGCGTTTAGATGAGCTTCAAGCTATAATACACATCAAAATAAATTATTGATATAGAGAGTGAGTCGTCTGTTATGCCTCAGCGTTGGCAAGTTCATCCAGACAATCCGCAACAGCGCTTGTTGTTGCAAGCGACGCAGTGTTTGCAAAAAGGGGGGGTAATCGCTTATCCCACAGATTCAGGTTATGCTCTGGGTTGTTGTCTTGACAGTAAAGAAGCAGTAGAACGTATTCGTCGCATTCGTGCTTTATCCGAAACCCATCACTTTACACTAGTTTGTAAAGACTTATCGCATTTAAGTCAGTATGCTCAGGTAGATAATCGCGTTTTTCGTATGCTAAAAAGCATGACACCAGGTGCCTTTACGATTATTTTAGCGGCGACGAAAGATGTGCCTAAACGCTTATGGCATCCCAAGCGCAGTACCATTGGACTTCGCGTTCCTGATTACAAGGTAGTGCAGGCATTGTTGGCAGAATTGGCAGGTCCTCTGCTGAGCGTCAGTTTAATTATGCCTGATGAAGATTGGCCTTTGGTTGATGCAGATACCATTGAAGAACGCATTGGAGCACAGATTGATGGCATCATCGATTCAGGTTGGGTAGGGCATGAGCCGACAACCGTGGTAGATTTAACCAGTGGCGAAGCGGAAATCATTCGTCAGGGTGCTGGAAAGTTGTAAGGAAAAAAATAGCGATGGATGAGAAATTACAAAAAGTCTTGGCGCGAGCAGGCTTAGGATCAAGGCGTGAAATTGAAGCGTGGATTAGTGCAGGTTTCGTTAAGGTGAACGGTCAGGTTGCTAAGTTGGGTGATCGCGTTAGCGAAAAGGATCAGTTGCAGGTACGCGGTCGTCGCTTATCGCCACAAGAGTTAGCTGTCCCAGTTACCGAAGTTATTTTATACAATAAGCCTGAAAATGAACTGGTTACGCGTTCGGATGAGCAAGGGCGTGACACCATTTTTGCGCGTTTGCCTAAGCCAAAGTCGGGGCGTTGGATTGCTGTTGGTCGTTTGGACGTCAATACGACGGGTTTGCTATTGTTAACCAATAATGGTGAATTGGCCAATCGTCTCATGCATCCTTCAAAGGCCATTGAAAGAGCTTACCTAGTGCGTGTTTTTGGTGAGGTATCAAAAGATATTTTAGACAAGTTGGTTCAAGGTGTTCCCTTGGATGATGGTATGGCGAATTTTGACAAGCTAGAACCCTTGAAATCTTTTGAACTGACGGACAGTATCAACCGTTGGTACAAGGTTACTTTGCTCGAAGGTCGCAATCGTGAAGTGCGTCGCTTGTGGGAAAGCCAAGGCGTGCAAGTGAGTCGTTTGAAGCGTATTGCCTTTGGTAATATCAGCTTACCGAAAACCTTGCGTCAGGGTAAAACCATGCCAGCCAGTTTAGAGCAAATTAATGGACTCTTGACTATGGTGGACTTGCCTAAAATGGAAGCACCAGAGCCACGTAAAGCAGCACGTCCATTTAACAGAGATGGCACTCGTATGGCATTTGCTCCTTACAGCAAGAAAGATGATCGGAATGAGGCTTCCGCTGATAGGGAAGGAGGGTTATCACAGCGCCGTAATTCACGTTCGAATGGATCGGAAGTTCGTCAACGCAGTAGCTTACCGACACCTCGTAAAATGGTTGCTGTTGAGCAGGGAAAGGTGCAATCACAAACTAGAACAACGCTCAGTCGCAAACCTGTATCTCGTAAGACGTGGCGGGATAACGATGACGACTATATTGATTGATGTGAGTTAATCAACGAAACAGGATGTAAAAAAGCCAGCGTATTTGCTGGCTTTTTTTGTGGTTGGTCTTACTTAAATTTGTAATAGTTTGCGTTTAGGTACTTAACCACCGCATCAACATCTTCTGGGAACCAGCCAGCAGCCGTTTGTGTATTACAGTTCTCAACAAAAGTCGCCAAGCTGTTTAGGTTTTTTACCTTGCGGTTGTCACGTTTGTAAATGTCGGCTTGGTGACAGCTGACGCAGTTGGTTTGAATGAGTTTTTTGGCATGATCACTATTGGCGAAGCTGGGTGCGCTAATGCTTAAGCAAATGCCTGTAAAAATTAATGGTTTCAACATGATATTAGCCCTCTTGATCAAGTGTTATTAATGGTGGTACAGGTTCATCATAAAGTATTGTTGATGGAATGGGAAGTTGCATTTTCGTCGTATCCTTATCAAGTTAGTGCAATCCATTTTAGAAAAGCGTTTTCTTGCATCGCAAGATGGTATAGCATGCACCCTAATTATTAGAATTGTGGGTAGCAAGGTATGAAATTAGCCATTTTTGATTTAGATAACACCCTGATTGGAGGGGATAGTGATTACGAATGGGGCGAGTTTGTCGTGCGTAAGGGCTTGGTCGATGCACAAGCTTATGCCGCTCAAAATGCTGCATTTTATGAGGATTATAAGTCGGGTCAGTTGGATATTATTGCCTATCAGCGTTTTGCTTTAGCGCCGTTGGTGGGTATTCCGGTTGCTGAACTCAGAGCCTTACATCAAGAGTTTATGCAAACGGTCATTGAACCTCTGGCCTTGCCCAAAGCCTTTGCCTTGATTGAGCAACATCGTTCCCAAGGACATCAGCTGTTGGTCATTACCGCAACCAATCGCTTTATTACCGAACCGATTGTGCGATGGTTGGGAATCGATGAAATTATTGCTACTGATCCCGACTTTGATGAGTTCGGGCATGTCTTAGGTGATGTGGTCGGTATCCCCAGTTTTCAAGAAGGAAAAATTCAGCGCTTGCAACAATGGTTAGCGCAAAAAGGCTTCGCGCCCTCTGAAACCTGGTTCTATTCTGACTCGCGTAATGATTTGCCTTTATTACAACAGGTTAATCATCCCGTTGCCGTTGATCCTGACGATGTTTTGCGTGAATATGCACAATTGCAGGCTTGGCCAATCATGTCTCTACGGGAAGTTTAGTAGGATATCTGGTATCATATTAAAACCATTTTGCCATGAATGGGCGCATAAAAGGGCTGGCTCATAGCGCATGCCTGCCTGACTTACCCGTCTGCGTTTGTTCGTGGTGTGTTAATTTTCATGACCCCATGAGGAAGAAATATGAGCGAAACCTTTGTTGACCTTGATCCACAAGAAACGCAAGAGTGGTTGGATGCCCTTGCGTCGGTGGTGGAGTTTGAAGGGACGGAGAAAGCACAACATCTCATCAATAGCCTGATCGCTCACGCGCGTAAATATGGTATTGATACACTTTACAGTGCTAATACCCCTTACATCAACACCATTCCCGCTGAGCAACAAACAGCTTATCCGGGCGATCAAGAAATTGAAGGTCGTCTACGTTCATTGATTCGCTGGAATGCGATGGCGATGGTGGTAAAAGCCAATCGTTTATCGACCGAGTTGGGTGGTCATATTGCTTCTTTTGCTTCTAGCGCAACACTTTATGAAGTGGGTTTTAACCACTTTTTCAAAGGTCCTGATGCGCCAACTGGCGCGGACATGATTTTCTTCCAAGGTCACACTTCACCTGGTATGTATTCGCGTGCCTTTATGGAAGGTCGTTTGAGTGAGGAAGATTTGGGTCGTTTCCGTCAAGAAGTGGCAGCTCCTGGATTGTCTTCTTATCCGCATCCTTGGTTGATGCCCGACTTTTGGCAGTTCCCGACTGTTTCGATGGGCTTAGGGCCGTTGATGGCGATTTACCAAGCACGTTTCATGAAATATATGCATGCGCGTGGTTTGATTGATGCGACGGGTCGTAAAGTTTGGGCATTCTTGGGTGATGGCGAAATGGATGAACCAGAATCTCAAGGCGCGATTGCTTTAGCGCATCGTGAAAAGCTGGATAATCTGATTTTTGTGGTCAATTGTAACTTGCAACGCCTAGACGGTCCTGTACGTGGTAACGGTAAAATCATTCAAGAGCTAGAGGGTAACTTCCGTGGTGCTGGTTGGAATGTCTTAAAAGTCGTTTGGGGCAGTGAGTGGGATGGTTTATTAGCGCGCGACAAGTCTGGTAAGTTAATGCAGCGCATGATGGAAGTGGTTGATGGCGAGTATCAAGCTTACAAAGCGCGCGGTCCTGCATACGTTCGCGAGCATTTCTTTGGTAAGTATCCAGAAACAGCTGATCTCGTTAAAGATATGTCAGACGATGAAATCTTTAAGCTATCGCGTGGTGGACATGATCCGCGTAAGATTTATGCGGCCTACAAACAGGCAACCGAACATCAAGGTCAGCCCACTGTGATCCTAGCCCATACGGTTAAGGGGTATGGTATGGGTGAGTATGGTGAAGGTGCGATGGCTGCTCACCAACAGAAAAAGTTGGATATTAACGGATTACGTCATTTCCGTGATCGTTTTAGTATTCCTATTTCAGACAGCGAACTGGACAATGTGCCTTTCTATAAGCCACAAGACGATTCAGCGGTGATGAAATATTTACATGAACGTCGTGCTGCTCTGGGCGGCTACCTGCCATCCCGTCAGGATCGTTCTGAAACCTTGCCTGTACCAGAGTTGTCGGCTTTTGATGCCTTGTTGCAAGGAACGGGCGAGCGCACTATGTCGACCACGATGGCGTTTGTGCGTATTTTGGCGGTGCTGTTGCGCGACAAAGCCGTTGGTCCACGCGTGGTGCCGATTATTCCCGACGAAGCACGTACTTTCGGTATGGAAGGGCTGTTCCGTCAAGTGGGTATTTATGATCCTGCGGGTCAGTTGTACGAGCCAGTCGATGCAGACCAAGTAATGTGGTACAAACAAGCGCAGAATGGTCAGGTTTTACAAGAAGGCATTAATGAAGCGGGTGCAATGTCATCTTGGATTGCAGCAGCAACAAGCTACGCCAATCATGGTGTGGCGATGGTGCCTTTCTATATTTATTACTCGATGTTTGGCTTCCAACGCATTGGGGATTTGGTGTGGGCAGCAGGCGATTCCCAAGCACGTGGCTTTATGCTAGGCGGTACTGCTGGTCGTACGACCTTAGCGGGTGAAGGCCTACAGCATCAAGATGGTCACAACCTGATTCAGTTTGGTCAAGTACCTAACTGTATGACTTATGATCCGACCTTTGCTTACGAATTGGCGGTCATTATTCAAGATGGCCTACGTCGTATGACAGCCGAAAAAGACAAAGTATTCTACTATGTTACGGTGATGAACGAAAACTATGAGCATCCTGCTATGCCTGTAGGCGTAGAAGATCAGATCATTCAAGGTTTGTACCGTTTATCGGAAGCGAGTGGCGATGGTCCAAGAGCGCAGTTAATGGGTTCGGGTACGATTTTACGTGAAGTGATTAAAGCGGCTGAGTTGTTGGCGCAAGATTGGGGCGTACAAGCGGACGTTTGGTCGGCAACTAGCTTCAATTTACTCAAACGAGACGGTGATGAGTGTGAGCGTTGGAATACCTTGCATCCGTTAGAACACAAGCGTGTGCCTTTCATTACCAAACAGTTAGCTGGCAGTGAAGGACCGGTGATCGCGGCAACAGACTACTTGCGTGCTTATGCCGATCAAGTCCGTGCCTTCATTCCAGGTGATTTTGTTGTCTTGGGTACAGACGGTTACGGTCGTTCGGATACACGCGCTCAGTTGCGTCAATTCTTTGAAGTCAATGCGCATTATGTTGTTATTGCAACACTTAAGGCCTTGGCTGATCGCGGCGAAGTGCCCGCTCAAATGGTCGCTGATGCCATTTCTCGTTATGGTATTGATGCGGATAAACCCGCGCCTTGGACACTTTAAAGGGGAGGATGCAATATGTCTATTAAACCAATGCTTCTCCCAGATATCGGTGACTTTAAAGGTGTCGATGTCATCGAAATTTTAGTGAAAGAAGGCGATGTGGTTGCCATTGATGATGCCTTGTTGGTATTAGAAAGTGACAAAGCGACCATGGAAATTCCATCACCAATGGCGGGTAAAATTGTCAGCTTAAAAGTGAAGGTAGGCGATAAGGTTGCCACGGGCGTGCTGATTGCGGAGGTGGAAGCCGATGAGTCCGCTGTTGCCGTTAAGGTAGCGCCAGCACCTCAACCCACGCCAGCGCCAACGCTCCCTGCGGTAGCAACGTCTGTGCCAGCGGCGACGCAAGCGCCAGCAACTGTTATGCCAGTGGCCTTGGCAGAAAAACCGATTAACGCGCCCGTGGCGGGTGCTAAGGCTCATGCTAGCCCTTCGGTGCGTTTGTTTGCCCGTGAGTTGGGGGTGGATTTGTCCCTAGTGACAGGCACTGGTGTTAAAGGTCGTATTAGCAAAGATGACGTACAAGGCTTTGTTAAAGGCGTGATGTCGGGCGCTAAAGCCTTACCGAATGCCGCTGGTGCAACGGGTGGTATGGGTATCCCATCTATCAAACAGCCTAATTTCGCTGACTTTGGTGAAATTAGCGTTGAACCCTTGTCCCGTATTAAGAAAATTTCGGGTAAGCATTTACATGCTTGCTGGTTAAATGTGCCGCATGTAACCCAGTTCGATGAATGTGATATTACCGAAATGGAAGCTTTCCGTACCAGCTTAAAAGAGCAGGCGAAGGCGCGTGGTGTTGGCGTTACTCCGTTGATTTTTGTTATTAAAGCGGCTGTTGCTGCCTTGAAAAAGTTCCCGCACGTTAACGCGTCACTGTCCGCTGATGGTGAAAGCTTGATTGTTAAGCAGTATTACCATATTGGTGTGGCGGTTGATACACCGAATGGATTGGTTGTCCCGGTCATTCGTGATGCCGATAAAAAATCGGTATGGGAATTGGCAGAAGCCCTAAAAGAGCTGAGCCATAAAGCGCGTGAAGGTAAGTTGTCACCTGCTGATATGTCGGGAGCGACTTTCTCGATTTCTAGCCTGGGTGGTATTGGTGGTACTCAGTTTACGCCGATCGTTAATGCACCTGAAGTGGCGATTTTGGGTGTTTCTAAAGCGAAAATGCAACCTGTATGGAATGGTTCAAGCTTTGAACCGCGCTTGATGATGCCTTTCTCCATGTCTTATGACCATCGTGTCATTGACGGTGCACAAGGTGTTCGCTTTACCAGTTATTTGGGTCAAATGTTGACCGATATTCGTCAATTGCTGTTGTAAGGAGCGAATAACATAATGGGTCAAATTATTGATATTAAAATTCCTGACTTGGGTGATTTTAAAGACGTTCGTGTTATTGAGATTCTGGTTAGTGCCGGTGAGGATGTGTCGATTGATCAGCCGTTGATCACCCTAGAGAGCGACAAAGCAACGATGGAGATTCCAAGCCCTCATTCTGGAAAAATTGAAAGTCTGACGGTGAAGGTAGGGGATGTCATCAATACGGGTGTGGTGATCGGCAAAATGGCCAGTTCCGCTGCGGCTAAGTTGACGGAAGTTGAGAAGCAAACGGCAACACAGACAGTGGCATCGGTTGCATCAACGGCAGTAGCGGTATCAGGTGATGCCGATATGCATTGCCAAGTTTTGGTATTGGGTGGTGGTCCCGGTGGTTATACCGCCGCTTTCCGTGCGGCAGACTTGGGTAAACAAGTGATATTGGTCGAGCGTTACGATGTGATCGGTGGTGTTTGTCTGAACGTCGGCTGTATTCCTTCCAAAACGCTACTGCACATGTCGCACATTCTTAATGAAACCAAGGGAATGGGCGCGCATGGTATTACCTTTGGCGAACCACAAATCGACATCGATAAAATGCGCGGTTTCAAGGAAAGCGTTATCAAAAAACTGACCACAGGGCTAATGGGCTTAGCCAAGCAACGTAAGGTGCAAGTGGTTCATGGTTTTGGCAGGTTTGTCGATAGTCATACCTTGGCCGTGACAGACAAAGAGGGAGCGGTTAAAACCATTCGTTTTCAACAGGCGATTATTGCCGCTGGCTCTCGAGTCATTAAATTGCCGTTTATCCCGCATGATGATCCTCGTGTGTGGGATTCGACTGATGCTTTGAATTTGCAGAACATTCCGCCACGCTTACTGATTTTGGGTGGTGGTATTATTGGGCTAGAAATGGCACAAGTTTATGGTGCTTTAGGTTCGGAAATTACCGTGGTTGAATTGATGGATCAACTCATTCCTGGTGCTGATCCTGACATGGTACGCCCATTGGTTAAACGCATCAAACCTAAGTACAAAGCCATTCACTTAAAAACGAAAGTGACGGCCGTTGAAGCTAAACCAGAAGCCTTAACGGTGACTTTTGTCGGCGAAGGTGATAAAACTTGGCAAGAAGATTTTGATGCCGTTTTAGTAGCGGTGGGTCGTGCGCCCAATGGTGCGATGATTGATGCGGATAAAGCAGGGGTGACGGTGACTGATCGTGGCTTTATCCCTGCCGACCAGCGTCAAAAAACCAATGTCAATCATATCTATGCCATTGGCGACATTATTGGTCAGCCTATGTTAGCGCACAAAGCGGTGCATGAAGGTAAGGTCGCTGCAGAGGTGATTTGTGGATTACCGTCGGCATTTACGCCAGTCAGTATTCCGTCGGTGGCTTATACTGATCCTGAAGTAGCTTGGGTTGGTATGACCGAGCGCGAGGCTAAGGAAAAAGGCTTTGAGATCGAAGTCGGTGTATTCCCTTGGGCGGCATCGGGTCGTAGTCTCAGCTTGGGTCGTGATGAAGGTATGAGTAAAGCCATTTTTGATGCCAAAACTCATCGTTTATTGGGTGCTGCTATGACGGGTCCAAATGCGGGTGAGTTGGTAGCGGAAGCTTCTTTAGCCTTAGAAATGGGTGCAGATATGGCGGATATTGCCTTAACCATTCATCCTCATCCTACCTTGTCGGAAACCTTTGCTTTTGCCGCTGAAATGGCAGAAGGCACGATTACCGACTTGATTGCGCCGAAACACCGTAAAAAGTGATTTTGTCATTCAAATAAAAAAAACCGCTAATTATTAGCGGTTTTTTTATCTGGTTACGGGTTAAAAATCAGCCTCATTCATAAATTTCATGGTTTCACCTTTATGTGGATGAATGAAAGTGAGCATTTCGGCGTGTAAACACATGCGATGATATTCTTCATGGCGGGGATGATAAAGCATATCGCCCACCATCGGGCAACCCATGCTGAGCATATGCACACGTAGCTGATGCGAACGTCCCGTATGTGGAAATAAACGAACGAGCGTGGTGGTATCGGTTTCAGATAACACCCGCCAGCCTGTTTGTGCCGGTTTTCCGTAAATAAAATCCACTTTATGCATCGGTCGGTTATGCCAATCTAATGCAAGGGGGAGATCAATACCGCCTTGAGTGCTAGGCAGGTGTCCTTCGACACGGGCTAGGTAGGTTTTGTCCACTAAGCGTTGTTCAAATTGTTTGGATAGGCGTCGATGCGATTCTGCGTGCATCGCTAGTACCATGATTCCCGAGGTATCACAATCCAAGCGATGCACAATTCGGACACCGTTAAATTCCGCTTGTAAGCGGTTCACTAAACAATCTTGTTTATGCTCACCACGTCCCGGTACACTCAGTAATTGAGGTGGTTTGTTGACGACAATCAGATCATCATCAGCGTATAAAATATCGATTTTTTGATTCATGTGCAAAAGTATAGCTTTTTTACGCATTTTAGGCGATTGATGCAGGTAAAATAGCCTCATGAATAAAGAAATAGAACGCACCTTTGCCCCCGACGGTGTGTTATCGCAGTTTTTTAGTCAATTCCAGCCGCGTTCGGGTCAGGTTGAAATGGCTGATGCTTGCTTTACGCATTTACGTCAGGGCGGAAATCTCATTGCCGAGGCGGGTACAGGCATTGGTAAAACCTTTGCTTATGGTGTCGCGGCACTGCTTTCAGGGCGAAAAATAATCATTACCACAGCAACCAAGAGTTTGCAGGATCAGTTGTCGAAGCGCGACTTGCCCGCCTTATGTCAGGCATTATCGATTCCAGCACGGATTGCGGTATTGAAAGGGCGTGAGAATTATGTGTGCGCTCAGCGTCTTGCTCAAGCAGCGCAGCAAGCGGCTATTCACAACCAAAAAGGCTTACAAGTTGCCATTCAGGAAATCAAGCTCTGGTCAAGTCGCCATACAACGGGTGAGTTGGCAGAGGTGTTGGGCAGTCGAGCCAATCCCGTGTGGGATAAGGTTTGTGCGCGTAGTGAGTTTTGTGCATTGGTGACGTGTGATGCAGACCATTGCGCCTATCCCGCTTTGCGTAAAGATGCGGAAGATGCCGACATCATTGTCATCAATCATCATTTATTGGGTGCCGATTTAGCGCTTAAAGCGGCAGGGTTAAGTCCCATTTTGCCCGAAAGAGATGCTTTAATCATTGATGAAGCCCATCAACTGGCGCCCGTGTTAGTGCAGGCGTTGGGCCAAAGTGCTAGTACCCTATCTTGGGGGCATGGATTGCGCGAAATCACGCAGCTGATGAATAATGAAATTCGGGATATGCCCGCTTGTGATAAGGCGCTACAAGATACCTTGCTTGCTTTAGCACAATGGCAACAAACAGCAGAAGGTGTTAAGGGTAAATTTAAAGCAGAGGACTGGTTAGCGCAAGCAGGGCAGCAGTCAGCTTTAGTGGATTTTATTGAGCAGTGGCGACAACTGCTACCTCAGCTTGCTTTGGCAGCTGATCGAAGCCCAAGCATTAAAGCTCAAGCGGCCCTATTAGGACGATTAGCTGAAGCAACGCTGAATTGGGGTGTGAACAATAATCACAATGTGCCTTGGGCTGAGGCACAGAATAATCACTGGTTTTTGTATGCGACGCCTTTATCCATTGCAGACAATTTTGCCAGCGCGATGAAAAAAAGCTACAGCAGTGTGATTTTGACCTCTGCCACCTTAGCGGTCGGTGAGTCGTTTGATTATGTGCAACGTCAATTGGGATTGTGGGAGGCAGACTGTCATCGTTGGCAAAGCCCTTACCGTTATGCTGAGCAAGCGATGCTCTATTTACCAGCGCAACTGCCCGAACCGAATCAGAGCGATTACACGCTGGCACTAATGCGTCGTGTTTGGCCGCTGATTATTGCTAATGGTGGGCGAGCATTTTTATTATTCACCAGTTACAAAGCGATGCAGCTGGCGGCAGACACCTTGCGTCCTCATTTGCCTTTTCCGCTATTAGTTCAGGGCGAGCAAGATGCGCATCAATTGATTGCAACCTTTCGTAGCAAGGGCAATGCGGTGTTATTAGCCACAGCGAGTTTTTGGGAAGGTGTCGATGTTTCTGGTTCGGCTTTGTCGTTAGTGGTGATTGATAAAATCCCTTTTTCACCACCCGATGATCCGGTGGCGCAAGCACGTGAGGCTTTGTTGGTGGAAAAAGGATTGTCGGCTTTTGTATGCGAACAGTTACCAGATGCCACTATGGCACTCATTCAGGGCGCTGGACGCTTAATTCGTAGTGAAACCGATAGGGGGGTATTGGTGATTGGCGATCCGCGCATCACGCAAAAACACTATGGTAAACAAATATTAGCGGCACTGCCTCCAATGAAACAAACGCGCAGCAATGCCGAGGCAGTGGCATTTATTCATTCTATGGGAGTCTCTTAAGGTGTCTACATCCTCTACAGATAGGATTCAGCATAACCAACCAACATGGTTATTAATTGATACCACCAGTCAGGGTTGCCATGTTGGGCTAACGCATCAAGGTGTCTGTTGGACTGTCAGCGATATGCAGCCCCAATCGCACACCAAGCGTATTTTACCGATGATCGAGTCCTTATTAGCACAGGCTAAACTCAGCATTCAGGACGTTCAGGGCATTGTTTATACCAAAGGACCAGGTTCTTTTACCGGTGTTAGGGTGGGGGTGTCCGTGGTTCAGGGGCTAGCCTTTGCTTCATCTATTCCAACCTTGGGGGTTTCGACCTTAATGGCATTGGCGTGGCAAGGGTATTGTCAAACACAGCAGTCCTATGTTGGTGCGATCATTGATGCGCGCATGGCGCAAATTTATTGGGCTGTTTATGATTTTACTCAAGGTGCTAAGGTGATGACGGCTGACTGCATTAGCAGTGTAGAACAAGTCACTGAACAACCTATGCCAATACTGGTTGCTGGAGATGTGCATTTGCTGGAAAACACGCTTGTCAAGGCTGAAATGCCCCGTTTTTCTGCACAACACAGCGTAGATATTAAGTCACTGTTTAGCTTGGTAGAAACAGGATTAAAACAGCATTTTTTAATCTGGGATGATGAGTTGGCATTGCCCATTTACTTGCGTAATGACGTTGCTCACTTGCCTAAAAAATAAGCAAGTCTTTGAGTGCTTTTGCCTTTTAATGTGAATTCAGCGACTTGCTGACTTGTTCTGTTGATGGTGCACAAAGTTATCCACAGAAACTGTGCACAAGCGTTAAAAAAGTGTAAAAAAGCGCTTTTGTCGCTTGTCGCTGATAGGCACTATTGAGTATCATGATTTGCTAAGAAAGCCTAGGCAGAAAAGGATAGCCAGTAACCCATGTCGGATGCGTTAGAATTCAAATCTTCACAATTGTCTTTAACACTAGTGCGTATTCATGCTAGTGATATGACGGCAATTGGTGAATTACTCACTACTAAGTTGGCAAAGGCGGGTAAGTTTTTGCGTGGCGCTCCCGTTGTGGTCGATCCCTTGTGTGGGTTAAGTAGTGTTCAATTAGCTCAGCTACTAGAATTACTACGTCAACACCAGTTAACACCAGTAGGCATTCGTACCAAAGATGCGCATTTGGTCGATTATGCTGAAATGTGTGGTTTGGCTGTATTCAAGCCGAGTGCGGTCAGTGAAAAAAATACCGAAGCGACGGCAGCATCTAACACGACTGAGTCACCAGCAGCGGTCGTTGCTGAGTCTGTGTCGGCTAAATCGACACCAGCGAGTACGGATACTAGTGGTACCTTGACGGAAAAAGAGGCACCCAGTGTACAGAAGGCCTTGCGCATCCCCAGTTTGCGTTCAGGTCAATTTGAAAAACACCTCTTCAACGATGTGATCGTCGAGGGCGGTATTAATTCTGGAGCGGAACTATTTGTTGGCGGTAATATTACCGTTTTGGGTGCGGTTCGTGGGAGACTTCATGCGGGCGCTGCAGGGGATAGATCAGCGCGGATTATTGCCAAAAACTTTAATCCTGAATTGGTCAGCATCGCTGGAATTTTTTTATTGGCTGATGATATTCCGCAACTGGTTAAACAAGGCTGGGTTGAAATTTATTTAGAACAAAATACTTTGAAATTCATAACATTAGATTAATAAGTTTATATTTTTTTATAAAAAGGATGCTAAGGTGTCAAGAGTTATTGTAGTTACTTCAGGTAAAGGCGGTGTCGGTAAAACGACGACTTCAGCAAATATTTCAACTGCCTTGGCACTGCGCGGTTATAAAGTTGCGGTGATTGATTTCGACGTAGGGCTTCGTAATCTTGATTTGATTATGGGTGTTGAGCGCCGCGTCGTTTATGACTTTGTTCACGTCATTCATGGTGAAGCGACGTTGAAACAAGCGCTCATTCGCGATAAGCGTGTGGAAAATTTGTATATTTTGCCAGCCTCGCAAACCCGCGACAAAGATGCCTTGCATGAAGCAGGCGTGGAAAAGGTCATTGAAGAATTAAAAGCCGACGGTTTTGATTACATTGTTTGTGATTCGCCAGCGGGTATCGAAACAGGCGCATTAATGGCGTTACGCTTTGCCGATGATGCTTTTGTTGTCACCAACCCCGAAGTGTCTTCGGTACGTGACTCAGACCGCATTTTAGGTATTTTGCAAGCTAAGTCTAAAAAAGGAGAAAGCGGTCAGCGCATTAACGAGTATTTAGTAGTGACGCGTTATAACCCAAATCGCGTTGATGCTGGTGAAATGCTAAGCTATCAAGATATTATTGAGTTGTTGGCGGTTAAATTCTTAGGTGCCGTGCCTGAAGGTCAAGAAGTCTTGTCTTCTTCAAATGCGGGTATGCCAGTGGTATTAAATGCACCTGAGTCGAATGCTTCCTTAGCTTATGGTGATATCGTGGCACGTTATTTAGGTGAAGATGTGCCACAGCGCTTCTTAACAGCCGAGAAAAAAGGCCTGTTTGCCCGTCTCTTTTCTTAATAAAGGTATCTCATGATGAGTATATTTGACCTTTTCAAGAAAAAAACGAACAGTGCCGCTCTGGCAAAAGATCGTTTAGGTGTCATGATCGCGGCTGGTCGTAGCGAATCACGTTCGGCCAGTTATTTGCCGCAAATGCGTGAAGAAATTATTGCGGTTATTGCTAAATATGTACCAGTCGATAGAGATGCTGTGCGCGTGTTGATGGAAACACAAAATGGTATTGATATGCTGGAAATTGATATTCCATTACGATGAACCTGATTCCTTCGTTGATTTCATACTTCAAAGCTGGGCAATTGCTCAGCTTTTTTGTTTTAAGGACAAATAATGAACAAAGCTGATTCTGTGGCACTGATGTGGTTTCGTCGGGATTTAAGATTAAACGATAATGCAACACTCTATCGCGCATTGAGTCAACATTCTGCGGTCATTCCCGTGTTCATCTTTGATGATCAGATTCTTTCTAAATTGCTTCGCAATGATCGTCGTTTAACTTTTATTGATGAGTCGTTGAGCGAATTATCTGAATTAATTGAGGCTCAAGGTGGGCGCTTATTAGTACATCATGGCAATCCCATCGAGTTGATTCCGCAATTAGCTGAACGCTATCAAGCAGCGGTTGTTTATGCTGGTGAGGATTATGAACCCTATGCCATAGAACGTGATATCGAGGTTGAGCAGTGGTTATCGGTGCAAGACAGAAAACTAATTTTAGTAAAAGATCAGGTAGTTTTCGCTAAAGATGAAGTGTTGTCGCAAAAAGGCACACCCTTGACTGTCTTCACGCCTTATAAAAATGCTTGGTTGAAACGATTAAAGGTGGATGATCTGACCAGCTTTGATAGCACTTCTTTGACAAAGCATTGGTATGCAGCTGATAACCTGCCCGATCAGCATGTCTCACTCGAATCGCTGGGTTTTGAACGACAAGCTTTAGTGGTTAAGGCAGGTGAGTCAGGGGCAAGATTGGCATGGCAGGATTTCCAGCAACGCATGGCATATTACAAAGATAAACGAGATTTTCCAGGCGTAAAAGGGGTTTCTTATTTATCGGTGCACTTACGCTTTGGCACCATTTCGGTAAGGCAGTTAGCCTTAACTGCCTGGATGCAAGGGGGAGAAGGGGCAAACACGTGGTTGTCTGAATTAATTTGGCGTGAGTTTTATATGCAGTTCTTATACCATCATCCTAATGTGGCACTTCAGGCATATAAAGTAGAGTGGCGTGAACAGCCTTGGGAAAATCGAGCAGATTGGTTCTCCGCTTGGTGTGAAGGTCGAACGGGTTATCCGATTGTCGATGCTGCCATGCGCCAATTGAATCAAACGGGATTTATGCATAACCGATTACGTATGATCGTGGCTGCCTTTTTGATTAAAGACTTAGACATTGATTGGCAGTGGGGTGAGGCCTATTTCGCTCAACAGTTATTGGATTTTGATCTTTCAGCCAATAATGGCGGTTGGCAGTGGGCAGCTTCGACGGGTTGTGATGCGGCACAGCCGTTTCGCATTTTTAACCCTGTGTTACAATCTGAAAAGTTTGATGCTGACGGTAAGTTTATTAAAAAATACGTGCCTGAACTCAGTAAACTTGAGGCAAAGCTCATACATGCCCCTTGGAAGCTATCGCCAACAGAGCGACAATCAGCACAGTTAGTTTTAGGTAAAGATTATCCATTTCCTCTAGTAGATCATGATGTTGCGAGAAAAAAAGCGTTACAGAAGTACGCCAATATTAAACAAATGAATGAGAGTGATTCCAATTTCCCCATAAAGGGTGCATAATAGGTTATAAATTTTAATTATGGCGGATAACCAATGAAACTAATGGTCCCTTTGGCTTTAGGCTTAAGCCTTGCAGCCACTTCAGTTCATGCTAGTTCATTAACCTTGTCACAGGCGATGGCTTTGTTGAAAGAACATCCGCAATGGCAAGCCGCCCAAGCCTTTATTGAACAATCTCAAGCCGACCGTGTAACCGCGGGTCAGTACCTTAATCCCAGTTTAGATGTGGTGAGTGAAACACGAGATCGCCAGTCATTGGCAATGGCTTTTCCTGTTGAAACGCACAGTGTGCGTCAATATCGTCAGTTGGGTGCTGATCAGGGCATCGAAATCGCAACCCAACAAGCGTTGTTGGTTCAGCGTCAATTAAGAACACAAATTCAGCGTGCTTACTATCAAGTCGCTCAGCGTAAGCAAGAAATGCAACAAGCTAAAGATGAATTGCAATTGTTAGAAAAATTAAGAGATGCGGTACAACTCAAAGTTAAAGTGGGTGAGTCGGCGCGTTATGAAGGGGTGAAAGCTGAAGCGGAGTGGTTGACCAGTCAAACGCGATTTAACGCATCGGAACAGCAATATCTATTAGCTCGTCAACAGCTGGGAGAGTTGTTAGGGTTATCGGTTGTACCAGAAATTGTTGATGACTTGCCTGCAGACAGTCAACTTTGTCGCATCCCAAAGCAATCATTTGATGACTTAGTCGCACAATATCCTTTGTATCAAGCGGCTAAGGCCAATTTAGCTAAAGACCAAGCAGCTACCCGTTTTGAACAAGCCTTGGTTACCCCGCAGCCCACCTTTACACTGGGTGGAGAGCATGAACAAGGCATTGAACGTTTTAAACTGGGTGTAAACTTACCCTTGCCTTTATTTAATCAACGGGATGGTCAAATTGCTTCAGCACGGGCAAAACAGAAACAGTCGGAAGCAATGGTGATGTCGGTAGAGCGTCAGTTGAAACAAGACTGGTCGCAAGCTTTTATTCGTTATCAAAATGCCAATGCTCAGCTAGTCAGTTACGAATCAGGGCTGTTGAAAGAAGCCGAATCAGCCTTTCAGGTAGCCCAAGCCGCTTACAAATATGGTGAACGGGGTATTTTAGATTTTATTGATGCTCAGCGTACTCTTGCATCTGTCAAGCGAGGCTATTTAACCAATCAATTTGAACGTCGCTACGCCTGTATGGACATTCAACAACTGACTCAAGCGGTAGGAGAATAATCCGATGAAAAAAATCTTAACAACCATGACACTCTCCAGTATTTTGTTGTTGGCCGCCTGTGATCAAAGCGACAAAGCTAGTGATGCTGCTAAAGCGCCACAAGATCAAACCAGTCAAAATCAATCGTTAGTCAAACCCAGTGCAGAATTATTAGCCCGATTAAGCTTTACCAAGGTTGAAGAGGTTGATTGGTATTCACAGTTGAAAGTTTCTGGCAGTATTGAGCTGGATGAAAAGCGTGTAGCTCGTGTTGGTACCACGGTTTCGGGTCGCGTTACCGAAATTAAAGTCTTGCGTGGTGACCAAGTTAAGAAAGGTGACGTATTAGCGATGGTTCATTCGCCTGTATTAGCCGAAGCCCAACTGGCTTACTTGCAAGCTCAATCTCTGTACGACTTATCTCGTAAAGCAGCAGCTCGTGCGCAATTGTTATTCAAAGAAGGGGTGATTGCCGCAGCAGAACAACAACGTCGTGAAAGCGAGTTGGTGTCGAATGAAGCGGAATGGCAAGCAGCACGTGACCGCATGCATATTCTGGGTATGAGTGATGCCGATATTAAACAATTGGAACGTTCACGAAAAATTCAATCGGTTACGGCATTGCGTGCGCCTATTGATGGTGTGGTGATTGATCGTAAGGTTTCACAAGGCCAGGTATTAGAACCCGCCGATTTAGCTTATACCATTGCAGATTTAGCACAAATTTGGGTGGTGGGTGAAGTGCCAGAGCGTTACAGCGCCGATATGTATCGTGAAAAAGCGGTTACAGTTACCATTCCGGCTTTAGCAGGTGAGGAGCGTAAAACGCAGCTTTCTTATGTAGCGGATACGGTTACACCACAAACCCGTACTCTGCGTGTTAGGGCGGTATTAGATAATAAAGATGGTCGATTGAAACCGGATATGTTAGCTACCCTTATCATTGAAGGTAAAGCGAAAAAGCGCTTGGCGATTCCTGAGACCGCGATAGTTCGTGAAGAAAACAGCGATAAGGTGTTTGTGCAAGTGGCTCAGGGACAATTTGAGCTGGTTTCCGTCAAATTAGGTGAAGAAGAAAATGGCTTGCGACCTGTAGAGTCGGGCTTAAAGCAGGGTCAGGAAATCGTATCGGATGGGGTATTTTACTTAAACGCCGATCGTTTGCTCAAACTACAAGGAGAGTAAACTCATGATTCCAAGTCTCATTCGTGCTTCCTTGCGCCAGCGCCTCATTGTGCTGGCCTTTGCTGTCATCGGGCTGATGTTTGGTCTGCGTGGTGTACAAAATCTTTCCGTTGATGCTTTCCCCGATGTCACCAATATTCAGGTTCAAATTGCAACGGATGCTGCCGGTAAGTCGCCCGATGAAGTAGAGCGCCTGATTACTGTTCCCTTAGAAATTGCCATGACGGGCTTGCCAGGATTAGAGGAGTTGCGTTCGCTGAATAAAAATGGTCTTTCATTAATTACCTTAGTCTTTAATGACGATACTGACGTTTATTTTGCGCGCCAATTGGTCATGGAACGCATGATGGAGGTGAAGGATAAGTTACCAGTCGGAGTTACACCCGTATTGGGTCCAGTTTCTACCGGTTTGGGTGAAGTTTATCAATATACCCTAAATGCCGAAGGGGATGACAAAGCGGGTGAATTATCGCAAGAAGTATTAATGGCACGTCGTACGGTGCAAGACTGGGTAGTGCGTCCTTTATTACGTGGCATTCCAGGTGTTGCCGAAATTAACTCGCAAGGTGGTTATCAACGCGAATATCACGTATTGGCGGATCCAACGCGTTTAATGCATTATCAAATTAGCCTAACGGACGTTTTGGAAGCGCTAGAAAAAAATAATGCCAATGCCAGCGGCGGTATTTTACAGCAACATGCCGAACAGTATTTGGTGCGTGGGCTAGGTTTAATTGAAGATTTAGATGATATTGGCAATATCGTCTTGAAAGAAGTCGATGGTATTCCGGTTTATATCCGAGATGTTGCTAGGGTTGAAATCGGTCATGCCGTGCGGGTTGGGGCCGTCATTCAAAACGGTACCACCGAAGCCGTTGGTGGTATTGTTATGATGATTCGTGGCGGTAACGCTAAGGAAGTCGTCAGTCGTATTCAAAATCGCGTTAAAGAAATTAATGATTCAGGTATGTTGCCCGATGGCCTAAAAATTGTGCCCTATTACGACCGCAGTGAATTGGTTGATGCTGCCTTATTTACGGTAATTAAGGTACTGTTAGAAGCCATTGTGTTCGTTATTATTATTGTCGTGCTTTTCTTGGGTGATCTGCGCTCCTCATTAATCGTGGTCGGAACCTTATTACTCACGCCATTAATTACCTTCTTTATTATGAATGAAGTGGACTTATCCGCTAACCTTATGTCACTAGGAGGGCTGGCGATTGCCATTGGTTTAATGGTGGATGGCTCAGTAGTGGTGGTTGAAAATGCCTATGCACGCTTGGGTGATCTGGCTAATAAGCACGAAAGTCGTATTCGCGTCATTTTTAATGCCGCCAGTGAAGTAGCGACACCTGTGGTTTTTGGTGTCGGTATTATTATTTTGGTGTTCTTGCCGCTCATGACACTGGAAGGCATGGAAGGGAAAATGTTTGCTCCTTTAGCCTATACCATTGCCATTGCTTTGACTGTATCTTTGGTGTTGTCACTAACCTTAACACCTGTGTTAGCTTCTTATATGCTAAAAGGTGGCGCCGAGCATGATACGCGTTTAGTGGCTTTCTTAAAGAAACCCTACACCAAAATGCTCAATTGGGCTTTGAGTAATGAGAAAAAAGTGATTGGAGCAGCCTTGGCTTTGTTGGTTGCGACCTTTAGTTTATTTGGCTCTTTGGGCACCGCTTTCATTCCAGAAATGAAGGAAGGTTCAATTGTTCCTGGTGTATTCCGTTTGCCTAATATTAGCTTGGAAGAATCGATTGAAATTGAAAAAGAAGCCATGCGCTTGATCATGGAAGTTCCAGGTGTCAAGTCGGCTATTTCAGGCTTGGGTCGCGGTGAAAGCCCTGCCGATCCTCAAGCGCAAAATGAGTCGACACCTATCGTTTCATTATTGCCACGAGATCAATGGCCGGAGGGTTGGACGCAAGACACGATTACTAACAAAATGCGTGAAAAACTTGCCAATTTGCACGGTTCACAAATCGTTATGGCTCAGCCCATTTCAGATCGTGTTGATGAAATGGTAACAGGGGTTAAGGCCGACGTTGCAGTGAAAATTTTCGGTGATGATCTTATTTTGTTGAAGAAAAAAGCCGATGAAATTGCTAAGGTTGCTTCTGCCATTCAAGGATCACAAGATATACGTGTTGAGCGCGTGACAGGTCAACAATATTTAGATGTGGATATTCATCGTAAAATTATTGCGCGACATGGCTTAAATGTGGCCGATGTTCAAGCGATTATTGAAACGGCCATTGGTGGTAAAGTGGCGACACAAATTTACGAGGGAGAGCGTCGTTTTAATATGGTGCTACGTTTCCCAGTCGATTATCGTAATGATGTTGAGGCGATTCGCGATATTCAGCTGATTTCACCGAATGGCGCTAAAGTGCCTTTACGTGAGTTAGCTGATGTTGAAGTACGTGATGGTCCAGCTCAGATTAGTCGTGAAAATGCTAAGCGTCGTATTGTTATTGGTATTAACGTCGCTGATCGCGATTTGGGTGGTTTTGTCGCCGAATTACAGCAGAAAGTGAGTGTTCAGGTAAAACTACCCGAAGGTTATTACTACGAATGGGGTGGTCAGTTCCAAAATATGGAGCGTGCAATGAATCATTTGATGATCATTATCCCCATTACGGTAGCGGCCATTTTCTTCTTACTGTTCCTGTTATTCAGTTCGTTACGCATGGCTAGCTTAATTATGCTCGTGCTGCCTTTTGCTTCTGTGGGCGGCATCATTGCGCTGTGGATAACGGGTGAGTACCTGTCAGTTCCCGCATCGGTCGGTTTTATTGCTCTTTGGGGGATTGCCGTACTGAACGGGGTGGTACTGGTGTCTTACATTCGCAGTTTGATCGAAGAGGGTAAAGAGCGCGTAGAAGCCCTGAAGGAAGCTTGTCAACAGCGTTTTCGACCGGTAATGATGACGGCCACGGTAGCTATGTTAGGTTTGATTCCTTTCTTATTTGCCACGGGTCCAGGCTCAGAAGTACAAAAGCCTTTGGCGATTGTGGTGATTGGGGGACTAATAACCTCAACATTACTGACCTTGGTGGTGTTACCGACCTTGTATCGTTTTTTTGAAGAACCGCGCCACGAAGCCTAAGCCGAGGAGTGATTGATGAAAGAGATTAAAGCCGTTGTTCAGCCGACGCGTATTGAAAAAATGCGTAGTGCCTTTCGTAACTTGAAGCAGTTTCCCGGTATGACGGTGATGAAGGTTCAAGGGTGTACAGGTAATGAGAAATTTCGTCCACAGAAGAAGGAAGATCCCTTCGACGAACTAAATGATTACAGCAATAAAATGATGGTCATTATTTTATCGCCCGATCACTTAGTTGAGGGTATTTTGCAGATTATTGCTGAATGCGCCAGTACCGGACAGAAAGGCGATGGGATGGTTTGGGTCACAGACATTGGTCGGGTCATTCGTTTAGACGAAAAGATTGATGTGGTGGATGACCCCCCCATGTTCCATGCCAGTTAAAATCATCAGCTACATAAAATTAGTCCCTCATTTGAGGGATTAGTTTTTTGATCGACCAATGCGTAATTGCCCAATACCAAAGTTCATTAAGCTTTCCCTTTTTGAGTTCGCTAGGCGGGTATTGATTGAGAAAAGTGAGCACATCAAATAAATTACTCACGGCATCTTCTGGTTTTAGTGCAGGCGCTTGTGAGGCTTTAGAAAGCTTGATCTTGCTTTGACTGTCTACAACTAGAGGATGATGTCCATAAAGTGGACTGGAGCGTTTTAAACATTGCTGCAGGTATTGTTGTGGTGCTGTGGAGCTGATTAAATCGGCACCGCGAATAACTTCAGTAATGTTTTCTTCGCTATCATCGACAGCTGCCACTAAATGGTAAGCAAAAATACGATCGGCACGTTTAACGATAAAATCGCCGCTTTGACATTGCCAATCAAACACTTGCCTACCTTGAATAGCATCTTGGTAACTCCAAGGTGTATTTGGGGTTATAACGCGAATACTGTTGTGGATGCTGCCTTTTAGTTGACGATGGCGACAAAAATTATCATAGTATCCACTTCTGCCTAGTCGCTGTTGGATATGTTTGCGTGTGCAGTCGCATTCGTACAGCATCCCCTGTTGAGCAAGCTCAGCTAAAGCTGCTTCATAATGGGCTAATCGCTGCGATTGAATGATGAGCTGATCCCATTCAAAGCCATAGGCTTCGAGTTGGCGACAAATGCGGTCTTGACTACCTGAAACGACACGCGGTGTATCAATGTCGTCTATACGCAGCAACCAACGCCCTTGTTGTTGCTTAACGTTCAAGTAACTTGCAGTAGCAGCAACCAGAGAACCCAAATGAAGGTCTCCAGTCGGAGATGGGGCGAAGCGCCCCGTCGGTTGATTATGGTGTAGTTGTTTAGACAAACGCGTTAAGCAACGCCTTGTTTTTCACGCAATTCTTGCATGGCTTTGGCTTCAACCGTCATGGTAGCTGTTGGACGCGCTTCTAGTCGTTCTAAGCCAATTTCTTCACCAGTGATAACACAGTAACCGAAATCACCTTCATCAATACGTTTGAGTGTTGATTCTACCTTAGCAATTAGCTTGCGTTCACGGTCACGGGTACGCAATTCAAGACTAAATTCCTCTTCTTGACTGGCGCGATCATTAGGATCAGCAGGCATGGCAGAGTCTTCTTTAAGATGATTGATGGTAGCGTTCATCTCTTCTAACAGTTGCTCTTTCCACCAGAGTAGTTTATTGCGGAAATGCTCCAGCATTCTCGGACTCATGTACTCTTCGCCCGGTTCAGGCTGATAAGCTGGGTAATCTTCTAAAAATTTTGGTTGAGTCGATGACATGTGTTCAATCCCCTTTGGTTGGGCAAGCAAATTAGGAGGCGATTTATAACAGTTTTCCCCACAACTGACAAGTCTTTAGTGGGATTTGTCACCAAAATATGATAGAGTCCACATCTTTGTGGCTAATTATGGAAAAAATAAACGATGTTACGAGCTTTGATTTTTGATGTAGATGGAACCTTAGCAGACACGGAAAGAGATGGTCACCGCATTGCGTTTAACATGGCCTTTGCGGATGCGGGATTAGATTGGCAGTGGGATGAAGCGCTTTACGGTGAGTTGTTGGCCGTGACCGGCGGAAAAGAACGGATGACGCACTTTTTGAAAAGGCATCGTCCGAATGAATGGAACGACACCATGCCGGAACGTATTGTGCAATTGCAGGCGAAAAAAACGGAAATTTATACCCAACTTTTGTCTCAAGGAAAGATTCCGTTAAGAAAAGGGGTTGAACGATTGATTCATGAAGCGCGTTCAGCAGGGTTAAAATTGGCTATTGCCACGACAACCACGCCAGCAAATGTGACCGCATTGTTGACGCATACGTTAGGTGCTCAAAGTATTGATTGGTTCGAAGTGATCGCAGCAGGCGATATTGTGCCAGCGAAAAAACCTGCACCCGATATTTATCACTATGCGTTAGAAAAGATGAATTTGCGCGCTTCAGATTGTTTAGCGTTTGAAGATTCCTACAATGGCGTGCAATCGGCAACCCGTGCTGGTATCAAAACGCTCATTACCGTTAACGGTTACACTCTGCACGATGATTTTTCACTGGCCGCGCTGGTGCTGAGCGATTTAGGTGAATCCAACAGCCCTATGCAGGTATTGGCTGGTCAAATGAAAGGAAACTATGTTGATGTGGCAGCATTAAGAAGTTTGCACGCTCGTCATATCCGATAGGCTATTGTCTAAATAAAGATTTTAGCGCTAGCATGGCTGCACCGACGGCGGCTTGTTCAGAAATAGATTGCCAGTGCGGCATCGTTAATGTCGCTTTTCTTAATCCCGCCCAAGCGGGATTTTTATTTCCACCGCCACAGGCATAAAGCCGAGAGATGGGTTGCTCACATCCTTCACTGAGTCGTTGCCAGCCGAGTTGTTCAATCGCTACTAATCCATGCACCAATGTGCTAAAGCGTTCAGAAGCGTTGAATGTATGGGGCAAGCCTTGCGCACACAGATAGGGATTGTTAACAGGAAAGCGCTCGCCACAGCGTTGGGTGGGCAGAGGATAGTAGTCTGGTAGTGGTGACGGTTGAATTAAAGGTTGTTGAGCCAGTATGTGTAGCTGTGATAGTTCAAATGCTTCGAGTAAACAAGCTCCACCGGCATTAGAAGCACCGCCTACCAACCATTGATTCCATAAGCGATGACTGTAAATCCCTTTTTCAGCATCAAAGTAGGGCTGATGTGTTAGCAGTTTGAAGGCAAGGGTGCTGCCCAGAGAAATCACGGCATCCCCCGGACTGTTAGCACCTGTGGCTAAAAATGCTGCAATACTGTCGGTGGTTCCACAGGCTAGTTGCGTTGAGGTGGGTAGTTGCCAACGTGCGCGCAAGGAAGCTTTGAGATCACCAATGACTGTTGCAGGCGCAAACACTTTAGGTAAATGTGCTTGACCTAGCAAGTCCACTGTCGCTTCTTCCCATTGTTGTAGGACGGGATCGTAGCCCAATTTCAAGCAATTGTTTTCATCACTAATGCCCAGTTGACCACTGAGTTGATAGAGAAGCCAGTCGGCTTGATGGCAGACTAACCAATGCTGACTGTGATGGATTTGTTTTGTTAATGAGTCAGCCAAGGTTAATGCCTTGGCTAAGCTGCTTTGCGTTCCTTGTGCCCCAGAACTTGAACTGAGTTGGGTACGAATGACGCTGGCCATGTTTGGGCAGGCATCGTAGTACATGAGTACAGGCGTTAGTGGTATGCCATTACGACTGATTAGAAAAAGACTAGATGAAGTGGCATCGAGACTGATGGCGACTTGATAGACGGTTAAATCAATTGTTTGATGCAATTGGTTAAACAAATTATCTAACACGGAAAGAGTGGTTTGCCACCAATGCTCTGGTGTTTGATCAGTCAGTGCTAAAGCACTTTCGGCTAGTATCTGTTGGCAGGCGTTGACTGCCACAGCACGGATACCAGAGGTGCCGCAGTCGATGCCAATTGCCATCTGGTGTGCTGAATTCATTGGCTGTGTCAACTTTTTGTCTCCAATAACCGTCGTTATGACGCATAATATTGTAGAATAGTAATAATTTTATAGCAAAATGACGGGCAATGTCCGTCAGACAGAATTGGTGGCTGCACAGACAGTCTTGGAGAGATGAATGACTGAATTACAGATTATCTTAATCGTGTGTGCGGTGGTGTTTGTCGGTAGTTTGTACTGGTGGGGAAAAAAGAGTAAGAATGAACCCATCCAACGCGCCTATCGTAAAGAGTCTTTACCAGCAGAAACCCCCGAAGAAGAAGGTTACGAGGTTACTCCGATCAAACGTAATGACGCGCCTATTACACCGTCTGCAACTCGCTTAGCGCAAACGACCAAAGAAGGTATGTTACCGCGCGAGCCGATGGTGAAATCTCCTGAGCTTGTGTCTACGACAGCACAACAGGCGCCTTTATTTGCTGAGCCTGATGTGACTCCAGCGCCAACCTCAGCAGTGATTTCATCTGTTTCTGAAGTTGATGCTTTGTCAGCTCGCATGAGTGAAGCGCCTGCTTATGAAGTGCCAGTGATGAGTCAGGCTTCATCTGTTGTGCATCAGCCCACGCCAACCGAGGCACCACAACAACAGCTTTTTGCCCTGTTGGTATTATCGGCATCAGCTAAATTTACGCGCAAACAACTTCATGTTGCTATGGAGGCTTCACGTCTGAATTTTCATCATGATGGTACCTATGTGAAGCAAGATGCTAACGGTAACATAATTTTCCGTATTGCTAATGTGGTTGAGCCAGGTTATTTTCCAGCGGTTGACGATGCGGATTTTGAGTCGCCTGGTGTGGCTTTGGTGCTTGAATTACCTAATGCGATTACCCCTTATCGTGCGATGGATGAGTTTATTACCGTGGCACGCAAGGTGTCGCAGAACTTAAGTGCTAAGCTCTACGATGCTCAGCGTCATTTAATTAAAGAGTCTGATTTGAAAGCCATGCGTGAGTACGCCCAAAGTCTCACTTTTTAAGCAGTTATGAGTTTCCTACCAACAGAAGTGCGTGCAGAGTGGAGTCGTTTAGTTGAGCAAATCGCCGAATACGATTATGCCTACTATGTACTCGACGCGCCATTGGTTGCTGATGATGATTATGATGCCTTAATGGCACAGTTGAAGCTGCTGGAAACTCAGTATCCTGCTCTGCAATCGCCTATTTCTCCCACGCAACGCGTTGCTGGGGGCTTACAGTCGAAATTTGCATCACAACAACATCGTGTGGGTATGTATTCGCTAGATAATGCCTTTAGTGATGAAGATGTGAGACAGTTTTGGCAACGTATTCAGTCCTTAGTACCTCAAGCACAGCCCCATTTTTGTGCTGAACCTAAGCTGGATGGTCTGGCTATTAATCTCACCTACGAACAGGGTCAGTTAACTCAAGCAACAACACGAGGTGATGGGATTAATGGCGAAGTGGTGACGGCCAATATACGTACCTTGCACAATGTCCCCCTAGTGTTACGCGCTCATCCACCTAAGGGTGTCATTGAGGTGCGTGGTGAAGTGGTGATGAGCAAAGCGGCGTTTCAAGCCCTGAATGAGCGTCAACTGGCGCAAGGTCAAAAGCCGTTTGCCAATCCTCGCAATGCCGCTGCGGGCAGTTTGCGTCAGTTGGATGCCCGAATTACCGCTGAACGTCAGTTACAGTTTTTTGCCTATGCGGTGGGCTTTGTTGAAGATGAAACGCTGTTAGCGCCAACGCAAACGGGGGTTTTAGAACAGCTTCATCAGTGGGGCTTTCAGGTAGCGAAAGAAGTCAGACGTTTATCGGGCATCGATGCCTTGCTGGTTTATTATGAACAGATTCAGCAACAGCGCGATCAGTTAGCTTATGATATTGATGGTGTTGTTTATAAAATCGATGATCGGGCAGTACAGCTACAGTTGGGTATGACAGCCAAGTTTCCCCGTTGGGCCATTGCCCATAAGTTTCCGGCACAAGAAGCTTGGACAAAGGTTGAAGCAATTGATATTCAAGTGGGACGTACTGGCGCATTAACCCCCGTGGCGCGGTTAACGCCCGTCTCAGTGGGTGGCGTTGTCGTGAGTAATGCGACTTTGCATAATGCTGATGAAATCGCTCGTAAAGATGTGCGTGTTGGTGATACGGTAGTGGTGCGTCGTGCTGGCGATGTGATTCCTGAAGTGGTGGCGGTTGTTGCACATTTGCGCCCTGAGCATGCCACGCCTTATGTCATGCCGACGCAATGCCCTGTGTGCCAGTCAGCCGTAGTGCAAGAAGCCGATAAGTCGGTGCATCGTTGCAGTGGTGGGCTCTATTGTCCGGCACAAAAACAGCGCGCCTTGGAGCATTTTGTGTCGCGCAAAGCCATGGATATTCAGGGGTTGGGCGGCAAGGTGATTGAACAGCTGATGCAAAGTGGGTTAGTGGCGCATGCCGACGACTTGTATCGTTTAACGCTGATGCCATTGGTTAATTTAGAGCGGATGGGCGAAAAATCGGCACACAATTTGTTGCAAGCGATAGATGCGAGTAAACAAACCACCTTAGCCCGTTTTATTTATGCTCTTGGTATTCCTGAAGTGGGTGAAGTGACGGCTAAGTCACTGGCGCAACACTTTGGTGAGTTGGCGCCTTTGATGCAAGCCGATGAGGCCAGCTTAATGCAGATTCGTGATGTGGGGGCTGTGGTGGCGAAAGAAATCGTCCAATTTTTTGCTCAGCCACATAATCGAGAAGTCATTGAGCAATTGCAAGCATTAGGGGTTCATTGGCCTAGTGTTGATCTTGTGGCGACAGCTTCCTTGCAGCCCTCGGCGGTGATGAATAAAGTGGTGGTGCTGACTGGAACACTCAGTCAGATGAGTCGAGAGGAAGCTAAAGCGATTTTAGAGCGATTCGGCGCTAAAGTAACTGGCAGTGTTTCGGCAAAAACCGATATTGTTATTGCCGGTGAGGCTGCAGGTAGTAAACTCGCCAAAGCCGAACAGCTTGGTATCATGGTGTGGGATGAAGAGACTTTCATCGCTCAGTGCATCACACCCCACAATTTAACAAAGGATTCAGTGTGAAACACGTTGATTATGTCATTATTGGTGCTGGTTTGTCGGGATTATCCACAGCTTGGTATTTAAAACAGGCGGAGTTCAGCGTACAGGTGCTGGAAGCACAGGATGAGATCGGTGGTCGTATTCACACACAAAACCAATCCGGTTGGCAAGTCGATGTCGGCGCTAATTCTGGCTTGCTTTCTTCGCAACCTCTAGATGAGCTCATTGATAGCCTTGGCCTACGTGATCAAGTCGTTGTCGCCAACGATCAATCGAAAAACCGTTTTGTGGTGCGAGGTGGACAATTGTGGGCTTTGCCTTTGTCAATTGGTGCGCTGATTAAAACCCCTTTGGTCAGTCCGCTTTCGAAGTTAAGGCTACTGTGGGAACCGTTTCGCAGACGGGGTGTTGGCGAGGAGTCAATTGGTGATTTTATAACGCGTCGCTTAGGTAAAGAATGGCGCGATTGGGTCATTGATCCTTTTGTGTCGGGCATTTTTGCTGGTAATCCCGATAAGATTTCCGTTCAAGCCGCCTTTCATAAAGTGTGGTTAATGGAAAAAGATCATGGCTCCTTGTTTAAGGGCATGCTGGCGCGTATGAAAGCACGCAAGCAAGATCGAGCAGCGGGGCGTTATGTGCCTTCTAATAACATGATTAGCTTTCAGAAAGGCATGTCCACTCTCCCTAAGGCATTGGCACAAGCATTGGGTGAGTCCGTTCAGTGTTCGGCAAGGGTTACTGGGTTAGCACTAACAGAGCAAGGTTGGCAAGTGGGTACAGATAGTGGTCAGACCTTATTAGCCAGTAAAGTGATTGTGACGCTAGATGCGCCCGATGCGGCTAAGTTGCTTGCGCCTGTTTCTCCCACAGCAACCAAGCTGTTGCAGTCGATCGAATCGCCGCCGTTAGCGGTGGTTGCTTTGGGTTTTGACCGCAAGCAAATAACGCATGCGCTCGATGGTTTTGGCGTGTTGATTCCACGCAGTTTGGGTATTCAAACGCTGGGAGCGATTTTTTCGACCAGTATTTTCCCGCAGCGTGCGCCAGAAGGTAAGGTTTTATTAAGCTGTTTTATTGGTGGTAGCCGTAATCCTTTGGTGGCAACACGTGATGAGCAGACCTTAATTGACCAAGTGGTGAAAGATTTAACTCCGCTGTTGGGTATTCAGGGACAACCTGAAATGACTCAAGTGAAACTTTGGCCACATGCCATTGCACAATATCAATTGGGTCATTTAGAAAAGGTGGCTCAAATTCGTCAGGCATTAGCGCAAGACTGTCCTAATCTAGTCACCCGTGCGAATTGGCACGAAGGTATTTCTATTCCTGATGTGGTTGCCAATGCCGAGCGTTTTGCCCGTCAGGAACACATTTTATCGCGAGTAAATTCATGAAAAAGCATGCCAGTAACGACACTTCACTATCCGATGATGAGTTTTATGGTGACGGACGTCCCAGTCGCTCTGCCCAAAAACGAGAGGCGAAAGCACAAACGGATTTGGTGCCCGAATTACTTGAGTTAAGCAAAGACCAGTTGAAAAAATTCGGCTTCTTCGACGAAGATTTTTTATCGGGTTTGGCTATGATGAAAAAAATGAGCTTTGGTCCTGGTTACCGTCGTCAACGCAATTATTTAGGTAAACGTATTCGACAAGAAGACTGGGCAGAGCAAATTGAAGTAACACTGGGTTTGGTGCATGGTGATTCTAAACAAGCGGTATCCATGCATCACCGATGTGAACAATGGCGTGATCGTTTAATTGCTGAGGGTGATGCGGTATTGGGTGATTTGTTGGAAGTTTTTCCTCACGCTGATCGTCAAGAGTTTAGACAAACGATTCGCTTAGCACGGCTTGAAAAAGAGCAGAGCAAAGCGCCTAAGCACGCACGACTTTTATTTAAGATGCTCAAAGCGTTACACGATCCTACCCAGTTTTCAACGCCAAACGCGAGTGACGATTATGAAGAAAATAGCGATGAAAGCCTTGACTAAGGGCGCTTCATCCTTCATAATAGAGACTTCATTTTGATGCGGGATTAGCTCAGTTGGTAGAGCATAACCTTGCCAAGGTTAGGGTCGAGAGTTCGAGTCTCTTATCCCGCTCCAAGATGGGCCGGATGGTAGAGTGGTTATACACTTGATTGCAAATCAATGAATCTCGGTTCGATTCCGGGTCCGGCCTCCACAAAATGAAGATCATGTCTATGCCCGGGTGGTGAAATCGGTAGACACAGCAGACTTAAAATCTGCCGCCCCACAACGGCGTGCCGGTTCGATTCCGGCCCCGGGCACCATTTCAACGATTTGTTATCTATCTGTTTATCATTAACTATTTGTCACTTTTCAAACACTTAACGCTTATTCCTACATAACATCTCATCTAAACTTTATTTTTCATTTTTATGCTTAAACATGTCGGGTATCGACTGATTATAAACTTTTTTAACAAATAACTCGGGGTTGGTTTTCTGCCACGCCATGAGTTTGGCAATCGGGGTGACATGCCCAAGGTTCTTTTGCACAATGTGATGATTGTACAGTTTAAGATACTCAATGAGTTTGTCTTCTAACTGTTCGTAACTGTTAAATCGTGTCGTTGCCAGTAATGCTGATATCCTACCATTAAATCGCTCAACCATACCATTAGTTTGAGGTATTGCGTTTCTTCCAGCGTGAACCCGTACGCCAACGCCATAAAAAATCAATAATGAAGTAGGTCAGTATACCAGCAATACTGGCGATGATGGATAAGCCAACTAATAAAGGTTTACCCAAGGCTTGGATACTTTCAAAAAAACCTTTTTCAACATCTGTTTCTGATGGTTGTTCAATGGTTTCAAAATCCACTAACGGTGTGGTATCTCCTGTAACCCAAGAGCCGAGTTGATAAGCACCATAATAGACAGGGGCAAAGGTAACGGGGTTGGTAACCAGTGTGCTTGCAGCGGCAACGGGTAGGTTTGCACGTAAGATAACAGCAGCGGCAGCGGTAATGGGGATTTGTGCAATAGGGATCAATAAGCCAAAAAACACCCCTAGGGCTACGCCTAATGCCACACCCCGACGCGACCAATGCCATAATTTAGGATGGGCAAGCCATGGCGTTAACCACTTCAACCAACGGTTGTTCATTAAGCTTTCTTGTGTGGGTATGAAGCGTCGCCAATTCATCGCATCCAATTCCTTGCTGGTTTGCGCTAGGATCAATTTAGCCCTGCGTTAGCATCATAAAATACAGCTTGGTATTTTACGCCAACTCAGTTTTTTTTGCTTTGATTGTCACTCACGGTTACGCGTCCTATGTTGAGTCGATTATAATGAAAACACATTTGTCGTTTGCATGAAGGAGAAACATTTTGGTTCGTACTCGTTTTGCGCCTAGCCCAACAGGCTATTTACACATTGGTGGGGCGCGTACTGCGTTATTTTCATGGTTATATGCGCGTAAACATGGCGGTCAATTTATCCTTCGCATTGAAGATACGGATTTAGAACGTTCCACACCTGAGTCTGTTGATGCGATTTTGCAGGGTATGGCGTGGTTAAATCTGGATTATGATGAAGGTCCTTTTTACCAAACACAACGTTTTGAACGCTATAACGAGATTATCCAACAGTGGTTAGCGGAAGGTAAGGCTTATTACTGTTATGCTTCACAAGCGGAATTAGATGAACTGCGTGAGCAGCAAATGGCTCGTAAAGAAAAGCCGCGTTATGATGGGCGCTACCGTGACTTCACTGGTACGCCACCAGAAGGCATTAAACCAGTGGTGCGTTTCAAAAACCCGTTAGACGGTGAAGTGGTCATTAACGACATGGTCAAAGGTCGTGTCGTGGTACAGAATAGTGAGCTGGACGATTTAATCATTCAACGCTCAGATGGCTCACCCACTTACAACTTTACCGTGGTGGTTGATGATTGGGAAATGAATATTACCCATGTCATCCGTGGCGATGATCACTTAAACAATACACCTCGTCAAATTAATATGCTCAAAGCCTTGGGCGTTGAACCACCAGTGTATGCGCATTTGCCGATGGTATTGGGTGAAGATGGGCAACGTCTTTCTAAACGTCATGGTGCGGTGAGTGTATTGCAGTACAAAGAAGCGGGTTATTTACCAGATGGCTTGCTCAATTATTTGGCGCGACTAGGTTGGTCACACGGTGACCAAGAGATTTTTAGTCGTGAAGAGTTGATTCAGTATTTCGACTTGGGGCATATTAATGGCGCTCCTGGTAAATTTGATGCCGATAAGTGCCTGTGGACCAATCAACAGCATATTCAAATGCATGGCGGTTTAACTTTGGCGCCGCATGTTGCGCCTCATTTAGCGATTGCAGGTATTGATTTAGATGTCGGGCCTGAATTGCCTACGGTGTGTGATTTATTGAAAGAACGTGCCAAAACATTGGGCGAACTGGCATTGCAGGCACATTATTTCTATGCGGATCCGACCAGTTTTGATGCTGAGATGGTTGAAAAACACTGGAAAACACCGACAGCTAAAGGCGTTTTAGTGAGTTTGCGAGAATTATTAGCCAATGCTGAAGAGTGGAGTGTTGAAGTCATTCACCATGCTATGGTCGAAGCGGGTAAAGCGAATGGCGTGAAAATGGGTCAGGTGGGTATGCCGTTTCGTTTGGCATTAACGGGTTCGGGTCAGTCACCAGCGATTGATTCTGTGGCACATGTGTTGGGTAAAACCACTGTGGTACGTCGTTTAACCACGGTAATTGAGCAACTGTCATAAAATTGTCGCTTTTTACGCGATTCAACTTGACAGTACTGGGCTTAGTCTCTATAATTTGAAAAATCTTAGGGGCTATAGCTCAATTGGTAGAGCGCTTGCATGGCATGCAAGAGGTCAGCGGTTCGATTCCGCTTAGCTCCACCAAGAGTGCCTAAGATAAAAAATTCATTAAACGGTCACAAGCTGAATAATGACTAGCATGTCCCCATCGTCTAGAGGCCTAGGACATCGCCCTTTCACGGCGGTAACCGGGGTTCGAATCCCCGTGGGGACGCCATAAAGCGGGATTAGCTCAGTTGGTAGAGCATAACCTTGCCAAGGTTAGGGTCGAGAGTTCGAGTCTCTTATCCCGCTCCAAAACTTTTCACAAGTATAAAGTGAATTTAATTTTTAAGCTAAAAGCTTAGAAAAATTGAGTTGACAAGGAAAAAGCTCACGCAAAAAAGTAAGCTTACATGAGTAAGTGCTTTTTGAGTAAGGTTTTGACGAAGTTAGGTCGTTTTTTATAAGAGTTTTAGGTTGAAAATCTAGGTCCCCATCGTCTAGAGGCCTAGGACATCGCCCTTTCACGGCGGTAACCGGGGTTCGAATCCCCGTGGGGACGCCATAAAGCGGGATTAGCTCAGTTGGTAGAGCATAACCTTGCCAAGGTTAGGGTCGAGAGTTCGAGTCTCTTATCCCGCTCCAAATAGATACTTCGTTTCTGAAGTAACTTATCTCAATATTTCTTCATTTAGTTCTCAGTATTGTTGATTTTTATTAAAATTAGCATTCATCATCATGCGTTACACTGGTAAAATGGCAAGCTGTTTTTATAAGTTATTGCTGAGTTTATGCGCGTTCTGATTATTAAAACATCGTCACTCGGCGATATCATCCATACCTATCCTGCCTTAACCGATGCAGTCAGAGCGATTCCTGATATTCGTTTCGATTGGTTGGTTGAAGAGACCTTTGTTGATCTTCCCCTATTGCATCCCGCTGTGGATGAAGTCATTGCCTTACCTTGGCGTCGCTTACGTAAACGACTTTTTTCACTGGATAGCTGGCGTGAATTGGCTTCCTTGCGTCGTCGTTTACAATCGAAACGCTATGACTTGGTGATTGATGCGCAAGGACTGTTAAAAAGTGCGATTTGGACGCGTTTTGTGCATGCGCCTATTCACGGTTTGGCATCAGACAGCGCACGGGAACCCTTAGCCAGTCATTTCTATCAGGTCACTCATTCGGTTGCTTGGGGACAGCACGCTATTACACGAGTACGCGAGTTATTTGCCAGAGCATTAGCTTACCCGTTGCCGAATATGGATGAAACTGATTTTCATATTGCGCCAAAATTGCGAGCCATTTCTTCGGAGCAGCCTAACTATTGGGTCTTTGCTCATGCCACCACTTGGGAGAGCAAGCACTGGCCAGAAGCCTATTGGCAAGCACTGATTTTATTTGCACGGCAACAGCAGCGCCTAGTATTACTGCCTTGGGGTAATGACGAGGAGCGCGAAAGAGCGGAGCGTTTGGCTAGATTAACGCAACACGTTGAAGTACTCCCTAAACTAGACTTGGCTGCGATGACGCGAGTGCTGGCTGGCGCTGAATGTGTGGTGGGTGTGGATACGGGACTAACACATTTAGCGGCTGCTTTACATCGTCCCGTTGTGGCCATTTATGGCGCGACTGAACCGGGTTTAACGGGCGTGATTGGTCCTAAAGCCAAGGTGTTACAGGCTAAATTTCCTTGTGCGCCTTGTATGCGAGAGCGTTGCATTGAGTTAACGGATCAACAGTTGATACCGCCTTGTTACGAAAAGGATATGTCGGTGCAACGCGTGAGTGAGACCATTCAAAATTTGTTAGATGCAGGTTGTCATGCAAACTAATTGGCTTGCTTTATTACGCGAGCTGGGTTTTAAAGGCGATGTTGATGCCAGTTTAGGTGCGCGTCAGCGTTATGCTACTGACGCTTCTGTCTTTGAGCAACTTCCTCAGCTCATCTGTTGGCCAACAAATGTGCGTGATTTGCAGCTGCTTGTGCAATTGGCAGCGCAGCAGGGTTTGTCGATAACCATGCGCGGAGCGGGAACTTCCTTGGCTGGTCAAGCCATTGGTGATGGTGTTATTGTCGATACCACGCGCTACCTGAATCGCATCCTAGCACTAGACCTTAAAGGTCGAACGGTGACAGTTGAGCCAGGTGTGGTGTTGGATGAGTTGAACGCGCATTTGAAAACGCATGGGCTATGGCTTGCCTTAGATACCTCAACCGCTAACCGTTGTGTCATTGGCGGAGTAGTGGGCAATAACTCCTGCGGCGCCTATTCTGTCGCTTATGGTACTCCACGCGACCAAATTGTTGCGGTAGATGCTGTATTAAGCGATGCTCAGTTGGTTAGGTTTGCTGAGTTAACGGAAGCTGAATTTACGCATAAGTTGTCTCAAAATGACATTGAAAGTGTTATTTACCGCTGTGTGGATGACATCTGTCAGCATGACAAAGCGGAATTGTCTCAAGCTTATCCTGATGCCAGTATCATCCGTCGTAATACTGGCTATGCGTTGGATGTGATGGCGCAGCAATCTCGTTGGCAAGTTCAAGGTGGCAAGGCTAATCTAGCGCCGTTAATCTGTGGTTCAGAAGGCACCTTAGCACTGGTAAGCGCTGTAACTTTTCGGTTACAGCCTTTGCCGTCGCATCGTGCCTTGGTAGTGGTACAGTTCGATGATGTCTTTGCCGCTTTAGATGCAACCCCGAGTTTGCTCAGCGTTAAACCCATTGCGGTCGAATTAATTGACGCACCGACCATGGCTGGTAGTAAAGGTCATGCGGGGTTTGAGCGTTTCCGTTTTTGGTTAGCGGGCGAGCCAGAAGCTGTTCAGGTGGTTGAATTAGCGGCTGACAACGAAACAGAATTGAGCGAGAAAATAGAGACCACGATGACGCTGGCAAGCAGTTTGTCGCATGCTTACGATGTGCGCTCATTACGTGCGGGGGATATGACCGCCGTTTGGCAGGTGCGTAAAGCAGGACTGGGTTTGTTAATGGGCAAGGTGGGTAAGCGCAAAGCGGTGGCAGTGATTGAAGATGCCGCTGTTCCAGTCACTTTTCTTAGTGCGTTTATGCGTGATATTCGAGCGCTGATGGCTGAATTGTCTGTGAATTGCATTTATTACGGTCATGCTTCGGTAGGACTTATACATTTGCGCCCTGAATTAGACTTAACCCTGACAGAGGACAAGCATCGGTTCGTTCAGATTGCGCAACGGGTATCCGCTTTGGTGAAACACTACAAAGGCGCACTTTCAGGTGAGCACGGTGATGGTCGTTTGCGCGGACCTTTTTTACGCGAGCAGCTAGGCGATAAGGTTTATGGCTATTGTGTTGAGCTAAAGCGTGCATTTGATCCTAATGGTTTATTCAATCCAAACCGCATTATTTCTCAATTACCGATTGATAGCGATTGGAGACAGTCGGTGGCGGATGTGGCGCTGGCAACGGGATTTGATTGGTCCTCGGAAGCAGGTTTTGGTGCTAGTGTTGAAAAGTGTAATGGAGCTGGGGCGTGTCGTCAGTCGGTGGGGGCTATGTGTCCTTCTTTTCAGGCGACACAAGATGATGAACATTCAACACGTGGTCGCGCTAACTTATTGCGTTTTGCCTTGCAATCGAGCGATCCGCAACAAGCTTTGTCTGGGCAACAGCTTGCCGATGCTTTAGCCAGTTGTTTATCTTGTAAAGCCTGTAAGTCAGAATGCCCTGCGAGTGTGGATATGAGCCGATTGAAATCAGAAGTGCTTTACCAACAACGACAAGCGGGAGCAGGTAGATTACTGGATCGCTTGTTGCGCCATTATCATCGAATATTGCCGCTGTTAAATAAAGGGCGCTTTTTTGTTAAAGGGATGAATACTCTGTTATGGTCTCAACGCAAATTACCCCTAGCGGACGGTCAGGATGCGCAACAATGGTGGCTTCAGCAAGGCAAGCGCTTGAACCCATCATCCGAGAACACCTTGGTGGTGTTGGTGGATATTTACAGTCGTTGGTTGCATCCGCAACAAACTCAGGCAACCATTCGCATTTTGCAACACATGGGCTATGCAGTCGAGCCCATTTGGTTAAAAGAGTCGCCCCGTTTGCTGATTAGTCATGGGTATTTAGCTGAAGCCAAACACCTATTGGCGAGTGTTATTGCTGAACATGGCGATTTATGTGATGAAGCACAAGCGATCATCGGCATCGAACCTGCTGAACTCTTGGTGTGGCGTGATGATGGCCTGGTCTTGTTATCAGGTGCGGACAAAACACGTTTGAGCGATTGGCAGTCTAAATGCTTTGTGTTTGAAGAAGCGATGTTGTCGTTAACGCCAAGTATTGCTAACTGGCAATGGTCGCATTATGACCAACCAGTTGCCGTACAAGTGCATTGTCATCAGCGGAGTTTGGTGGGTTTCGCTAAAACGCAACAAGCCTTCGCGTTGATTGGGGTGTCAGTGCAATCGCTAAGCGATGGCTGTTGTGGTATGGCAGGGAGTTTTGGTTATCAGCACCCCGAATTGTCCTTCAAAATAGCGCAAAAGCAGTTATTACCTAACATTGCTCGGCAAGATAAGACGACCAAAATCGTGGCTGCTGGTAGCAGTTGTCAGCAACAAATGCACGATTTATCCACTCGAAAAGGCATACATCCTGCGTTGGTTTTCGCAGAGGCTTTAAATTTATAGGGTTAAACGAGTGAGCGTGAAATAAAAAAGGTCGTTTTCACGACCTTTTAATCTGTTTAGAAGCACATTAAGAGCATTAATTATTTAATCAAAAACTCATCACGACTGCGTCCAACAGCTTCATAACGTTTAATCCATAAGGGTGGTAAACCACGACCCGACCAAACGTTACTTTCATTACCAGGAGCCGTATCGCGATATTTAGGTGTTACTGGTTTACTCGATTTTTCACGAGGGCCACGTGTTGTTTTACCTGCTCCGAATTCGCCAATTAATACTTTCATTAATGCGGCTGGGCTTTTTTGATGATTCTCGTTGAGTGATGTTTGAATAAAATCAATAATATCATCAACCCAAGGCGTTTCTTTACTCACATGTGATGCTTTTTTTTGGTTTTCTAACGCTAATAGCTCAGCTTGCATTTGCGCTAGTTTTTGTTGAATCTTTTGCATTTTAGTATCGATGTTAGCCATGAAGTTTCTCACTGTACGGTGGTTTATAAAGCTTGCCACGATAAGATAATATGCTATATATTTTTAATTATAACGAGCTTTTTTTTACTTTGCTATATATTTTTCTAGTTCAGTAATAATTTTTTTTGTTGCTCCCTGTTGTTGTTGAAAATAAACCTGAGCGTTAAGTCCCATCTGTTTACCTTGTCCGGGATCTTGATAGAGCCAGATTAATCTTTTGCTGAGTTCAACTTCATCCTTTGCCTTGATTAGTCCTTGTACTGAAAGCAAGCCCTGTTCAATTTCACTAAAATTATGGTTATAGGGTCCAGTCAGGATGGGTTTGGCTAAGGCGGCAGGTTCAAGTAGATTGTGTCCACCCCAAGGAACTAAACTTCCACCGACAAAACAAGCCTGTGCAATATCATAACAGGGCATTAATTGACCTAGTGTATCGACTAATAATACCTGCACTGATGCTTCTAATTCGGCATCTGTTTCGTACCATTCACTCCAACGTTTAAAGGTTATATGAATTTTGGCCAAATAATCAGCTAATGTATCAAAATAATTAGGATGGCGAGGAACGAGGATCAGCAAGGGGTTAGCCGATAGCGAAGAGAGCTGTTGATGTGTATGAATGAGCGGCACCTCTTCGCCAGCATGGATACTTGCGGCTGTCCAAATCCAGCGAGTACCGATTCGCTTTTGCAGGGCAATACTTTGTTGTGCGAGTGTAGCTGGAAGCGCTAAATCGTATTTAATATTACCTAATAAATGACAGCGTTGGCTTTGAACGCCCAATTCGATAAGTGCTTCGGCATCCACCTGTGTTTGCGCAGCGACAAAAGTGACGGGTTCGAGCAACTGACGTAATAAAGGTTGACCATATTTAGGGTAGTTCTTGCGTGATGATTGGGATAATCTCGCCTGAATAATGACTAGGGGTATATTTTTCTGATGTGCTGTGTTGATTAAGTTAGGCCAAAACTCGGTTTCCATTAATATTAACAGTTTTGGTTTGATTGCATTAAACAATCGCCGACGCAGCCATGCATAATCTAAAGGTAAGAAACTAATACTAACGTTGTCTATCGCCTTTTGTTTAGCCGTATTAATAGCACTACTATTGCCGCCCGTAAAAAAAATGGGCTGCATGGGATAAGCCAGACGAAGTTGTTTAATCAGAATAAAAGCAGCCTGAGTTTCACCTAAGGAAACAGCGTGAATCCAAATCGGTGCTTGTTGAAAGTGCGGGCATTGGATGGTCCATAATTGTTGCCAGCACTGCCAACCATTATTCTGACGGCGACAGCGTTTAATGCTGTAATAAACCCACAATGGCCACAGTAGCCACATGAGGAGTTGATATATCCATAATCGCATTGCGTAAGCTGCGGTTAAAACCGATAACCTAATTCAACAAAATGGAAGTCGGTAGAAGGATTAGGTATTTCGATATTGGCATTGGAAACGTGTAAATACTTATAACCCACACGGAACTGTTGATTTTCCCAACCTAAACCAAATTGATCACCAAATTGAAACTGAGTCGATTTAGTGTAATCTTTAATGTAGACTTGACTCAGTAAATGAACTCCGACGCCGACTTCGGCATACCAGGGTGAGTTTTCGTGCGATTTAATTTTAAATAGTGGTGTTAGGCCAAAATCTGTCAGTGAACGATCTTTGTATTTACGATCTGCTTGCCATTGGCCGATGCTGAGTTCCACATTTGCGCTTAAAGCAAAGTCTTTTGTTTTCCAGAATGTTTTTTTCGGTTCAACACGGTAATTTAAGCGAGCTGAGTGCATATCACCGTCGGCATCACTACCCGCTAATACACTAAGCTGTTGTTTGCCGACTCCTGAGCGAGCAACATCCGATAGGTTATTACCGTAAAGACTGCCAGCGATGGCAGCACCCGCTGTCGCCGCAACAACGCTATAAACCGCGAGTGAAGTGTCGGCTTGAGCTATTTGTGAAGCTTGAGCAGCAACCAGACCAGCCATGAGTAAAGAAGGATATAATTTTGACATACGCAAATAGCCACTAAATGTTGGTAAAATACCATTTTAACGGATTATCAGGGATAGCTAAAGTGCTGAATTTTGAACGTGCGCGGGTACTTGTTGTTGGTGATGTCATGCTGGATCAATATTGGTCAGGCGATACGGGGCGTATTTCGCCAGAGGCACCGGTTCCTGTGGTGCGTGTACAACAAATTCAGGCGCGTGCGGGCGGTGCTGCTAACGTGGCAATGAATGCTAAAGCCTTGGGTGCTGCTGCGGTGGGTATGGTAGGCATTATTGGTCAAGATGAGGCGGGAGATGCGCTAGATCAATTGCTTGTTGATACAGGCGTTGTAACGCATTGGGTTAGGGATTCGCTTATGCCGACAGTGCGAAAGCTGCGTGTTGTAAGTCGTCAGCAGCAACTTATTCGTTTAGATTTTGAAGAGGTGCCACCAACACATTTAGCAGAGAAGCTGTTGTTAATGGTGACTCAGACATTGGCTGATTACGATGTATTGGTTATTTCTGACTACGCGAAAGGTGCGTTAGCATTAGTGGCTGATATGATTGAAATTGCACGAAAAATGAATAAGGCAGTGTTAGTCGATCCCAAAGGTAATGATTTTTCGCGTTATCGTGGTGCTACGCTGATTAAACCCAACTTGTCAGAATTTTGTGCCATTGTGGGTAAAGTGAGCAGTGATGATGCCATTGCTGAGCGTGGTCAGGCGTTGATGAAAGAGTTAGGATTATCTGCCTTATTGGTAACGCGTAGTGAAGCGGGAATGACGTTGCTACAACAAAGTCATGAGCCAGTACATATTCCTACCAAAGCGCAAGAAGTCTTTGATGTCACGGGGGCGGGTGACACGGCGATGGCAACCTTGGCTGTCGCTTTTGCTTCGGGAATGAGTTTACCATCAGCAGTGCGTTTGGCCAATGAAGCATCGGGTTTGGTGGTGCGTAAGTTGGGTACTTCGATTGTAACGCAAGCGGAATTGGAGCAAGCAACGCATCCTGCTGCGCATATAGGCTCAGTCGCTGATTCATGGCAGTCTCTCCAGCAGTGGGTGAAGCAGGCACAGGCAATGGGGGAGCGCGTGGTGATGACTAACGGCTGCTTTGATATTTTGCACCCTGGGCATATTCGTTATTTGCGTGAAGCCAAAGCCTTGGGTGATCGCTTAGTGGTCGCGGTTAATTCAGATGCTTCTGTTAAAGCGTTGAAAGGTGACAGTCGCCCCGTCAATGGCGTGGTGGAGCGCATGGAGATGTTAGCTGCCTTAGAAAGTGTTGATTGGGTGGTTGAGTTTAGCGAAGAAACGCCTGAAGCTTTAATTTGTGCGGTTAAACCCGATGTGTTAGTGAAGGGGGGAGACTACACCCCTGAGCAGATCGCGGGCGCTCCTTGTGTTTGGGATGCTGGTGGTGAAGTGAGGGTACTGAATTTTTGGCAGGGACATTCAACCACGAAAATTATTGAGCGTATGAGTGCTAAGTAAGACAAGGAACTGTTGCTATCGCTCTGATTTCACAAGGTAATTATGCTATGCAAAGCCCTTGACTTGTCGTAATATATGCTAAAAGCTTATGAATAGCGTTTACGGAGGGAGGTGAGTATGTCTATCACACCTTTAGCATCACAAAGCGCACAGCCGATTGTCGTGCCGACCTCGGTGACGCAAGCCAGCGCTAACACCACTCAGACTTCAGCTGCTTCAAAGAACAACGCCGATGCAGACCAAAAACAACAGGCGGATAGAGCTTCTCAAACTAAAAACGCCAGTCAAGCATCGTCTAATGGTGTCGATTTAAATAACCCTGAAGTGAAAAAAGTCATTGCTCAGTTGCAAGCGCGAGATAGAGAAGTGCGCATTCACGAGCAAGCCCATGTCGCTGCGGGTGGTCAGTATGTCACTTCTGGACCGAATTACAGCTACCAAACAGGACCTGATGGTAAACGCTATGCCGTGGGGGGGAATGTGGGTATTGATGTTTCACCCATCCCAGACGATCCTGAAGCCACGATTGCTAAAGCCCGCCAAGTCATTCAGGCAGCGATGGCGCCAGCCGAGCCTTCCTCTCAAGACTATGCTGTGGCACAATCGGCGCAGGCTATGATGCAGCAAGCACAACAAGAGGTTTCGAGTCAGCAACAGCAAACTATGTCTGGTGAGGATAGTGAACCTGGCAAGTCAGCGTCCACTGCGAAAGCCTCTGCTGAAGAAAGTCAAAATAGCTCAGGTTATGAGCGAGTTGCGAGTAGACTCTATGAGCAAACAGAAATCGCTACCAATGCTTTAGTCGGTCGTGTGGGTGGCTATCAAGATAGCGCTTTAAGACTAGGTTTGAGTTTTCAAGCATAGCCTTTGAGTCGATAAACCAGCCAACCGACCCATTCATGCCATGCTTCAGTAAACATGGCCAAGCCGCTTGCTTGGGGCAAAAAGTCCAGTAAATCGCTACCGATTGCCACGACGCGAATATCCGTCGGGGCAGCGCTCACTATCAGTTGAACGTCTAAGTTTTTAGCCGCCGTGGCCATAGAACGTGGCATGTGTGCGGCAGAGGTGACGAGTAGCAGGCTCTGCACCGAGTGAGTGCTTAACAAAACTCGGCTATTGACCATGTTTTCGTATGTGCTTTGACTCTGATCTTCTTCAATAATGACAGAGGCGGGAACGCCTAATTGAACGAGTAGGGCTTTCATGGCACTGGCTTCGCTTTGTTGAACGCCTTTCCAACTCAGCATGCCACCGCTAACCAAAATCTGTTTCCCTTTGCCAGCATGATAAAGTTGCGCTGCGTAAACCACTCTATCGGCGGCATCATTCAAATCGAATGTCAGTCGCCAAGGCGGCGCGTTACCATGAATGCCTCCCCCTAAGACTAACAACCCATCGGCTGGCTGAATGCTCTCCGTCGGCTGCGCTGGATATTGGCTTTCGAGTTGATGCATCAACCACTGACTGGTAACAGGCATACTGATTAGAGATAAGAGCAATAACGAACTGGTTGCAGTAAATTTTGCAAGGCGCTGTTTATGCCACCAGAGTGCAATTACACTGAGTAATAACAGCAGCATGACCCAAGTGAGTGGGTAAAGAAAATAACTGAACAGCTTGGCGATATACACGCTCATTAGTAAGCCATCCAATTCAGTAGCCACGCATCAATAGCGGTATCGATGGGCGTGAATTCATCCAACTCTGCCAGCGGGTAGATACGACGATGGACACGATCGGCTAAGCGAGGTAACTGCCAGAGTTGAATGCGAGGTGAAGCGGAAGCACCGAGTTCTTGATTGATAATCGGTAACCAAACCGACCACAGAGAACTTGCAGCTCCTAGTTGGTTGGTGAAGGCTAAGGCTTGCGGCTGAGCAATCCAAGCCATAGCGGTTTCAGTCAAACGTCCGTTTAAGCTTTTAAATAGCATTAACGGGTAGGTGATATTGAGCATCAATCCCTTTTGCCAGTGTTCAAGCGATTCATTCAGTATCGGTGTGGGCTGGTCAAGCCAAGCGCCAGCCCAACAGAAACCCGACAACTGAGGCGCGACTTGTGCCAGTTGTTGGCATTGCATTTCAAAATCGACCTGTAGGGGATTAATAACCGCCAGTAGTGGTTCGGCATGACCCGCCGTCTCCAATTCGTCCGCCAGTTGTGACAGCTTCACTTCATCACGATCAATGAGTAATAACGGAAAGCCTTGTTGTGCCAGTCGCCAAGCCAAGCCCATTCCCAGATCGCTTGTTGCACCCACAATGGCGTAAGGATGTTGTGTTGCTTCTGGATTCATACTGATAACTGCATTAAGGTAAGTAATTGATAGGGCGAATCAACAACCCAGTCAGCGCCCCAGTCATGTGCGCTTTCGTTGGCACTGATATAGCCATAGCTTGCTGCGATTGCCAGCATGCCCGCCGCTTTTGCGGCAATCACGTCTCGATGATGGTCGCCAATATACAGACACTGTTCAGCTGGCGTTTGACACTGCTCGGCGGCAAGCCATAAAGGTTCTGGGTGGGGTTTAGCCACTGCTAGTGTATCACCGCCGATAATGGCGCTAGGTGCATAAGATAATGGCAAGCGTTGCATAATGTCACGCGTTAAGGATTCGGGCTTGTTCGAAACAACCCCCCAAGGAATGTCTCGTTCGGCAAGCTGTGCTAATAATTTATCCATACCTGGGTAGAGCTGGGTGTGCCAGACAATATTGTCTTGATAATAATTAACCAAACGATTACGTAACGATAACAGCGACGGTTCGTCTTCGATGTCAGGAAAAGCGGTTTGAATGATGGCTAAAGCGCCATTCGATACTTGCGAACGAACTTGCGACAAAGAAAGTGACTTTCTCTGCTCCTCGGCGAGTAAGCGGTTGAGTGCTAGCGTAAAATCGAGCGCGGTATCGCACAGCGTACCATCTAAATCAAATAATACCGCTTGGTAGTTGGGGTGATGCGTCATGTTGTTTTATGAAAGGCCATTAAATAATTGACATCCGCGGGCATGGCAAGGTGGGTGGTTCTTTTAAACGGATGATAGTGTAATCCCATGAGCTGGACGGCGGTTAATCCTAGCGGTTCAGTCCATGCCACCAATTGATGTGGTGCGATAAATTTAGCCGCGTCATGCGTACCTTTAGGAATCAGGTTTAACACAGTTTCGGCTGTCCAAACGGCTAGCACTTTTGCTTTAACCGTTTGGTTAATCGTCGAAGCAAATAACCAGCCATCGGGTGCTAAGCAACGCGCAGCGGCTTGTAAGATAGCGGCTGGATCTGGCACATGCTCCAATAGCTCCATGCAAACCACCACATCGAAAGACTGCGGATGTTGTTCAGCAAAGGTTTCTGCACTGATACACTGGTAGTCGATACTCATATTGGCTAACTGGCTATGTTGTTTGGCCACTTCGATCAGATCATTCGCTAAATCAATGCCCGTGACTTGTGCGCCTGCTTTTGCGAGGGCTTCACTGAAAATGCCAGCACCACAGCCAATATCCAGAACACGTAAGCCTGCTAGCGGCTGGTGTTTCTGCACAAAAGATAAACGCGCAGGATTAATGTCGTGCAGGGTTTTCAGTGGACCATTTTTATCCCACCAATGCTGGGCAAGTTGATTAAAGTGATTCAGCTCAGCCGTGTCTTGATTGTTGCTCATTGTGTTTGCTTCGATTGAATTTTGCGTTGTGCTTTTTGCATGATGCTTATAACAGTCTATGTCTGTCATCTGCTCGCTAATCGGGTTATAATAGCGCGATTATACGTTAGATTGGACAATAACTTCCATGTCAGAAATTGCTAAAGAGATTATATCGGTTTCCCTAGAAGGGGAGATGAAGCAATCCTATTTAGATTATGCCATGAGCGTCATCGTTGGGCGAGCCTTGCCTGATGTTCGCGATGGTCTTAAGCCAGTGCATCGTCGTGTGCTTTATGCCATGTCTGAGTTGGGCAATGACTGGAACAAAGCCTATAAGAAATCCGCTCGTGTGGTTGGTGATGTCATCGGTAAGTATCACCCGCATGGTGATACGGCGGTTTACGATACCATCGTTCGTATGGCGCAAGATTTTTCGATGCGTTATGTGCTCGTGGATGGTCAAGGTAACTTTGGTTCGGTCGATGGTGACTCGCCAGCGGCCATGCGTTACACCGAAGTGCGTATGGCACGGCTAGCGCATGAATTATTGGCTGACTTAGAAAAAGATACGGTTGATTTTTCACCTAACTATGATGGTTCTGAACATGAACCTGTGGTTTTCCCGTCACGTATCCCTAACCTACTCATTAATGGTCAAACGGGTATTGCCGTCGGTATGGCAACCAATATCCCACCGCATAATCTAACCGAAGTGGTTAATGCCACCATTGCCTTATTGGATCGTCCTTCCTTAACGGTTGCTGAACTCATGCAACACGTACCTGCACCTGACTTCCCCACAGCGGGCATTATTTATGGTGTCGGTGGGCTGCGTGACGCCTATGAAACAGGTCGTGGACGTGTGGTGATGCGTGCGCGTGCACATTTTGAAGAGAAGAACAATAAAAACCAAATCGTTGTGACTGAATTACCTTATCAGGTTAATAAAGCCAAGCTGATCGAACGCATCGCTGAAATGGTGAAAGAAAAGCAAATCGAAGGCATCACTGGCCTGCGTGACGAGTCGGATAAAGACGGTATGCGCATGGTGGTAGAAGTGCGTCGTGGCGAGTCCTTAGAAGTCTTGCTGAATCAGCTATACAAGACCACCGCCATGCAAACCGCATTCAATTTCAATATGGTGGCGATTGTTGATGGTCAACCACGTCTATTGAACCTAAAACAAATTTTAGAATTCTTTATCCGTCATCGTCGTGAAGTGGTGACGCGTCGTAGCCGTTTCGAGTTACGTAAAGCGCGTGATCGTGCACATTTGTTAGAAGGCTTAACCGTCGCTTTATCGAATGTCGATGAAATGATTGCCATCATTAAAGCCTCTCCAACGCCGCCTTTAGCAAAACAAGCCTTATTAGAGCGTGGCTGGTCTGCCGATAAAGTGCTAGAGCTCTTATCTCGCGCTGAAGAAGTCAGCACTCGCCCTGAGCATATTAGTGCTGAATTTGGTATGCGTGCCGATGGTTATTACCTCTCGCCTGAACAAGCGCAAGCGATTTTGGATTTGCGTTTGCAACGACTAACAGGCTTAGAGCAAGATAAGATTTTTGCTGAGTATGGCAAGTTATTAGAAGAAATGTTGGCGTTGTTAGAAATTCTGCGTAACCCAGTGCGTTTAACCGAAGTGGTTCGTGAAGAGTTGGTGGCGGTAGTTGAACAATATGGCGATCAACGTCGTAGCGAAATTGAGTTTAATGCGCTGGACATGTCTCGCGAAGACCTGATTCCGCAAGAAGACTTAATTGTCACCTTATCGGATGATGGTTATATTAAAGCGCAACCCACCAGCGATTACCGTGCGCAGCGTCGTGGTGGGCGTGGTAAAGCTGCTGCTAGCGTGAAAGAAAGTGACAGTGTTGGACGAGTGATTGTTGCCCATTCTCATGCGACATTGTTGTGTTTCTCCAATCGCGGTAAGTTGTATTGGTTGCGTACTTTCGACATTCCTCAAGCTGGTCGTACGGCGCGTGGTCGCCCCATTAACAATTTATTGCCGCTTGAAGGCGATGAGTTGATTACCAGTATTCTGCCTATCTCTGCCTTTGAAGCGGGTCAGTATGTATTCATGGCAACCTCAGCTGGTGTGGTGAAGAAAACAGAATTGATGGATTTCTCACGTCCTCGTGCCTCAGGCATTATTGCGTTGGGCTTGGATGATGGCGATGCCTTGGTACAAGCGGTACTCACTACGGGTGACAATGATGTCATGTTGTTGGCCGATAATGGCAAAGCGATTCGCTTCCACGAAGGTGATGTACGTGCCATGGGACGTGGTGCGCGCGGTGTGCGTGGTATGACACTGCTTGGTGAGGCGAAAGTGATTAGTTTGCAATTGATTCAGCCAGAATTAATGTTGCTCACCGCTACCGCCAATGGTTACGGTAAGTGTACCGAATTGGATGAATACTCAACCATCGGTCGTGGTGGTCAGGGTGTGATTTCGATTAAGACCTCGGATCGTAATGGTCAGGTGGTTTCGGCGGTGATGGTCAATCGCGAGCATGAGTTGGTGCTGATTACCGACAAAGGTACCTTGGTTCGAACGCGTGTTAGTGAAATTCCGGTACTCAGTCGCAACACTCAAGGTGTTAAGCTCATTAACCTTTCTGACACTGAAAACCTAGTCAGTGTGGCAGTACTGGATGCCGAACCTGAAGAAACACTTAATGACGAAACAGAAGATATGACTGATGCGTCTTTGCCTGTCTTGGATAGTGAGGCAGTGACAGACACGGCGAGCAAAATTGAAACCGACAATAAAGCATAAGTAGAGGAGTTGCCCGATGGCTCGTGTATATAATTTTAGTGCTGGCCCTGCCATGATGCCGACAGCCGTAATGGAGCGCGCTCAAGCCGAGATGCTTGATTGGCACGGTACTGGCATGTCGATTATGGAAGTGAGCCATCGCGGAAAAGACTACACGGCTGTGGCGAAAAAAGCCGAAGCTGATTTACGTCAGCTGATGGCGATTCCTGATAATTACAAGGTACTGTTTTTACAGGGCGGTGCTTCGTTACAGTTTGCCATGATTCCGTTGAATTTAGCCCATGAAGGGGATACCGTTGATTATTTCAACACGGGTGTTTGGTCAGAAAAAGCCATTAAAGAAGCGAGCCGATTTTGTAATGTGAATGTGGTGGCCACCCATACCACAGCAGTGCCAGAGCGTGATGAGTGGAAGCTGAGTCCTGATGCCAAATACGTTCACTACACGCCTAACGAAACCATCGGTGGACTAGAGTTTCAGCAGATTCCCGATGTGGGCGATAAGGTACTGGTAGCGGACATGTCATCGACCATTTTGTCTCGTCCGATTGATGTGAGTAAGTTTGGTGTCATTTATGCGGGCGCACAAAAAAATATCGGTCCAGCAGGGTTGACCATTGTCATTATTCGTGAGGATTTAGTCGGTAAAGCGCGCCCTGGTACGCCAACCATATTGGATTATCAGTCGGCAGCCAATAACGATTCTATGTACAACACCCCAGCAACCTATCCTTGGTATATGGCAGGTTTGGTGTTTGAATGGTTGTTAGAAAATGGTGGACTGAGTGCCATGGCGGCGATTAATGAACGTAAAGCGCAAAAACTTTATGCCGCCATCGACAACTCGAATGGTTTTTATGCCAATCCTGTGAAGACAGCCGACCGTTCGTGGATGAATGTGCCTTTTACCTTGAAAGATTCAGCATTAGATGCCGTTTTCTTAGCAGAAACAGCGGCAACTGGTCTGACTTCGCTTAAAGGTCATAAAATCGTCGGTGGTATGCGCGCTAGTATTTATAATGCCATGCCAGAAGCAGGTGTGGATGCCTTAATTGCGTTTATGCACGATTTTGCTCAGCGTCACGGATAAGCCTTCATGGTTACTGCTCAAGAACAACAACGCCTACAAGAAATTCGCACGGGTATCGATGCGTTAGATGCGCAAATTCAGCAACTGATTGCGGAACGTGCCAAGTTAGCGCAAGAAGTCGCTCACATTAAAACGCAGGGCGGTACGGTGGAAACCATTTTCTATCGTCCAGAGCGTGAGGCGCAAGTACTGCGCGAGGTGATGAATCGTAATCAAGGGCCATTAGCGGATGATGTTGTCGCGCGTTTGTTTCGTGAAATCATGTCGGCTTGTTTGGCTCTGGAGCAGCCCGTTCGTGTCGCTTATTTAGGTCCAGAGGGGACTTTTTCGCAAGCGGCAACCATTAAACATTTTGGTCTGAGTGCGCAAACCTTGGCAGTAGCCAATATCGAAAATGTCTTCAAAGCGGTTGAAACAGGACGCACCGATTATGGTGTGGTACCCGTGGAAAATTCGACCGAAGGTGCAGTTAATATTACGCAAGATTTACTGCTGAAAACCAATTTGCAAGTATGTGGTGAAGTCAACTTGTCGATTCATCATGCCTTATTAGCCAAACAAAGCGATTTGACATCGATTAAAGTGGTGGCGGCTCATGCCCAGGCGTTAGCACAATGTCGAGAATGGTTGGCGAATAATTTGCCTTGGGCGAAGCAACACCCGATGGACAGTAATGCCGCCGCTGCGGTTTATGCTACTGAGCATGCAGATACCGCGGCGATTGCTTCTGAGCAAGCAAGCCACTTATACGACCTGCAAGTGTTGGTGAATGGTATCGAAGATCAGCCCGACAATACCACGCGTTTCTGGGTGATGGCACGTCATGCCAGCGGCGTGAGTGGCTTAGATAAAACGGCGCTGATTTTCTCAACACCCAATCGTCCTGGTGCCTTGCACGAAGTGCTGGGGTATTTTGCTGAAAAAGGCATTAGTTTGGCACGATTAACTGAGCGCCCATCGAAACAGACTAAGTGGAACTATGTGTTTTATGCCGATGTGGAAGGGCATAGTGAGCAAGAGCCGCTTAAATCGGTATTGGCGCAAGTCGAAGCAAAATGTAGTTTTTACAAACTGCTCGGTTCTTTTCCCGTTGCGCCTTATTAAAGGACATAGCTAAAAATCTCGCTCTGCTTGATTTTTAGCCTTCTCAAGCTGTTACATAGCCACCCGATTTCTACCCTGTTCCTTAGCCATATAAAGTGCTTTATCTGCTTTGCTGAGTAGATCCAAGGCTTGTTGATGGCTTTCGATCAACTCACTCGCACCGCCCAAACTAATGGTGACGTGATCAGTCACTGGTGAATATTCATGTTTAAGCATGAGTTGATCAACGGCAGAGCGTAGTTTTTCTGCGATGGCGGCCACTTCTTTGGGGGGGGTATTGGGTAGGATAACCACAAACTCTTCACCACCATAACGAGCAAATAGGTCGTTAGTGCGTCGAATTTGATTATTCAGTGCACCAGCCACTTTTACCAGACACTCATCGCCCTTACCATGACCATAGTTGTCGTTAAAGAGTTTAAAGTAGTCAATATCAATCATGATGATACCTAAATAGTGTCCATCACGCTGGCATCGCTTCGCTTCTTTTTCAAAGGTCTCATCAAATTGGCGTCGGTTAGCGACATGGGTTAACCCGTCCATGTGAGACATGTCTTCGAGTAGATCGGTTTTGCGCTTGAGCGTCATGTGGTTGCGTAGCCTTGCTCGCACAATCGGTAAATGAAAAGGTTTAGAGATATAGTCAACAGCACCTAAGTTGAGACCTTTTTCTTCATCTAAAGCCTCACCTAAGGCGCTGACAAAAATAATCGGAATACTACTGGTGTGGGCATCATTTTTTAAGCGACGACACACTTCGTAACCATCCATATCTGGCATGATGATGTCGAGCAGAATCAAATCGGGTGGCGTGCTACTGCGTGCAATTTCAATCGCCTTGGCACCATTACTTGCCACTTGAATGTGATATTCGTTTTTCAGTCCATTAGCCAATACTTTGACGTTTGTTGGCATATCATCGACAATCAACACGGTTGCCATTTTATTGGTTTCTTGTAGTCGATTCGGTTCAGTTGAGATAAGTTTCGGTGATGATGACGATGAGTTCACTTCACGACCATCGATGAGATAATGCGCCAGTATGGACTGTAATTTGACGATATTGATGGGTTTTGATAAATGATCGTTCATGCCAGAGGCGATCGCTTTCTGCTTATCTTCCACCATCGCGGCAGCAGTCAGGGCAATAATGGGAATGTCCGTATTAAATTGACGAATTTGTTGTGTTGCTTGATAGCCATCCAAAATCGGCATTTGAATATCCATTAAAATCAAATCAAAGTCGGACGATTTCATCATCTCAACCGCTTGTTCGCCATCAGAAACCACCGTAACCGATAATTCCATACGCGATAATAAGGCTTTAGCGACGACCTGATTGATTGGGTTATCTTCTACCAATAAAATGCGACATCCCTGTAATGGTTGAAATGTAATAGGTGCTTCAACCGTCATTGGTGCTTCAGTGCTGACTTGAGTCTGCAAAGGGGCAGTTTGGTCAATCGTTAGGATCAATTCAAAGCTAAATTGACTACCTTGTCCTAGTTCACTTTCAACACGAATGGGACTGCCATGCATGAGTTCAATCAATCGCTGGCTAATGCTTAAGCCAAGTCCTGTACCACCATATTTGCGCGTGATACTGGTGTCGGCTTGAACAAAAGCCTGAAACAGTTGCGCTTGTTGTGCGGCACTTAATCCTATGCCGGTGTCTCGCACGGAAAAGCATAATTGAACCTGTGCATCGGTTTGGTGCATGGCATGAATATTCAGTTCGACCTTGCCTGCTTGGGTAAACTTAATGGCATTAGACAGTAGATTCGTTAATACTTGCGTAATACGCAATGGATCGCCAATGAGTTTGGCTGGTAGTTGCTCATCAATTGAAAATTGTAAGTCCAAGCCTTTTTGTTGACAGCTATGTTCAAATAGTAGGGTAAGGTGCTGAATAATAGAGGCTAATTCAAATGAGGTATATTCTATTTGTAGTCCTTTAGCTTCAATTTTTGAATAATCAAGCACATCATTAATAATGCTGAGTAGCAGTTTAGCCGAGGTCAGAATGTGTTGTTGGCGCTGTTGTTGCACTGGATTGAGATGATTGTAGCTCAGTTGCAGCTCAGTGAGTCCGATAATGGCATTGAGCGGAGTGCGAATTTCATGGCTCATATTGGCTAAAAAAGCCGATTTTGCCTCATTTGCATTTTCTGCCTGTTGTTTGGCTGCTAACAATTGTTGGGCGTTATACAGTTGTTTTTCTATTAAGCGATTATAAGCGTCGACCAGAACGCCGACCTCATCGGCAACCACTACGGGTAATTGGTGGGGCGTGACGTCATCATCAATTATTTGGTTAATGGTTTCAGAAGCTTGCTTAAGCGGTTTAAGTAAATGCTGTAGATAACGATAGACACCATAACCAATAATCAGCAAGAGTATAAATGAAATACTAAGTAGTTCGACTAAAAGTAGTACTGCTGAATTTAGTACTAGTTCTCTAGGAAAGCGATGTACAACTATCCAATCCATGTTATTGAGTTTTTGCACCCAATAAAAATAGCGTACGCCTTGATTGTCTGTGGTTTCTCCTTGCCAATTCCCTAAACGAACCTGTTCAATAAGATGCTGATTATTAAAGGAAGATAATGGACTAAAAGCGACTTGTTGGCGTTCTGTATCGGTTACGATCAATTCAAGATGTAGGTCAATAATGGTCAATTGACCCTTACCTTCTTTGCTAACATAACCATAATTGGCTAGGTCTGTTAATGGACTATTTTGTGTTAGCTTATTAACGCCCGCGATATAACCGACCACCTCTTGTTGCGCATTTTTAATTGGTGTAATGATGTGAAATACTGGCTCTTTAACAACGCGACCAATGAATGGACGAGAAATGACCGTTTGTTCACTTTGTTGTGCTTTTAAGAAGTGCTCCATTCTGCCACTTTCAAGGCCAACGCGGTTTGGCACAATGGGAGAGTCTAGGATGATTTTTCCTGATAAATCGTGAATAAGCAGTCCAGTATTAAAAATATCGTGTAATTTGATACGAGAATCCATCAGGGCTTGGAGCTCACTATGCGGTTTTAGATTCTTTCCGTCGTGTAGTAGAGTGGTAAAAGACTGTAAAAATTTGCTCATATCCTTTAAAGAGTCATCAATGGTATGACTTACTTGCAATGAAGTGTCCGATAACTCCTCTAAAATATGGGCTTTCGTTTCCTGATAAGACAGATAACTGACCATAACAATTAAGGTAAGAGCAAAACCACCATAGGCAGCGACAATAAACGTTAGCAAACGCTTATGAAGACTGCTACGCTGCTGAATCATGCCTTCGCCTTTAATTGATCAATTGCCTGATTATTCAGCCAGTTAATAAACTCTGATGGTTCGCTGAATAAGGGAAGGGAGTGTTTGGCTGCGGCTTCATTGGCCTCACCGAATAACCAACAGCGTGCATGTTCGGGTAGTGTTGCTTCATCGGTAATACTGTGGGCAGCAATGAGCAAATAATCCATCGACTGCTTTTGTAGCATCACTTCGGCTTTGCTGAGCTGATTGGCAATGTGTATTTTGCAGAGGGGTTTAAGCAAGGACACCCAGATTTTGAGCTGCGCCGCATCATGATCAACCAATAACACGCTGGGCTTGGTGAGTTGATGCGTATTGTTGATCGGAGCTAACCATTGATGCAAGGTCGAAATCAGTTCGCGTGTATCAATTGGTTTACTCAGGTGACCGTTCATGCCATAGGACAAGGCTTTAGCTTTGTCTTCGCTCATCGCGGCAGCAGTAAGGGCAATAATAGGTACTTTTTTATTGACCTGACGGATCAACTCGGTTGCCTGATAACCATCTAGAATGGGCATTTGAATGTCCATTAAAATTAAGTCAAAAGCTTCTGTTTGCGCTTTAGCAACGGCGACAGCACCATTGTCGGCAATACTAACTTGCAACCCCAGCTGTTTGAGTTGTTCACTGGCTACTTCTTGGTTAATGATATTGTCTTCCACCAATAAAACATGGCCCTGAATATGTACCTGTTCGCTCGCTTTTTTCGACTGGCTCAATTGTGATAAGAGTGCGATTTTTTGCTGTTCAGAGGCTCTGGGTAACGGAATTTTGAAGCTGAAGGTAGCACCTTCATTCTGTTGGCTTTGAATCACTACTCCTTCATTTCCACCCATGGCATGCACTAAACGTTGGCTGATCACTAAACCCAAACCAGTACCGCCATGACGGTGCGCAACTGAGCTGTCTGCTTGCTGGAAAGCTTGAAATAAGCGACTTTGCTGTGCCTCAGTTAAGCCAATTCCTGTATCTTGCACAGCAAAATATAAGCCGCTTTGTGTGTTATCTTGCCAGAAGTAGACGCTCAACTGAACACTGCCTTTTTCAGTAAATTTAATGGCATTACTGATGAGATTAACAAGTACTTGACGCAGGCGTAATTCATCACCGATATAGACATCGAGCAGTGCTTTCTCAATAGTTAACTTAAAGGTAATGCCTTTGCGTTCTGCAAGTGGATCGAATAGGCTATTTATTTGATCTAATAATTGACCTAAATAGAAGGGCGCATGCACAATCTCCATTTTGCCCGCTTCGATTTTTGAAAAGTCCAGAATGTCATTGATAATGCTGAGTAGCAATTTACCTGATTGATTGATACGCTCTAAATAGTGTTGCGTTTTACGCTGGTCGGTTTCGGTAATACCCAGTTCAGATAAGCCGATGATGCCATTCATGGGAGTACGAATTTCATGACTCATGTTAGCTAGGAATTCGGATTTAGAGCGGTTGGCAGCATCAGCCAGCTGTTTCTGTTCGCTGAGTCTTTGGTTGCTGAGTTCCAATTCGGTGATGTCGATGAGGGTAATGATGTAGTAGTTTAGCTTTTCCGAAAATTCGACGTAAACTTTAAAAATCAGGCTTTGATTGTTGCGACGAATGAGCGCTTTATGATTCTGATAAGGGGATTTAAGTACGTCTTCAATCCAAGTCATTTTATCGGTAGGGTTATAGAGGAAACCTGCTTCATGCGCGAAGAGATCGCAAATGCAACGATACTTGGCAGAGAAGTCTTCAATGCTGATAAACTCTGGAAAGTAGCGGAAAAACTCGCCACTTATATCAACCAGTTTTTTGCCATCGTTCACAACGACAATCGCCCTTTGTGCATCGAGAATATCACGAATATAGTCGCTGTTGAATTTGGCACGCGCATAGAAGCGCCAGCTAAATAAGGTTAAGGCAATGAGTAACAACATGGTCGCAAATACCGACATAATACTCAGTGAATGTTGTTGCCAAATATCACTAACATGAATTTCGGTTTCTTGATCGAATGGCGGCAGCTTTAAAGCACGCGATAGCATCTCAACGGGTAAATAATCGGAAGGGATCGAAAAACCGTAAATGCGAGCCGCTTTTGCGCTGGGGTGGGTGGGTTCGAGCGATAGCAAGAGTGAGGTAATGCGGCGCTGAAAACTTTCTGGTACATGTGGCAAAGCCACAACAGGCCACTCTGGATAAAGTCGAGTAGAAACTTGGTAGGGTGTATTGGGTGCGTATTGAGCATTGATTACTTTGAGTTTGTGAACGTCTAATTCGCCTTTTTGCACCATGTGTTCCAGCACACCTTCACGCACAAAACCGACGTCAACTTCTCCATTCACTAAAGCGTTAACTACGCTGTAATGATCGCCTTTCACGTCAATGCGGCTGACATCTTGCGGTAAGCGAATATTAGCTTGATGAAGTTCGAATGCCTGAGCACGATAACCGCCCATAAATTCATATCCCGGAATACCAATCACTTTGTGCTTAATGTCTTGCAAGCTATTGATATCTTTGCGATGGGAGAGCGTTAAAATCGTACCTGCTAGTGATTTATTGGGTTGACCATTGTGTAACTTGACCAGCGTAGCCATGGGACCAGAAAGGTCGAGTTGATTACGAATAACGATGTAATGTGTTGGATTAGTGGAGACAAAATCTAGCTCTTTACTGTCAATGCCTTTGTAAATTTTTTCTTGTGATAATACCTGAAGTTCAATGCGCTCTTCGGTGAGTTGGCTATTGAGATAGTCAATAATAGGAGCAAACTGCGCATAGGTATGTTCTTCACCTAAGTAGGCAAAAACACCAAACTGATAGACTTTTTTTGCCTCAACCTTAGGCACGGCAGCCCAAACGATGTTGAGTGAGCAGAAAAACACGACCATGAATTTAAGCAGCGCCATTGAGTCTCCCTGTTGGCTACTTCTAAAAACCCCACCTTGTGGAGCTGTTAGCGTTCCCATGTTTTTATATTATCTCTGGTGGAATGGATTAAATCAAAAGGTTAGATGCGATTTTCTAAACCCCTTGCCCCAGCCCCCCCTTTCGCGCCGTTAGGGTTGTTAGAGGTAACCAGTGGTCATTATTTTATCATACCAACTATAAGATAATTTACTTATTAATGGTACGTATTTGTTTAGCTTTTGTTCTTTTTTTGTGCCAGCCATTCATCTGCATCCTCTGGTCGACTATAATAATAGCCCTGCTGAATAATACCAGGAAGGGATTTAAGCATATCTGATTGTGCTTGTGTTTCAACACCTTCGGCAACAACATGAAGATGCATTTTAGTTGCAACGGCATAAACGGTTTCTACTAGGCTCTGTGATAGACCTTCTTCGCCCATGGCGGTGACAAAAGCACGGTCAATTTTCAGTTCATCAATGGGCAGGTGTTTGAGATAACTGAGTGATGAGTAGCCAGTACCAAAGTCGTCAATCGAGAAGCGGAAGCCCATCGCTTTGAGTTGCTTCATTTTTTGTGTCACTTCATCGAGATTTTCCATGAACAGGCTTTCGGTGATCTCTAGAATCAGTGATGAGGGCTTAATGCCTTTTGCTTGCACAATGGCTAGGGTATTGTCGATAAAGTCGGATTGTAAAAAGTGTCGGGGACTAATGTTAACCGATAGGCTTATTAGCAAACCTTGTTGTTGTGCCTGCGCCAGTATGCGACAAGCATCTTGTATTACCCAGTAGCCAATTTTAATGATTAAATCGGATTGTTCGGCAACGCTAATGAAGGCAAAGGGCGCTAATAGACCTTTTACGGGGTGCTGCCAACGAATGAGGCATTCGGCACCTACCAGCTTACCTTGCTCATCAACTTGTTCTTGTACAAATAAACGCAATTCGTGATGTTTTAGGGCAGAAGTGAGCTCTAATTCGATGTTATGAGCTTCCAAATCACGATCGGATAGTTCTTGTTTGAAAGACTCTAAGCGATTGCCGCCCAGTTTTTGTGCTAACTTTAATGCCGTACTGGCCTGTGCAATAACGGTATTGATGATATCAATGGATGAGCGATAATGGTTAGCATTAATTTGCGCAATGCCCATGCTGCAATGAATACTGATACGTTCGCTACCCAATTTGAAATGAGCCGTTATAAGCGCTTGTAAGGCATTCTGCCAACCCAAAAGCCAGCTTTCATCTTCCCGCCATTGTTCCGAAGTGGTGAGTAGTAGCGCAAACTTGTCGCCTTCTAAACGCACCACAATGCCTGAATCGGCGATAAAGGTGTTAAGTCTTTCTGCTAAAGCGACCAGTAATTGGTCACCAAAAGCAACGCCGTGTGTGGCATTGACCCATTTAAAGCGGTCAATATTGAGCAATAATAAATAGCCAACCAGACCATCTTTATGATGCTGTAATTGTTTGTCGAGGGTATCAATCAGTTTATTACGGTTGCCTAAGCCTGTTAGACTATCAACATAGATCAATTGTTGCATGCGATGTTGATCGTCTTTTTGTGCATTAATATCGCGCTCGATTGATAAATAAGCAATTGGATGTTGCTGTTCGTCGTAGACAACACTGATAACAATATCTACATAGTAATCGTATCCTGATTTATGTCTATTGATCATTTCACCATGCCAGACTTTTCCGCTGGTAATGTCATGCCAAAGTTGTTCATAAATAGCATGACTTGTTTTGCCAGATTGTAGCATGCGTGGGTTTTGGTTAAGCAGTTCCTCCGCACGGTAACCTGTCATCACTTCAGTTGCAGGGTTGACGTAAGAAATTTTCGCCGATAAATCGGTAATAATAATGCTTTCTGGGCTATGTTCAACCGCCAATTGGAGCTTACGTAGTTGCTCGCTATTGGCTTGTAAATGACGTTTGGCTTTGAGCAATGAGCGGTTTCGACGATAGAGCAAGACAATAAACAGGCTCATCAGTAAAATTAAGATGAGTATCAGGGCAATCAGTTCTTGTGACCAATGGTGGTAGATATCGCTTAAAGTGACCATCTGGCTATTATTAAAGGGTTCGACACGCAGTTGGCGCATCAGTTTGTCTATCGTGCGGTAATCGCTTGGGATAGTAAAGCCAGCAATTGCCATAGATTGAGTGAGCGGACTATGGTGTGGAATGTCTAATAAGGCGCTGGTCACTTGCGCAACCACTTGTCTACTAACATGTCGCATGGCTGCGACTGGCCATTCTGGATAGAGTCGGGTGCTGGTTAAAAAAGGGAAATCAGCATATTTTTGTGCACCAATTAATTTAATACGTTGCCATTCTAATTGTCCTTGTTGTGCCATATGTTCTAGTACACCAGTGCACACAAAACCAACATCTGCCTTACCTGATAGAACCGCCTCAACGGCTAAGGTTTGAGGCTGACCCGTTTCCAATAGGGTTGCATCTTTATCTAAATTAATGCCATGTTCTAACAGTTCAAAAGCTTGCATTTGGTAGCTACCCAGAGATTGCTTATCTGAGGTAGCGATGACTTTACCTTTGAGTTGTTGAATGTCGTTGATTTGATGGTTGTTCGCACGGGTAAAAATAACACCACCAATTTTTTCGGTGGCAAAACCGCCCTCTAAATTAATGAGCGAAGCCAAAGGCGAAGAAAGCTGATTACGGTAGGTAAGCAACACATAGTGAGCAGGTTGTGTTAATACAAAGTCTACTTCTTGATTATTGACGGCAGCATTGAGTTCATCGTAATAATAGACGCGTAATTGCAAGGAAATATTGGGTAATTGTTGTTGTAAATGATCAATGAGGGGTTGCCAGCGTTTTTGAGAAACCTCTTTGGTCCGAAAAGACAAAATAGCGAAGGTGTAGGGCTTTTGTTGTGTTGCTGTGTTTTCAGAGGTGTTTTCTGCCCATGAAGTTGGAGACAGTAGGAAGCAGGCGACTAAGGCACATAATAATCGTATCGATTTTGTCATGGTATGAATGATGCTCATTTAAACAATGCCTGTAGTTCAGTATGCGCTTGGTCAAAATCAAACACAGCCAAGGCTTCGATGACTAATTGCCACTGAGTTTGTTGCTGCACGGGTATATGACGACCCAGCTCTGCAAGTTCGTCATCGTCAATAAATTCATTGCCTTGTATGCGCTTTGCTAAATCCATTAATAACAATGAACTATCTAGCTGAGCTACTGGAGCGACGGGTTCAAGGTTTGTCGTGGAAGTGGTTTGCAAGTAGGCTTGAATGGCCTTTTCTGTATCGCTGATTGTTTGTGCAAAGAAAGTCGCTTGATTAGCCTGGATGGCATCACCTCGTTTAAGCATCAGGTCGATTTCGGCACTTAAATTTGCTAATGCGCTAATGGCTAAATTGCCAGCAACACCTTTTAGAGCATGATTTAACTGTTGAGTGGCTGTTCTTGCTGCATCGTTCCCTTCAGAAATCGCCTGTAATTGGGCAGGTAGCGCAGAAAATTCTTGCGTTAACTGATCTAGAAATAGTTTTAACAATTTGTGATAAAGTGTTTGATTTCCATTTAATTGTTTCAGTCCTAAGCTGGCATCAAGCATGGTGATTTCCTGTGTCGTTAACGAATGGGTGCTTTGGGTTGGTTGAGGTTGCTGCGCTTCGATATTCTGACTTAGCCATTTTATCAGTGTTTCACGTAATTGTTCACGATTAATGGGTTTAGGTAAGTGATCATTCATGCCAGCGGCTAAGGCTTTTTCACGGTCTTCGATCATCGCTGCTGCGGTGAGGGCAATAATAGGCGTATGCTTGTTAAAACGTCTGATCTGTTCTGCTGCCTGATAGCCATCCATTACTGGCATTTGAATGTCCATTAAAATCAGTCGGTAATGCTGGGTTTTTACCATTTCGACAGCTTGTGCACCGTTATGGGCAACATGAGCTGTTAAGCCCAGCCGTTTGAGTTGGCTGAGCGCAACTTCTTGATTAATGAGGTTGTCTTCTACCAAAAGGATGTTGCCGTTGAGTAACGAACTTAACGCCTGTTGATCGGCTTCTGAAATGGGAGAAACAGCAATGTTGGCGCATGGTGTTAATCTAAGGCTGAATGTGAATTGCGAGCCTTGGTTAATTTTGGAGCTGAGTTGAATACCCTCACCACCCATCGCTTTCACTAACTTTTGACTAATGATGAGTCCTAAGCCAGTACCGCCGTATTGGCGGGTGATCGAACTGTCTGCTTGTGCAAAGGCGGAGAACAGGCGTTGCTGTTGTTCGTCGCTAATGCCAATACCCGTGTCTTTGATCGTAAAATGAACCAGAGACGTGTTATGCCCCGTTGTTTCAACGTGAATGGATAGGGTCACCCCACCTTGATGAGTAAATTTAATGGAATTACTGATTAAATTGGTTAGTACTTGACGAATACGCAATTCATCGCCTAAAAAACGGGTACTTTCTTGTTGATTTAATTCAAAAGATAGATTCAGATTTTTTTCTTGAGCAACAGTCATAAATAGCTGTTGTAGGTCTTGAACGATTTGCACGAGCGAGAAGGGTTGCTCGCTGATGACCATTTTGCCCGCTTCGATTTTGGAAAAGTCGAGAATGTCGTTAATAATGCCGAGTAATAAATGGGCAGAGCGATGAATTTTATGCAATTGTTCACGCATAGTCTGAATATTAGACTCTTCCATGGCTAATTCGCTCAATCCCAGAATGGCATTCATGGGCGTACGAATTTCGTGGCTCATATTAGCTAAAAATTCAGATTTGGCTTTGCTGGCTTTTTCGGCTTCTATGCGAGCAAGTTTTAATGACTCTTCAGTGTCTTTTTGATGTTGAATATTGATATGAGTACCCATCATCCAATTGGGTGATCCATCCGCATCATAACTGGTAACCTTTCCACGACACTCAATCCACGTCCAATCATCTTGAATATTTTTGTACCGGAATTGAATGACAAACTCTTTGTTTTGTTCGACTTGTCGAGCGACTTCTTCAAATGCTTGAGTCATGTCGTCAGGGTGAATGCCTTGTTTATAAATGGTCAAGCTCATCGGATAGGCTTGTGCTGCAAAACCAAGTTGTTGATAACATTCGTCAGACCAAGTTAACTCGTCTTCCATATCCCACTGCCATAATCCGATATTAGAGGCTTCGATACTCAATCGGAATTGCGTTTCTCTTTTCTCCAGTTCAAGTTCGATCAGTTTCTGTTCTGTGATATCTTGCACCGTACCGACAGAAGTAATGGGATTGCCAAGCTCATCGAATTGATGATCAGCCATTTCTCTGACCCATTTAATACGACCATCTGGCATCAGCAGCCGGTGATCTATGGCATATTTTTTTTGATTGGATAAAGACGAGTGATAAGCCTCTTTAACCTTGTCTACATCAGCTGGATGGATAACCTTAAAAAAGTTTTCGTAAGATGGCTTAAACTCAGCTGGATTCAGTTCAAAAATTCGATAAACTTCATCGGACCACAAAATTGTTTGCGTTGCAATATTAAGCGCCCAACTGCCTAATTTGGCAACGCTTTGCGCTTGGTTGAGCATGTTTTGGGTTTGCTTTAAATAGCTTGTTTGTGTTTTGAGTAGTTTTTGTTGTTCAAAAACCAGATCTCGCCAACTTTCATAGACTAAAGTAACTAGATCTTTTTGATGTAGAATACCCAAAATTTGGTGCTGTGCATTTTCTACAATGAGACGTTTTCTATGCTGCTGTCGGCTAACAGACAAGGCTTGTTGTAGTGTTAATGTTTCTGGTACTCGTATCAAAGGTTGTGATACGAAAGATGTAATAGGATGATTTAGATCGCTAATCGTTCTTAATGCTTGAGTGATGTCGCTTTGCGTAAGAATGCCGATGTGATTATGGTGTTCTTTTACTAATATGCAACTTTGTCTTGAGTTTTTAAGTAAAGTCAGTGCGTTGATTAGTGATTCACCTTGTTCAATTTCAACAAAATGAGCCAAATGAATTAAGTCTATTAGCTGCTTAGATTCTGCAATGTACTTAGGATCGAGATGCGAAATGAGATCTGTGTAACTGGCAATCCCTTGAAGTTGATTACCCTCTACAAGGCACACATAATCTACATTTGCCTCTTTCAGTGCAACTAGACCGTCAACCACACTCTCTTCAGCATTCAGTTGGATAACTTGGGGTAGCTGAATCGAACTCAATTGGGTTCGGGTAAAATCGCAGCCATTAAGGCGTGCTTCGATGAGTTCATGAGCGGTGATAATTCGAAGCCCTTTGTCACCTGTAACGATGAGATCACGAAGATTATGCTGTGACATTTTATCCAACGCATTTTGAACACTGGCTTGGTCATCAATGGTGATAACGTGTGGAGTGGCAATTTGTCGTAGTTTGGGAAAAAACATAGCAATCATTACTCTTGAGGTTGCAGTTGAATGGTCAGTGGCGTTTCTAGATCAAAATAGTGGAGTAGTTAATGATTGAGTTTAGCACAGACAATATGTTGAACCTAGATGGTTTAGCTTGTTTTTTAATCAATAGATAATAATCAGTCGAGACCCGACA
>CAZYER010000001.1:0-2710 GCA_964646525.1 uncultured Francisella sp. | reverse complement strand
TAGATGGTTTAGCTTGTTTTTTAATCAATAGATAATAATCAGTCGAGACCCGACACACAGGCTAAATTCACACATTGGTGGATAGGATGATTTTTGTTGATGCCGATGCCTGCCCTGTGGCGCTGAGAGAAATATTGATCCGATGCGCTGAGCGCACCAAAATTGATATGTTGTTTGTCTCTAACCATATCATTCCCATCCCTCGTACCTTGAATATCAGTTGGGTTCAAGTACCCAAAGGTTACGATGTTGCGGATAATGTTATTGTGGAGCGCTGCTCAGCAGATGATTTAGTGGTTACACAAGATATTCCTTTGGCGGCAGAAGTATTGGCTAAAGGGGCTAGAGCAATAGGGTTACGTGGTCAAATTCACACACCGGACAATATCCGAGCGCGTTTAACCGTGCGTGATTTTATGGAAACCATGCGTGCCAGTGGTGAACACACGGGTGGTCCAGCACCTTTGTCAGCGAAAGATAAGCAAGCCTTTGCCAATGCTTTAGATAAGTATTTGCACTTTTGGCAAGGTCTTCAGCTCAATAAAAAGCTATAATAGGGGGCTAATGCCATTTTAGGAGCGCCTTTTCTCATGCCAATCATGAAGCAATCATTCCCCTTAGAACGTTGTGACGAAATTCAAGCCGAACCGCAGCGCTTCCGTTTATTAGAACAATTGCCTTGGGATGAGAATACAGAGTTACCTATTCTGTTAAGTGATCCGAGTGATGAAGATCAATACCTTATTCTGTTAGATACTGAAACCACTGGCGTTGATAAACTGAAAGACGGTATTGTTGAGTTAGGAATGCTAGCGGTTCGTTACAATCCAACGACCGCCAAGGTTGTGATGATTGCTGATAAGTTTTCTGAGCTAGAAGATTGTGGTGTGCCTATTTCCCCAGAGAGTGAGGCCATTCATGGTATCAGTCAGGCAGATGTCGAGGGCAAGTCTTTCGATGATGACTACATAGGTAATTGGATGTCGCCAGCCAGTTTGGTGGTTGCTCACAACGCGGGCTTTGATCGTGCCTTCTTTGATCGTCGCTTTACCCAATTGGGTGACAAAGCTTGGGCTTGCTCTTTCTTTGAAATGCCTTGGCGCGATGCTGGCTTTGAGTCAGGTAAGTTAGAATATTTACTCTATCGTAATGGTTATTTTTATGATGGTCACCGTGCCTTAACGGATTGTTTTGCTATGGCTTGGTTATTTTATTTACAGCCAGACCTATTAAAAGGCCTATTAACCAAGTCGGCTAGTCGTACCGTGTTGGTACGTGCCTTTGGCGCGCCGATTGAAGTGAAAGATATTTTGAAAGCACGTGGCTACCGTTTCGATGATGGTCGTACTAGCGGTGCGAATAAGCACTGGTGGAAAGAGGTCGAAGAAGGTGGCTTGATGGAAGAGCGTGCCTTTTTAGATGAAACCTACCGTGATGGGGCTAATAAGGCCGGTTACGAACATCGAGATGCCACTAAACGTCATAAGTTAGCTTAACGATTGTGACAGACTGACGAGGTGCTTACAAGAGCGCCTCTTTTTTATATGGTGCGCATCATTAAACAATGTGCCTTGACTGGAATTATTTGAATGACTTTTGCCGAACTCGGCCTTCACGATGCGTTATTACGCGCTGTGAGCGAAAAAAATTACACAACACCTTCACCAATTCAACAACAAGCTATTCCTGCTGTACTGACAGGCAAGGATGTTATGGCCGCTGCGCAAACGGGTACAGGCAAAACGGCCAGCTTTACGCTGCCATTACTGCAGCGATTAACGGGGGATTTTAAGCCCAAGTCTAATCACATCCGAGCGCTGGTATTAACGCCTACTCGTGAACTGGCAGCGCAGGTGGGGGAGAATGTTGAGACTTACGGAAAATACTTACCCTTGAAGTCTGCTATTGTTTATGGCGGTGTCAAAATCAATCCACAGATGATGAAACTTCGCGGCGGTTTAGATGTTTTGGTGGCCACTCCGGGGCGCTTGCTCGATTTATATAGTCAAAATGCAGTGCATTTCTCACAGGTTGAAGTGTTGGTATTAGATGAAGCTGACCGTATGTTAGATATGGGCTTTATCCGAGATATTCGTAAAATTATCGACTTGCTGCCTAAAAAACGTCAAACACTGTTGTTTTCAGCGACTTTCTCCAGTGATATTCGTGCTTTAGCGAGCAGTTTCTTACAAGATCCGATTCAAGTCGAAATTAGTCCTGAAAAAACAACGGCTGAAACGGTATCTCAATGCATTTACGAAGTGGACAAATCACATAAAACCGCATTAGTCACTAAACTTATTAAAGACCATAACTGGACGCAAGTACTCATTTTCTCGCGTACTAAACATGGCGCTGACCGTTTAGCTAAGTATTTAAACAAACAGGAAGTACCAGCTGCAGCCATTCATGGTGACAAAAGTCAGGGCGCTCGTACCCGTGCCTTAGCAGATTTCAAGGCAAATAGTGTGCGTGTTTTGGTCGCAACTGACATAGCAGCTCGTGGTATTGATATTAGTGAGTTACCTCATGTAATTAATTTCGACTTGCCCAATGTGGCAGAAGATTACGTACATCGCATTGGTCGTACGGGTAGAGCAGGAGCAGAGGGTGAAGCGATTTCATTGGTGTGCGTTGAAGAGACTGATGAATTATCTGCTATTGAAAATTTAATTCGTCAACATTTACCCCGTCATCAATACGCGGGTTT